>JAYUPB010000047.1:0-76403 GCA_043760405.1 Sphingomonadales bacterium
CAAAGGGTGGCGCAAAACCGCGGTCATGGTTGCGCACCAAAGCCAACAGCATCGAAGGCGGGACGAGCGAAGTCATGCTTAATGTCGTCGCAAAACGTATCCTTAACCTTCCGGGAGCCTGACCCCATGCCATTGTACCATAGTGAAGATCAGGCGATGTTGGCTGACACCGTTCGGCCCTTTCTTGCTGAACAAGCCCCTGTCAAACATCTCCGCGCGTTACGCGACACCAATGACGCGACCGGTTTTTCGCGCGATTTATGGAAGCAGTTCGCCGAAATGGGTTTTACGGGCGTGCTTGTCCCAGAAGAAAATGGCGGACTTGGATTGGGGCATGTTGAGGCGGGGATTATCCTTGAGGAAATCGGCCGCAATTTAACGCCGTCCCCGTTTTTGACGACGGCAGTTGCAGCGGTTGAGGCTTTAAAAGCGGGCAGTTCTGAATTGCGCGACCATTGGCTCCCTAAAATTGCAAGTGGGGACGCGATCATCGGTCTTGCGATTGATGAAGGGGCAAAGCACCGCCCCGCTGCGACCGCGCTGGTGGCAGAACGGTCCGGCAATGGTTTCAAGCTGACGGGCAAAAAACAATTCGTTCTGTACGGCCATGTCGCTGATATGCTGATCGTCAGCGCCCGCACTTCAGGTGCTGTTGGTGACGAAAACGGCATTACCCTTTTCGCGGTTCCAAAGGATGCAGCAGGCGTGACAACCGATGTTGATCGTTTGGCAGATTCTTCGCTGTCTGCGCGCGTCACCCTTGACGGTGTTCAGGTCGATAGCGATGCCGTTTTGGGAGAGGTTGATGCAGGGTGGGGACCACTCACCAAGCTTCTCGATGCGGGGCGTATTGGGGCGGCGGCTGAAATGACTGGTGTCGGCGGGGCGGCGATGGATATGACCCTTGATTATATCAAACAACGCAAGCAATTCGGCACGATTATCGGAGAGTTTCAAGCGCTTCAACACCGCGCAGCGCACCTTTACGGTGAAATGGAAATAGCGCGTTCAGTCGTTTTTAAGGCGCAGCAATTGCTGGATGATGATGATCCGCGCGCGGAAATGTTTGTGGCTGTGGCAAAGGCCAAGACCGGCAATGCCTGCAACCTCTCCGTGCGCGAAGGCGTTCAGATGCACGGCGGCATTGGAATGACCGACGAATATGATATTGGCCTCTATATGAAGCGCGACCGCGGGTTGAGTGAATTTTTTGGGGACGCGCGTTTCCATGCCGACCGCGTGGCGCGGATGAACGGATACTAAAGTGGCGCTGGACCCCGAAACGTTTACAGCGCTGATCGACACGATCAACCGGTTCGTCACTGAACGCCTTCGTCCGTTGGAGGCGCATGTCGCCGACACGGATGAAATACCAGATGATCTGATCGCTGAAATGAAGGTGTTGGGGCTGTTTGGGCTGTCGATACCTGAAGAATATGGCGGCCTCGGTTTGTCCATGTCAGAAGAAATGCGCGTCGTGTTTGAACTGGGCCGCACCAGCCCTGCCTTTCGGTCGAGTTTTGGCACGAACGTCGGAATTGGTTCGCAAGGCCTCGTTATGGCCGGAACGCCTGACCAAAAGGCCAAATATCTGCCCGGCATTGCGAGCGGAGAGATTGTCACATCCTTCGCGTTAACGGAACCAGAAGCAGGATCTGACGGCGCATCGGTGCAAACGCGGGCGGTTCGTGACGGCACTGTATGGCGACTGACCGGCACAAAGCGCTACATTACCAATGCCGACAAGGCTTCCCTCTTCACCGTCATGGCGCGCACTGGTGGCGAAGGATCGCGCGGCGTTTCGGCATTCCTTGTGCCTGCAGACCTTCCTGGCATTCGCGTGGGAGTAGCTGAAAAGAAAATGGGACAGCAGGGCGCGCATATCTGTGATATTTATTTCGATGATGTTGCCGTGCCAGCTGAAAATATGCTTGGTGACGAGGGCGAAGGATTTAAGGTTGCGATGCGCGTATTGGACCGAGGACGTTTGCATATTGCGGCGATGTGTATCGGTGTTGCAGAACGTCTGATTACAGACTGTGTGGCCTACGCGACCGAACGCAAACAATTTGGACAAGCGATTTCGGAATTTCAATTGATCCAGGCTATGATCGCTGACTCTAAAACCGAGGCGCTGGCCGCTCGTGCGTTGACTCTGGAAACAGCAGCGCGGCGCGATGCAGGTGAAAATGTTGTGCTTGAATGTTCAGCCTCCAAATTATTTGCATCTGAAATGGTGGGTCGCGTTGCGGACCGGGCGGTGCAAATTTTCGGTGGCGCTGGCTATGTCGCTGACTACGGGATTGAACGCCTTTATCGTGACGTGCGGATTTTCCGCATTTACGAAGGTACAAGTCAGATACAACAACTTATCATTGCGCGTGAAACTATTAAAAGAGGCGGATAAATATCATGGACACATCAAAACTATTTTCACTCGAAGGCCGCGTTGCCCTCATCACAGGCGGATCACGCGGTATTGGTAAAATGATTGCGGCAGGCTTCATCGCCCAAGGCGCTAAAGTTTATATCTCTTCCCGCAAGGCCCCGTCGTGCGAGGAAACAGCAGCTGAGCTTGGTCCGAATTGCATTTCATTGCCGATGGATGTGTCGACAGTTGCAGGCTGTCAGGCTTTAGCCGCAGAATTTGCCAAGCATGAAAGCAAGCTCGATATTCTGGTCAACAATGCGGGCGCGGGTTGGGGTGCTGATTTCGAAACCTTTCCTGAGGCTGGTTGGGACAAGGTTATGGATCTGAACGTCAAATCACCTTTTTTCCTGACACAGTCTTTTTACCCCGCGCTAAAAGCCGCCGCGACGGCCGCCAAGCCGGGTAAAGTGATCAACATTGCTTCAATTGATGGTATCCGTTTGAATGCATGGGAAACCTATAGCTATCAAGCATCGAAAGCGGCGGTTATTAATCTGACAAAACGAACAGCAGCGCGATTAATCAGCGATCACATCAATGTCACGGCCATTGCCCCGGGTGCGTTTGCATCTGAAATGAACCGTGCCGCGCGCGATCATGGTGATGTTGTTGCAAGGTCGATTCCAGCCAAGCGCGTTGGTGCTGATGAAGACATGGCTGGTGCCGCAATCTACCTCGCAAGTAAGGCTGGCGATTATGTTGTTGGCGATACAATCATTGTTGACGGCGGCTTGGTTAATGCAGCTGTCGGCGTGAGCATCGACGCATAATCATGGTAAATTCAGCTCAAGGCTTCACGCAGGATCGGTTCGCGCCGGTAAGGGCTGCATTTTCAGCAAATTTTGAAAGTGGGGCGGATGTCGGCGCGTCTTTCTGTGCGACACTGGAAGGGGAGACTGTGGTCGACCTTTGGGGTGGATTTGCCGATGCTGAAAAGACCCGCATTTGGGAGAAGGACACAATCGCCAACGTCTATTCAACAACCAAGACGATGACCGCACTCACCGCACTTTTGATTGCGGATCGCGGCGAACTTGATTTTGATGCACCAGTTGCCAAATACTGGCCCGAATTTGCAGCGGGCGGAAAAGCGGACATCAAAGTCAGCCATTTAATGAGCCATTCTGCGGGGCTGTCGGGGTGGAAAGAGCCGATGGTCAAAGAAGATCTCTATGGTTGGGAAAAATGTACAACGCTCCTCGCGGCGCAAACTCCGTTCTGGGAACCGGGCACGGCGCCTGGTTATCATGCGATGACGCAGGGCTATCTTGTGGGCGAAGTGATCCGGCGTATTACCGGACGTACTGTTGGCACCGTGTTTCGCGAAGAAATTGCAGAGCCGCTGGACGCCGATTTTCACATCGGTTTGCCAGCGTCAGAGGATGGTCGTGTCGCTGATCTCATTCCACCAACTTCAAACGCGACGATCAGTATGAATGCCGAAGACCCGCTGCCGCAAAATATGGCGACAAATCCGGGTATTGATGTGTTGTCAACGCGCACGCGTGCTTGGCGCGCAGCAGAAATTCCAGCTGCAGGCGGGACGAGCAATGCGCGCGCCGTTGCAGAAATTCATACTATTCTTGCCAATGGCGGCGTTGCAAAGGGAAGGCGGTTCCTTTCAGAAGCGGGCTGCCGCAAGGCGCTCGAGCTGCAGATTGAGGGCACAGACCTGATTATGGGGATTCCTGTCCGGTACGGGATGGGGTTTGGGCTTCCAGGCGGCATAGTCCCGCTGCCCAATCCCAATTCAATCTATTGGGGTGGGTATGGCGGCTCTATCATCATCATTGACATGGATGCGCGGACGACATTCAGTTATGTGATGAACCGGATGGAGGGTACAACAACGGGTGACATGCGGGCCTTTGGCCTAGCCGTTGCCATGTGGCAGGCGCTGGCAGCCTAACCCCGGTCGAGCATGACATTCATTTGGGCCGAAGCAATCGGCGTGTCAGGATCATCCTGCCACGCCATCGCTTCAATATTGACGATGCGGTGGCCCAGTCTTTCAATGGTCGCGCGGGCATAGGTCATTTTATCACGGCCACCGCGCAGGAACGTTACCGTAACGCTGATCGGTTTGATCATGGGGCGATCATCATCACCCAAACGTTCAGCAATCGTTAGATAAGCAATGGTTTCCAACATGCCGGCAATGGCCCCGCCGTGCAAAAAATTGGGCCGTCCGCGTTTCGTTTCATCATAAGCCATGGTCAGGATCAGGCGTCCGTCACTATCCCGCTCTGTGCCAAATCCCATTGTTTGCGCATAGGGTGAATTGATTTTCATCACGCGCCCGCCGTGAACATATAGGTGCCAGCAACATGGGCGAGTGGACGGTCAGGATCTCCGTCATGAGCAAAACCGCGAATGAAGGCGATAGAGCGTGTAAGCGCATAACATTCGCCGTGCCCGATGATCGTGTTTCCCGGCGTTGCCGGCCTTAAATAATCGACACGCAGATCGAGTGTGGCTTGAGGTTGGAATTTGCCGGCCCGCAACCAAATCGACATGCTGGTGACCATATCCATCATGGTCAAAATTGGCCCTGACGCCATAATGCCTGTGGAGGCGTCACTGGCAAGTTGCGCATTATAGGGGAGTTTGAGCTCGCACCAATCATCGCCGTGCGCATGATATTCAACCCCAATAAGGGCATTATGGCCATTTTTGCTCATCATCGTGATCAGCATATGCGGGTCGAATTTCTGGTCGGCTGGATTGGACATTTTCTCTGCTTAGCGAGGCAACCGTGGTCACGCAAATATCAGTGCTGGATTGCAACGCATGTGATGTTATCGTTGCCTTTCAAGCGATCACAGATTCGCACATTTGACGAGGATTAAGCCCGATATGCATCCCTTTCAACACGCTAAAACCAACCCGGAAAAGCCCGCAGTTATCGTAGCGGAAACGGGTGAAATTATCACCTATGGCGGACTTGACGATGCCTCTAACCGCGCAGCACAATTTTTTCGGTCAAAGGGTCTGCAGCACGGTGATGTTGTGGCGTTCATGCTTGAAAACGACCCAAATTACTTTGGCCTGACATGGGGTGCGCAGCGTTCTGGACTTTATTATGTCTGTATCTCATCGAAATTAACTGCAGACGAATGCGATTATATTATCGATAATTCTGGTGCGAAATTGCTGGTGGTATCAGCGAGTTTGTCGAAGGCCACTGAAAAACTGACGACGCAGGTTGACCGTTTTGCGTTGGGCGGGGCTCTTGCTGGTTATGGCTGTTGGGAGGATGCGGTGGCGGCCATGCCCGCAACCCCGATTGCAGATGAGCGTGCAGGCGTTGATATGCTCTATTCATCAGGGACAACAGGGCGTCCCAAAGGCGTGAAGGTCAATTTACCGGAAGACCCCGCAATTGATCAGGGCAATTCATTGGTCATGCTCGCAACGGGCCTGTTCCGGTTTAACGCGGACAGCATCTATCTCTGTCCCGCGCCGCTCTATCACGCTGCCCCTTTGCGTTGGTCAATGACGGTGCATAAGATTGGCGGCACGGTTGTCCTGATGCAAAAATTCGATCCCGAAGCGGCGCTGTCCTATATCGAAAAATATAAGATTAGCTGTAGCCAATGGGTGCCAACCCATTTCGTACGCATGCTCAAATTGCCTGAGGAGGTGCGGACGCGCTATGATCTTTCGACGCTCAATTGTGCGGTTCATGCCGCTGCGCCGTGCCCCGTGCCAGTCAAAGAAGCGATGATCGACTGGTGGGGGCCTGTGCTGGAAGAATATTATGCCGGGTCTGAAGGCAATGGGATGACCTATATCGGGTCCAGCGATTGGATGGCGCACAAGGGCTCTGTTGGTAAAGCGGTGCTGGGTATCCTTCATATCTGCGATGATGACGGCAATGATGTGCCAGCGGGTGAAGAGGGGTTGGTGTTCTTTGAGGGCAATACCAATTTCGAATATCACGGCGATGCTGAAAAAACCGCGTCGAGCCGCAATGCAAAGGGGTGGTCGACGCTTGGTGATGTCGGGAAAATTGATGCTGATGGATATTTATTTCTGACGGACCGCAAAAGTTTTATGATCATATCGGGCGGGGTGAATATTTACCCGCAGGAAATTGAAAATCATCTGGTTACCCACCCGCGGGTTCAGGATGTCGCTGTTATTGGAGGTCCGCATGATGAAATGGGGGAAGAGGTCATCGCCGTCATTCAACTCATCAACATGGCAGAAGCGAGCGATGCCCTGCGGGACGATATCGTCGCTTACGCGCGCGAAAAATTGTCAGGCGTGAAGATACCGCGCAAGATTGATTTCATGGAGCAATTGCCAAGACACGATACGGGCAAGCTGTATAAGCGTCTGCTGCGTGATCAATATTGGGATAAAGCAAAAGGATAGATTTTGATGCCCAGCCTCTTAAAATCTGTCACAATTACCATCGGCGCGGTGACGGCGGTTTACGCTCTGGCTGCGACTGACAAGCCACCCCTTGCCAGTGATGCTGAAATCGACGCGGCTGAGAAAGAGCGCGTGAGCGCCGACGCGCAGGAAGGTCGCTGGAATGAACCTTATGCGCCGTTCAAACTCATTGGGAATATCCATTATGTCGGTTCGGCGGGTATTAGCGCCTATCTGATTACGACACCCAAAGGTCATTTTCTAATTGATGGTATTCTGCCGCAAACCGCGCCGCTCATCATCGCCAACATCAAAGCGCTTGGCTTTAGGGTTAGCGACGTGAAATTTTTGCTCAATACCCACGCCCATTACGACCACGCTGGCGGGCTCGCTAGATTACAACGTGTTAGCGGCGCGATTATGGTTGCCAGTGCCGCAGACAAGCCATTTCTCGAAGCGGGAGATATCGGCCATGGCCCAAGTGGCGGCATTAAGTTTCCATCCGTTCGCGTGGATCGTATTGTTAAGGATGGGGAAAAGCTGACACTCGGCGGTGTGACCCTGACCGCGCATATGACGCCGGGTCATTCCCCAGGCTGCACCAGCTGGAGCCTTGACGCAGTGGGTGCGGATAAGCAGCGTAAACGCGTGTTTCTTAATTGCAGCGAGACGGTGGCCGGGCAATCACTCGTGCCAGAAGCTTATTCTGGCATTGTTGCAAACTTCCGCGCCACCTTTGCCAAAGTGCGCAAAATGAAGGCGGATATATTCCTTGCCAACCATGATATGCTTTTTGACTTGCATGCCAAACGTGCGCGGCAAATTGCTGGAGACGCCAATGCTTTTGTTGATCCGGGAGAATTGCAGCGGTTCAATACTGAAATGGAACAGGCGTTTGAAGCGAAGTTGACGCACCAGAAGGGACAACGTCCATGATCGATCTTTATTATTGGCCGACACCGAACGGTTGGAAAATTAGTATAGCGCTTGAAGAGATGGGGCTTGAATACAACACCATCCCCGTCAACATCGGGGTGGGGGATCAGTTTAAGCCTGATTTCCTGGCCATCAGTCCGAACAACCGGATGCCCGCAATTGTCGATCACGTGCCGACAGATGGTGGTGCTCCAGTGAGTGTATTTGAGACCGGCGCGATGCTGCTTTATCTCGCAGAAAAAACGGGCCAGTTCATGCCTGCGGATGTGCGCGGACGGACGCGGGTGTATGAATGGCTGATGTGGCAGATGGGTGGGCTTGGCCCGATGTTTGGGCAGGATGGGCATTTCAAACTCTATGCCCCTGAAAAAATTCCCTATGCGATTGAACGATATGACCGCGAATGCAAGCGGCTGCTTGGCGTACTTGATAAACAACTCGCGGTAACGGGGGACTGTGTCGCGGGGGAATATTCAATTGCCGACATGGCGATTTTCCCCTGGGTCGCGACGACAAAAGCGCGTGAAATTGACCTGTCAGAATTTCCCGTGGCAGAGACGTGGTTTACGCGTCTGCGTGCGCGACCTGCCGTTGAAAAAGGGATGGAACATTTGAAGGAGCTCCGAAGCTCTGGCGCGCAAAGTGATGCTAAGGCGCGCGAAATTTTGTTTGGAATCAAGGCAAAATGAACAGCGTCGAATTCTTCTTCGATCTGTCGAGTCCGTGGACCTATCTTGCTTTCACCAACGTACAAGCTGTGGTTGCGCGCACTCGTGCACAGATCACTTACCGCCCGATCTTGGTTGGGGGAGTGTTTAATGCGGTAAACCCGGCGGTCTATGCTGCGCGCGAAAATGCTGACAACCGCCGGTTCAAACATAGTTTCAAGGTGTTGAAGGACTGGTCGGCATTGACGGGTTTGACGATGCAATTTCCCAATGCTTTTCATCCGGCCAAAAGCGTCAACGCAATGCGGATGGCCTGTGCGCTGGAAGGGGATCAGGCGGCCTTGCAAACTTTTGCCAAAGCAGCGTTTGAGAGTTTCTTTCTCCGCGCTGAAAATCTGGATGATCCATACGTGCTGGTCACTGCGGCCAATGCAGCGGGACTGGACGGTCAGGCAATCCGCGTGGCTTCGACAACGGATAATGTGAAGGCAAAACTGCGCACCAACACCGATGAACTCATCGCGCGCGGTGGATACGGTTCCCCCACATTGTTCGTGAACGGCGACGATATGTATTTTGGGAATGATCAGCTGCCCTTGGTTGAGGCCGCGCTTAAAAGGAATGAAGCATGAAAGACCGCGTTACCATCACGATGCTCGAAGGTGGGATTGCTGACGTTCGCATGATCCGCACCGATAAGATGAATGCGCTTGACGGCGCGATGTTTGAGGGCATTGTCGCGGCGATCCGTACGCTTGAAACGACAGCAGGGTTGCGCTGCGTGGTCTTGTCTGGCGATGGCAAGGCATTCTGTGCTGGGCTTGATATGGCGAGCATGGCGGGTGGGTCTGGCAATGATCTGAGTGCGCGGGTGCACGGAGACTGCAATACGCCTCAATTTGTAGCCTGGGGCTGGCGTACACTGCCTGTGCCAGTGATCGCGGCGGCGCACGGTGTTGCTTTTGGCGGCGGGTTTCAAATATTGTCTGGTGCCGACATTCGCATCGCCCATCCCGATACACGTATGGCGATCATGGAACTGAAATGGGGTCTTGTCCCCGATATGGCGGGCTTCCCCCTATGGCGGACGACCGTGCGCGACGATATTTTGCGCGAACTTACCTACACCAACCGAGAATTTAACGGCACAGAGGCGCATGCCATGGGGTTCGTGACGCATCTGTCCGATGACCCCCGCGCTGCGGCGCTCGCGCTGGCCAAGGTCATCGCAGGTAAAAACCCCCATGCGATCCGCGGCGCAAAGACACTCTGCAATGCCATCGGACATATGAGCGACGCCGAACTGCTTGCGCTGGAAACTGCTGAGCAGCTCAAAGTGATCCGCACCCCCAACCAGATTGAAGCGGTGATGGCGAATATGGAAAAACGCGCGGCGGTTTTTGCTGATTGAGGGAAGAGTGCAACTATCCCAACTCCGCAATGTGGGTAAAGCCACACTGGGTGACTTCGCTGTTCTGGGCATAGAAAGCGTGGAGCAGTTGAGCGTGTGTGATCCCGATATGCTCTACCTTGAAATACAAGCCCGCACGGGTCAGCGGCACGACCCCTGCGTTTGGGATGTTTTCGCGGCCACCATCCACCAAGCGCGCACAGGAGAGGTGCAAAACTGGTGGGCGTTTACGCCAATCCGCAAGGCGCGGGTTGCGGCGGGGAATTTTGATTTGGTATGGGATAACAATTAAGCGCCCAATTATGAAGGATCAAGCCGCCGCCCTCAGCGGCTCCACTAAAATCATATCCTCATGCTCCCGCGCGTTGGCCAATTCATACGCAGTCTGCATCCGGCAGAGCGTATCTGCTTTTAAACCAAAAGCCTTTTCAAAGCGGATCGCCATTTCTGCACTCAAGCCAACACGACCATTAAGGAGCGTGCTCATCGCCTGACGGGAAACGCCAAAATGGCGCGCAAGATCTGTGACGCCGAACCCGCGTGGTTCAACGATTTCTTCGCGCAGCCAAATGCCGGGATGAACAGTGAAATAGGGAGAAATTTTGATAGCCATTAGCGATAATCCTCCAAGTCTAAGTCGATAAGCGCATGGTGTTCACTGACCCTGAAGGTTAGACGCCAATTTTTGGTTACCGTCATCGCGGCGGTTCCAGCCCGATCACCGGCCAATCCCGCATGCAATCTCAACATCATCGGGGAAATGTCCTTCGCGGAGGTAATTGATCTCAACTGCTGCGACCAGCCAGCGGTCACCTCGGCGCGGTTGCGGCGTTCATCCATTGCACGGTTAAAGCGGACGCGACCGTTTTCAAACTGTGCGGCATAGGCGACATTGTTGAGGTGGCCGAGAATATCCATGTCCCCAAACCGCGTTTGTGTCGGCGCGGAAAAGGGATAACTGGCGGGGTTAAGCCGCCAGCTATCCGGCTTTGCCATATCAGTTCAGATCAACGCGGAGCCATGCGGATGGCCCCGTCAAGGCGGACATCTTCGCCGTTGAAATAGCCATTTTCGATCATGGTCAGCGCGAGATGCGCATATTCTTCTGGCTTACCCAAACGTTTCGGGAAGGGCACTGATGCTGCGAGCGCATCTTTCACATTTTGCGGCGCACCGAGCATCAACGGCGTTTCAAAAATGCCGGGCAGGATGGTGTTGATGCGGATTCCTTCACTCATCAAATCGCGGGCGATGGGGAGGGTCATACCGATCACACCGGCTTTTGACGCGGAATAGGCGACCTGGCCCATCTGGCCGTCTTCGCCAGCAACCGATGCCGTATTGACCATCGCGCCGCGTTCACCGTCTTCCAGAGGCTCAAGCGTCATCATGCCCGCAGCGGATTTTGCAACGCAGCGGAAGGTGCCGACAAGGTTGATCTGGATCAGCCAATTGAAGGCTTCAAGCGGGTAATGTTTGATGCTGCCATCGGTTTTGGAACGGCTTGCAGTCTTCATCGCACTGCCGGTTCCCGCGCAGTTGACGAGGATGCGTTCTTGGCCGTGTGCGGCGCGCGCTTTGGCAAAGCCGGCGTCAACGCTTTCGTCGCTGGTGACATTCACTTCGCAGAAAATGCCGTCGATTTCAGCCGCGACTGCTAGGCCTTTTTCTTCTTGAAGATCAAAGATAGCGACCTTAACACCCTTTGCAGCAAGAGCGCGAGCCGTGGCGGCCCCAAGGCCAGATGCGCCGCCAGTAATGACAGCAGAGACTGTTGAATCGAGTTTCATATGGTTTTCCTTCTAACGTATGGGGAGGGGGTTAAAGACGTTCAACAATTGTGACATTGGCAACGCCGCCGCCTTCGCACATGGTTTGCAAACCGTATCTACCGCCGCGTGCTTTCAAGGCGTTGAGCAAAGTTGCCATTAATTTTGTACCCGAAGCGCCCAAAGGATGCCCCAGTGCAATCGCGCCGCCATTGACGTTAAGCTTGGCTGGATCTGCGCCGACATGTTTCAACCAAGCCAGCGGGACGGGTGCGAAGGCTTCATTGACTTCGTACAGATCAATATCGCCAATTTTCATTCCCGCCCGTTGCAAGGCGCGGTCGGTTGCGAACAGCGGCTCTTCAAGCATGATGATCGGGTCGCCAGCTGTCACCGTCAGAGTGTGAATGCGCGCGATAGGGGTAAGACCATATGCTTTCAGCGCCGCTTCTGAAACGATCAGCACTGCCGATGCGCCGTCGCAAATCTGGCTGGAGGATGCCGCCGTGATCGTGCCGCCTTCCTGAATGAGCTTGACGCCTGATATGCCTTCAAGTGTTGCATCCATGCGGATGCCCTCATCAACGCCGTGGGTGGCGGGGCCGTCTGGCGTTTCGATATCGAGGACAATAATTTCATTGGCAAAGGCACCCGCTTCTGTTGCGGCTTTAGCACGGTGGTGGCTTTCAAGTGCAAACCGGTCAAGATCATCCTTGGTGAAACCGTGCTTCTTGACGATCATTTCCGCGCCCATAAACTGGCTGAACATGATGCCGGGAAATTCTTCCTCCAGCCGCGGCGATTTATAATTGCCCAGGCCTTCTTTCATATGGAGCATCGCGGTGGACCCCATTGGCACGCGTGTCATCGATTCGACACCGGCAGCAATCACCATATCCTGCGTGCCAGACATGACCGCTTGTGCGGCAAACTGGATTGCTTGCTGCGACGATCCGCACTGGCGGTCGATGGTGACGGCCGGAACCGAATTGGGCAGGTTGCGCGCGGCGAGAACGCAATTGCGCCCGACTTGCATCGCTTGCTGACCGCCCTGACTAACACAGCCCATGATAACGTCGTCAACCTTTGCCCCATCAATCCCTGTGCGCGCCACAATCGCGTCGAGCACAGCCGCACCCAGATCAACAGGATGCCAACCAGCGAGTTTTCCGTTGCGTTTGCCGCCGGCGGTACGAACCGCATCCACAATATAGGCTGTTGCCATGATGTTTTCCTTTGTCATTATAACTCGATTTCAAATCCTCTTGCGCAAATTGACGTTTACGGCAAGGGAAACTTATAGTCATTTTTACCCTAAGGGATTTTGCATCATGAACGTCTCTGAAGCTATTGCTTATCGCCGTTCTGTGCGGGGGTTTACCGATCAGCCTGTCGACCCGGCCCTGGTTAAAGACATTGTCGAAAAATCTGCGCGTGCGGCGACCGGGGGCAATTTACAGCCTTGGCATATTGATATTGTGCACGGCGCTGCGCTCGACAGACTAAAGGCCATCATGCGCGACAAGATGGCAGAGGGGCCGAGCAAAGAAACGGTCGAATATAATATTTATCCGCCGACTTTATCAGCGCCTTACAAGGATCGCCGATTTGAAGTGGGGGAAATGCTTTATGCAAGCATCGGCATTCCGCGCGAAGATAAATTGGGGCGGATGATGTGGTTTGCCCGCAACTTTCAATTCTTTAACGCTCCAATCGCACTTTTCCTTACAATTGATCGCGAAATGGGGCCGCCGCAATGGGGTGATTGCGGGATGCTGCTGCAAAATATTATGCTTTTGCTGTGTGAGGCGGGTTTGGACAGCTGCGCACAGGAATGTTGGGCAATCTATCCCAAAACCATCGGGAACTTCCTTGACACCCCGGACAATCGCATCCTTTGGACGGGAATGTCGATTGGATGTAAGGATGCTACAGACCCCGTAAATGCTATGACGCCGACCCGCGCACCGTCAGATGAATGGATGACGGTGCATGGCTGATTGACATCAGGCTCGCCCTTCGCCAAGGAGCCGCTTCGCATTTGAGGGTTTCTCAAGCGACCCTGGGGACAGGTGGCCGAGTGGTTAAAGGCAGCAGACTGTAAATCTGCCCGTGCAAGCGTACGCTGGTTCGAATCCAGCCCTGTCCACCAATTTCTTATTTTTTTAAATCACTGGATCAGTGTCGCGCGTCCCCGACGATGACAAAGGGTGCCCAAAACGCTGGGTGGGCACGGTATGAGAGCTTTCCTTTGCTTGCGCGCATTTTTGCCATCGCGCGTTGCAATGTTTGGTTATTGGCTGTTCCATTTGCGTCAAACAATCCGGCCATTAGGTCTGCTGTCGCGGCGCTGTCGACGCTCCAATGCGAAACAAGAAGTTGACGCGCACCGGCATAAAAGAACGCCTGTGCTAACCCAGACAATGGCTCGGCATCATTGGCATCGGATCCTGCTGTGTTGCATCCCGACAAAATCACCCAATCAGCATCAATCGTGAGACGCGCGATTTCAGTGGTGGTCAACAAACCATCATTGTTTTCATCTGTCATCGTGCAATTTTCAGGTGTCAAAACCAGAGCGGATTCCGCGTTTGTGCCTCGTTCTGCTGCAATCAAGCCATGCGTTGCAAACAACAAGGTGTTAAACTTTGCAAGATCACCACTTTTATTCAGTTCGTTTAACTGCCGCTCAGTCGCAGCTTTTCCGACCATAAGCTTGCTGGAAATCTGGTCAAATATGAGGAGCAGCCTTTCGGCCTCACGTCTGGTTTCAGGAAGTGATTGCATCGCACATACTGTCGCCGCGCTGCCGCCCATAGCCCCACGGACGCGGGTGAGGGCTGCCAGGGTGCGCACCGGCTGCGAGCCGTTTAACGCTGGATCTGCAAAAGCGAGAAGAGATTTGCTGTGTTCACTACGCAGCACTTTCCTGCGCAAGGCGCCCAATGTCCCCGCTGTCGGAAGGCTCACCAATTGCATTTTTGCACCCAACCATTTTGCCGCACGATACCGCACAAAAATGTCACTGTTCTTGGATGCGGGATGTGTCACCAAGATTGAAAATGGAAGACTGGCGAGCGGCCCATCCGCGACGACATAAAGTGTATCAATCCCGCGAAGTGCAGGAGTGAGTTTTCCAAAAATCAACTGGTAAAGCGCATGCGCCTCCTCAAGGTTGTAAACGGGCAACAGGGAAGGGGAAACGACGCCACCAAGTTCCAAACCTTTGCGCAATGAGGCCACTTTTGCGGCCATCATTTTGTCGGTTACGTCAACCAGCGTCAGGGACAATCCCCGCTGTGTGACCAGCGCGATGGCCAATTTTGTAGGCAGCTGAAAGCTAAAGAACATTGCTTGATTAGGTTTTAACAAAGGTTTGAGGCCGGTCGCCATATCAGCAAGTGATACCGTCGAACCGTTGGCCAATTTAGCGTAGTTGGGGAAATTCGCTGAGAGTTTTTCCGCTGTTTCATCCAGCGCTTTGCGGTCAAGACGCAATTGTTCTCTCGCTTTGATAATAGCAGCGGTTTCGCTTTCCAAAAATGCATTGGCCACGCGTCTTTCGCTTGAAGCGACGATGTCAAACGCCAATTGTTGCCGGCGCGCCAAAGCGGCCATTTCCGGTGATGCGGCTGAAAACCGAGCAGCTGATCGCGCCACCGCACTGCCTGCACTATTTTGGCGACCAAGCTGTAACGCTTCAAACACTGTGGACTGAACCTCTGGATCAGATAAATCGGCCGCTGCTGCATTGAGAATGATAACTTCAGCAGGAGGGCGAAGCCGGACATTTGACCCCCCGTTTTTCCCTGACGTCAGGATCAGGCTCGACATTGTTGCTGTGGGCACCGCGCGTAGCGATTCGAGCAGTGCTGCAGAGCTTTCCCACGCTGCCTTGGTTTGACCTGAAAGCCCGAGTTCTTTTGACGCGTTCGCCGCGAGAAATAATGAAACTTGATGCCGTTCACCCAACTTGGCACGTGCCCGCGCTGCGGCACTCAAAAGCACCTCGGCTGCGTCACGGTGAAGCCCCTGCTTCGACAAAATGTTGCCTAATTGATTGAGGCTCGTAAGCGTTGATTGATGATCGGGACCAAGTTTGGCTTGTTGAATCCTTAAAACATCATCGACCAGGCGCTTGGCTTCGTTAATATCACCCAACGATGCCGTAAGCCTCGCAACTTCATAGCCAACCAAGGCAACATCCGCATGGTCAGGACCAAGCGCAGCGCGCCATACAGTCAGAGAGTTTTCAAAGGTTGCTTTTGCTTCGGGTAATCTGGACTGAAATTGCCGTGTTATGCCCATATTATAGAGGGCGGCCCCAAATTCAGGCGTATTTTTGCCGATCATGCGATGGACTGCGATGGCGCGTGTCAGCACAGCCTGTGCCTGGTCAACGCGTCGTGTGTTGACATAAATCGCCCCCAACGCACTTAGCGATTCTGCTACTTCAGGCGAGGTAAGACCGAAATGTGCGCTATTCACTTCCAAATTTCGAATGAGTAATTTTTCGGCCTCGTCCATCTTCCCTTGCATATTATAAACGCTTGCCATGTTATTAAGCAGCATCGAGATACGGTGATCATCCTTTGCATATAGCTTGTCAGCCAAGGCAAATGCGGCTGAACCGCTGACGAGAGCAGAATCGTAATTCCCAAGGTTCAGATCGACAAGGACCATGACAGAATACAAGTCAAGGCGGTCACGATCAGCCACAGAATTGGTACCAGAAATCGCGGAACGCGCACGCTCTATCCAGCGGCGTGATGCATCATAATCACCACGTCCACTGGTAATTCGGCTCAATCGTATCAATGTTTTGAGCAAGTCCGCTTTCGCCGCGCGCGCTGCGCTTTGCTGGGTTGCGAGTGCCGTTTGTAAAAGTTGTTCGGCCTCCGTCAATCGATTGGTATCACGGAACACAAGCGCCAATGCGGATCGTGCGCGTGCAGCAGCGAGCGCATATTGCGGTCCAGCGGGTTCCAGCACAGCAATGGCGCGAATGAGAATAGGCTCTGCGCGCACCATTTGCCCATCTTCCATCAGTGCTTCACCAAATCGCGATTGACAGACGGCACGCTCAACAGGTTGCATTTTCGCAGCGCGTGCGCATTCAGCGTTAAGCTGTTCGGCCAAGATAACGACAGCCTTTGTTGGCGCTGCATCGGCTTCGGCGTTGTTCAGTCGTTCGAATTGGTTTTGCATAACGTGCGAGGGTTTGGTTGCCGAAGCATTGCTTGCCGAAACAGGCACGACGGCGACGCAAACGGACACTGCCGCAAGGATGATGTATTTGAGACTGTATTTGCCAATTCTTTGGATGATCATTCTATTTTAACTGATCAGAAAGGCGGTTTAGAGCCGTTTCTTGGCAGCCGGAATTCCAATCACTGGCAATGTCTTTCCAGCTGTCTTCACCCATAACCTTGTCACATTTGATGGGTGTGCCGTCACGGACACCACCCAAGCGCACCGTGTCGGCTCTTACTTTGAACATAGCGATAAAGGCATTAATCACAGACTGATCTGCTTCCTGCGTTTCAGGAACGGTAAAGCTTGTTGGCCCGCGCAAGGCGAGAGTTGATCCGTCCGATTGCAGCAAAAGGACGGCACGGCCCTTTTGCACCCGCAGCAGAGAACCCGCCTTTACGTTGCTTCCGGCATTCAGTCGGGATGTGTCAGAACGCAGAACTAAAACATCCGCAGATGCAGAGGTGCTTGCCAGCGTGAGCATCAGCATCATACAAAGCACGATAGTGGGTCGAAATTTAGTCATCATTATATTCTCCCAATGGCGCGACCCAAGGGTTTTAATATAAATGGTAAAGCCAGCATTGCAGGAAACCAAATCAAACGTCCACGGGATTCTGTGGGGAGGCGTATTTGCTTTTCTGTTGAGTGTGACCCCCCCGTTATCAGCGGTCGAATCTGCAAGTTCTGATCACCGGGTTGCGCGCTTAAGTTCCAACACAGTGGCGGATCCTGAAATTATCATTGTCGCGCTTGATGATGCCACAATGGCGCAGCTGAAGTTTCGCCAACCTATTGATCGCATGTTTCTTTCAGAACTTATCGGGGAAATATCAAAGGGTGTGCCACGGATCATTGGACTCGATATCATCCTGGATCAACCAACCCGAAGCCGAGAGGATGAGGCCCTAAAATCAGTGTTTAGCGGAACACCGATAAAAATTGTAATGGCTGCCCCTGCATCGGGACCAACGCAATTTTTGAAACACATCATTGGCAAAAATAGTTGGGGTGTAGCAACATTTCAATCGGATGCTTCCGATTCAGTTGTGCGCCGTTTGTCAGTATCACGTCCTGAAAAACCGACTTTCACTCAGGCCCTTGTAGAAAACATAGGGGGCAAAATGTCAGTGAAAAGAGAGCGCATAAGGTGGGCGATGCAAAGTTCGGGGGCGGTCCCATTTGTCATGATACCGGCACATTTCATCACGAGTGGCGCAATTGACCCAGTGGTTATGCGTGATAAAATTGTTCTTATTGGGACGACAGCGGACGCTGTGGATCGTCATATGACTCCCCTGTCCGTGTTGCCCACATTTGCTGACGGTCTGCCCGGCGTCACTGTGCATGCCTATGCAATCAGAACAATGCTGACGCCAGACACCAAACGCGAATATACCGTCGCTTTAGATTTTATCTTGTCAATTCTTGCCGCGCTTGCAGGGGCGTTGATTGGACGGACCCGAACACACTGGGCGTTACGCGTTGCCGCCATCGTCTTTGGCACTGTCGTTTTGGGGTTTGGCACCTTTGTCATTTTTTCAAAAAGCCAAGTTCTGCTGAACATGACAGCGTTGTGTTTGGGGTTTTTATGGGGTGCGATGATTGGTGCCGTTAATGCACACCGCGCGCAGACTCTCGCCGCACGGCGTATCGAATTTGCCTTTGCGCATTATTTGGCACCAGACGTTGTGCGCGGGATTAGAAAATCTCCTGAACTGCTCATATCAGGGGCAAAAGAGCAGGATATTGCCGTTCTTTTCACCGATCTGAGCAATTTTAGTGGCCTTGTAGAAAGCATGGAACCCAGCGCTGTTGAAGCCTTCCTCAATACATATCTGGATATGATCACCAGCATTATCGTTTCGCACGGTGGCACTGTGGACAAGATTGTGGGCGACGGTGTCCATGCGTTTTTCGGCGCACCAGTTTCACAAGCGGATGCGGCGAACCGTGCTATCCTGTGCGCACTTGACCTTCATCAACAGACAGAGTCCATCGCTCAAAATGACGCCAATAATGGTTTTGGAAGAACGCGTTTTGGCGTGCATTTTGGGTCTGCTTTGGTGGGAAATTTTGGTGGCCGACACCGTCTCGATTACACCGCTCACGGATTGACAATGAACTTGGCCTCACGCCTTGAGGAGGCCAATAAAGCCCTTGGAACGCAAATTTGTGTCAGCGCTGCGGCACTATCGCAAACGAATATGACGGCCCAT
Organism: Sphingomonadales bacterium; assembly: GCA_043760405.1. GTDB lineage: Bacteria > Pseudomonadota > Alphaproteobacteria > Sphingomonadales > Sphingomonadaceae > Aquisediminimonas. The sequence goes on from JAYUPB010000047.1 coordinate 19,068, forward strand.
TGGCGACCTATTGGCGACATTTGGCTGCGCGGTGCATCAGCACCGTTGGCGGTTTGGACGATATGCCCGCCACACCTTGATCGCTCAGCCTATATGAAAGCTTTTGCGCAGATTGAAGTCATGCCAAAAGAAGCCGCATCTCTTTTTGCACAATTGCCAACGTCTGACCCTTTGGTGCGACTATATCTCGCCCGCCTGAACCAGGGCCTTACAACAACTATGATCGATCTGCGTTAGTCGGGCAGCATAGTGGCTAATGCAGCCAGATCATGAATGATGAAGTGCGTGCCGTCGCGTGACAGAATGCCCCCCGAGACCATGTTACTAAAGGCCTTAGACACCGACTCTCGCGTCGCGTTCACTCTGGCAGCAAGGTCAGTGATCGTTGGTGCACGGGGAATATAAGAGTGCGACGTTCCTGGCATTGGAATGGCAAGCGTGATGAGTTCTGCTGCCAACCGCGTGGCTATGGGCGCTGTGGCAATGGCATAGGTGTGCTGACTGGATTCGCGCAGACGCTGGCTGAGTTGGAATACCAACGCTGCAGCAAAGGATACGTCGCGCATCAGCCAATCATTGAACACGCCGCCCGGGATGAGGATTGCGCGCGTGTCTTCCATAGCGATGATGGATCCGGAGCGCGGTAAACCATCAATTACGGCCATTTCTCCCACTAAGTCCCCGACACTCCGGTGAGCGAGGACTATATTGGTGCCATCGGGGGTGAGGCGGAACATCCGCACGCGGCCTGAGCACAAAAACCATGCACAGGTGCCGATGTCACTTTCATTCATGAGCATCGCGCCTTTGGGGACAGAAACATAGCGCATGCCGCGCGTTCTTTCTGACGCTGCTTTCCCAAGCATGATGTGCAGATTTTCCATCAACACAGTGCGGCGCTGATGCGCCTCGTTCGTTACCACCATGTTCAAATCGGTCATCTTCGCCCCGCAGCACCAGGTTATTCTTACCCACTGAATTATCGAATTTTCGTGAAACACTTCACAGCCACGCTGTCTTCCACGGTTCAAAGTCAGATTGCAACACGGAATGATTTGGAAGGATGTAGCATGAACATTGATATGGATGTGGGAACGCCGCTTAACCTTTCTCGTCGGCAATTCAGGGCTTCGCTGTTCGCTGGAATGATCGCCGCGCCGGCCCTTGCTGGAGAGCCTTCAGGCGCTGAATTGATGACGGCGAGTTATAATGCAACGCGGTTTGCCAATGCCCGGTTTACAGCAGAACTCGCATTGGCATCACGGTCCGGCAACGTACAGAAACGCGCGCTGAAAGGGGCAGCGAAGCTGATCGACAAAGGGGCTTCCTCAGCCCGTCTGATAAAATTTTCAAGTCCAGCTGATATCAGTGGAGTTGCAACTCTTACGGTTGAACGTGGCGGTCGCGCAGACGATTTATGGATATATTTGCCATCTTTTCGGCGGGTGAGACGTCTTGTTTCGTCCAACCGCGCTGATCCTTGGGTCGGTTCTGATTTTTCGCTTGGCGACATTGTCGGGCACAAAGTTGGCGATTGGCGGCATATATTGGCCGGAACGGACGTGGTGGGTGAAGCACCTGTCTGGCGTGTTGATAGCAGCCCCGGAAATTCGGTGGTGGCCAATGATACAGGATATGCGCGGCGCAAATCGTGGCTGCGAAAATCTGATTTGGCACTGATCAAAACAGAATTTTATGATCATGCTGGACGGCTGATAAAAATATTGGTTGCCGATGATATCCGTATTCTCGATGCACGATCTGGCAAGGTTCAACCGATGCGGCTGACAATGCGAAATGTTCAACGCGGCAGTGCGTCGGTTATGCGTTTTACCAGTTTCCGCATTACCGACGCCGTTTCGGCAGATGAAGTCGCCCCCGCAGCGCTGCAGTCATGAACAAAGCGGTCACACAGCAGTGTATTTTGTACGGTTGTGTTGCCCTCGGCTCTCTGTGCCTCAATAGCGCAGCAGCGCATGCCGAAACAGAAATACAACCTTCATTTCGCCTAAGCGGATGGTCGAGCAACCGTTTGAACGACGATGCCCGCGGGACATTATCTGGTGATATCTGGGTCCGTGTGCGGTCATCAGTCGCGTCGACAGTCACGGTTAAAGTGGAAGCATGGGCCGGGACTGATCCAATCGCATCTCGAACGGCTGGTGGTGATGTGAGGGAAGCCCATGCTACTCTGAATATGGGGGCCATCAAACTCACTTTGGGGCGTCAATTGCTAGGATGGGGCCGCGCAGATCGCATCAATCCAACCGATATGGTCAGCGCGCGCGATTTTCGGCGACTGGTTGAGGAAGAAGAGGAAAACCGCTTGGGAATCGGAGCGGTAAGCCTGTCTGTCCCGCTCGCAGGGGGGGCAGTGACCGCGCATTGGTTGCCTGAATTCCGCGCTTCAAAACTGCCCCAAACCTTAGGCGGCAATGGCCTTGCTGTTTTGCGACGTGCGCCTGTGAAGAGTGAAAATGATTTTGCACTCCGTTATGAACGATTTGGCAGCAAGGTCGATATTGCGCTGACCTATGCCAATGTTGCCGACCGCCTGCCGTGGATCACCCTGACAGCGGGCCCAAATGGTCGACCAGCATTGCAAACCACACACCCCAGGCTGCAAATGTTCGGCGCGGACATGGCCACAACAATGGGCGATTACGGTATCCGTGCAGAGCTTGCCGCCTACACATATAACAAAGATGAGATCAGCCAATATAGCGCTGGAAAAACGCGTTTTGCTGGGGTTATCGGTGTGGATCGCAGTTTTTCTGGTCAATGGTCATTCATTCTTCAGGGGGTGGTCCGGGTCAGCGACCGCGCGCAAGTTACTGGACAAAATGCCCCGATTGCAGAACGGAATGCAAATATCCACGGCGCTTGGAAATCTCTGATCCTTGGCGGATTTGCGCGCGTTAAAAAGGGATTTGCTGGAGATCGTGCCAGCGCCGAAATCGTCGGCGCTATGCTTTCTGGTGGCGGTCGTTTTGGCCAGCTGAAAATGGCCTACACTCTCCGTGACAGTGTCAAAGTGCATTTTCTGGCTGAACGTTACGGTGGGCGTGATGACCGTTATCTTGGTCGCCTAAAGCGCAATAACCTTTTCATGCTTGGCCTGAAGGCTGGATTCTAACATCAAAGGAGACCCGATCATGTACGTGAAACTCGCTCATTGCGTCACAACATATCCGCGCCGAACGATCATATTCGTGATGCTGGTGGCGATGGTTTTTTTGATCGGGCTTCGGAACACGAATTTCGTCAGCGACTTTGATTCATCTTTGCCCAATCGCAGCCCACTCACAAAACAGATTAGGGATAATCAAACCCGATTTGGCAGCCGCAACACAATCGTATTTCTTGTTTCGGGCGGCGCGGTTTCGGACAGGGTGAAGGCTGCATGCGGCGTAAGTGATGGGCTTCAACGCCTTCCAGGGATCGTGACGGGGCGTGTTTACGGTGTTGGGTCTGACAGTTTGAAATATGTTCAGTCTGATAAAGACGCTGTAAATGTCACCGGACTTGCAAATGTGTGCCAATCCGGTGCCGGATTAACAGCGACCGTATTAGAGGGGCTTGGGCCACAACGTACGTTGGCTGTCGCCCCGCGCGGTGATTTGATCATAACAGCCGATTTAGATGCTGTAAGCGGCGCGTTTGGACCTTTGTTTGAACGTGTTGACGCGATGATTGCGCCGCTCAAGAAAAACGGGGTGCAGATTGCATATTCGGGTCAGCCCGCGTTCCTTGCGCAAAATGACATATTTTCAAAACGCATTGCGCTTTTTTTCCCGGTCATCATGCTGCTTGTTTTGCTTTTACATTGGGAAGCACTGCGCTCTGTTCAGGCTGTGGTTGTACCGATCTTCACGGGGCTGTTCGCGACGCTTTTAGGTTTGGGGGCTTATGGCTGGCTTCGGTTGCCGCTTGATACGTACACGGTGCTTGCCCCCGTTCTTATTCTGGCGGTTGGGGCAGGGCATTCTGTGCAATTGCTCAAACGCTATATGGAGGAAATTCGTTTGCGGACTCCGTTGGGGCAGCAGGCAAGTGAAGCAGAAAATAAATCCGCCATTATCGCGACGATGGTGGCCATGGGGCCTGTGCTGACCATTGCCGTATTTGGTGCCGCAGCCTGCCTTTTCGCACTTCTTTTGCTCGATGTTTCGGCATTGGCGCGATTAGGCTTGCTGGCAGGAATAGGCATTTTATGTGCACTCTTGCTTGAACTGACCCTTGTGCCAGCAATCCGCGTTTTGCTGCGGCGGCCTGTTGTCACACGGGGCTATGGCGATCTTAGCCGCTGGTGGCAGAAAGGGCTGCACAGGGTCGGCGAAGCCGCCTTAACCGGACGTGCCTCAGTGATTGGTGGTGGCCTTCTCTTGCTCGCCCTGATTTTGGGTGTTGGTCTATATCAAGTGAAAGCATCGCACAGTATGGCAATCTACACCTCACCAGATGTCCCTGTTCAGCGTGCGCTATCGACGCTCGTAGCTGCCGGTGTTGGCCCCTATGTTCTCGACGTCATTGTCGACACTAAAGCGCCTGACGGCGCATTTTCGGCGCACATCAACGATAGGTTGATTGGCTTGTCAAAAGAGCTGCAACGCGACGGAGATGTCCGTGCCGTTCTGTCATCCGCATCGATCATCGGGTTTCTGAAGTGCAAATTCGCCAGCGATACGCCTTGCAGCAGCGCGACCCCGGAAAGCACCGAAGAGGCAAAGCAAATATGGACAGTCCTGTACAATGGAGGGGTCGATTCAGGAATGACGGACGAAACGGGGCAATTTGTGCGGATGCGTGCATTTGTGAGGACGGATGAAACGCGTTCAGTGGAGCGTTTGATTGCCACAGTGGACCGCTTTGCCGCAGCAAATAACCTTAAGGTCACGCTTGGCGGGTCGGCCGTGACCGCAAAGGCATTGGCAGACGGGATTGTGCGCGTCAGTCTTGAAAAGGCCCTTTTGCTTGTCATGATTGTGCTGGTTATTGGCGGACTTGTTTTCCGGTCGATCAAAATGGCGCTATTGTTTGCGATCCCGACCAGCATGACAATTGCCGCGAATTTCGCATTTTTGGGATGGACCGGTATTACCCTCAATGTTGCAACGGCTTCGGTTGCAACAATCGCGGTCGGGGTTGGACTCGATTATTTAATCTACCTCAGCTTTCGTATTCGAGAGGCGCAGGAACAAGGCTTAAGCTATATGGATGCTGTCCGCGCCGGCCATGCCTCAGCGGGGGGTGCAGCGGTTTGCGTCGCGATGGCTGTTGCTGTTGGTTATGCGGTGTTGATCTTTTCACCGGGTTATCTTGTGCACCACTGGATTGCCGTATTGGTGCCGATGACAATGCTGATGAGCCTGTTTGGCGCGCTTTTCGTTTTCCCCTTCTTGCTGCGTTTGTTTCGCCCCTCGCTTGCAAACAGACAGGTACATGCTGATGACTGGGACGCCGATATCGCAAATTACTTTCCCAAAACTTTTTGCGAAAGGATTGATTCCCGTCAGTCCACAACGGACGGATTGGCCCAGAAAATAGGCGTGTAATAAACTGCGACGGTCGTTTTCTAGCCGTGAGACGACGGGGCCTTCGTGCTGTTGGGCGGCCTTTACACTTTAGGCGGCTTTACGCTCCCGCAATTCTGCGTTGAGCATTTCGGCAAGTAGAAACGCAAGCTCAAGGCTTTGTCCGGCGTTCAGGCGGGGATCGCAGTGGGTGTGATAGCGGTCCGCCAGGTCCATCTGGGTCACATCCATTGCGCCGCCCGTACATTCGGTCACATTCTGGCCGGTCATTTCGATATGGATGCCGCCGCCATAGGTGCCTTCTGCACGGTGAACCGCAAAGAAACCTCGGACTTCGGCCAATATTCTTTCAAAGGGCCGCGTTTTATACCCATTGTTGGTCTTAATGACATTGCCGTGCATGGGGTCGCAGGACCAGATAACCGGGTGGCCTTCGCGCGTCACCGCACGGACAAGTTCTGGCAAATGAGATTCAATTTTGTCAAAGCCGTAGCGCGTAATGAGTGTCATCCGCCCGGCAATGCGATTGGGGTTGAGTGTGTCGAGCATTTTGAGCAGGGCATCGGGTTCAAGGCTGGGGCCACATTTCAAACCGATAGGATTGCCGATACCGCGTAAATATTCGACATGTGCTGACCCTTCAAAACGGGTGCGATCACCAATCCAAAGCATGTGCGCAGACGTATCATACCAGCCGCCGGTCAAGCTGTCCTGACGAGTGAGGGCCTGTTCGTAGGGCAGCAAGAGTGCTTCATGGCTGGTGTAAAAATCAGTGCCTTTTAATTGCGGCACAGTGTCAGGGTTGATGCCGCATGCTTCCATGAAATCAAGGGCTTCACCAATGCGGTCGGCAACATCCTTGAATTTTTTTGTCCACGGACTGCGGCCCATGAAATCATGGGTCCAACTGTGAACTTGATGCAGATTTGCATAGCCACCACCGGAAAATGCGCGGAGCAGATTGAGCGTTGCGGCAGATTGATTATACGCTTTGATCATGCGTTCGGGGTCTGGCGCACGGCCATTGGATTCGAACGCAATGTCGTTGATGATGTCACCGCGATAGGAGGGCAGTGATACCCCGTTCAATTCCTCCATATCGGCAGAGCGCGGCTTGGCAAATTGCCCCGCCATGCGTCCCAATTTTACTGTCGGCAGCTTTGAGGCAAACGTCAGAACAACCGCCATTTGCAGGATAACGCGAAATGTATCGCGGATGTTATTGGGGTGAAATTCTGCAAAGCTTTCGGCGCAATCTCCGCCTTGCAACAGAAATGCTTTTCCTTCCACGACCTTGGCAAGGTCCGCAGTCAAACTGCGGGCTTCACCAGCAAAAACCAGCGGAGGATAGGTCGACAGCAAAGCTTCTGATGCTGCAAGCGCTTTTGCATCAGGATAGGTCGGTTGCTGCCGCGCTTCGTGGCGTTTCCAGCTGTCGGGGGTCCATGTGTTTGCCATAATGCGGACCCCCTTGGGGAAATCACATCGGAAAAGCAAGAATTACAGCGTTTTTGACCAATTGCCTTTGCCTTTAAGTCGCTGGAACCCAATTGCCATGAAAACCCGGGGGCACGCGGTGCGGGATCGTGATGACAGCTTGGGGCAAACCGGAAAAATCTTGTGTGTTAAGGATGACAAGGTCCGTGGTTTCATTGGCGACGTTGATAACATACCCCATCAACCAGCCATCATCTTCTGCTGCGCCGCCTGCTCTTGGAACAAACACAAATTCGCCAGGATGACGGTGCGCGCCGAGTTCATGAACTTCGCGTGTTCCTGCAACCAAATCATGCTTGATAAGGTGCGTTTCCGAAACAAAATCATCATTCACTTTTGGAAGCGGCATTGTGTATGCATAGCGGTAGACTTTGCCGGTATAAAGTTCGTTATGCCTCGGGAACTCCTGGCTTTGCTGATCGATCACACTGCGCGAAACAGTGTGCGCCAATGGATCAATGGTCCAACGTTCAAATGGCACATTATTTGAATCTGGTCCCTGTGTACTCTCTGTAAACATGCTGTCATGCACACATACATCGAGCGTGATTTTGCCGTCTTCAGTTTCATAAGCATTGCAAGGATGAAAGACGTAGCAGGGGGCAACATTGCACCAGATAACATCTTCGCCTTTTCCTTCACGGGGGAGCAAGCCCACGCGTGCTTGGTGATCCGGATTCCATTTATAAGGGAATGCATGCCCAGCAAGCAGTGTTTTCATTGAAAAAGTGACGGGGAGATCAAGGATGATCACGAAATTTTTGGTGATCATGCAATCATGAATTGAGGGGCCATTTTTGACGGCAATTGGTTCTTCACGGCGCACTTTTCCGGTCTTATCAACAACCACGTGACGGATCGTGGTCTGATCAGGCCCGTAATAGCAAATCGCGTGCATTTCACCGCTGTCATGATCGAGATGAGGATGCGCTGAAAACGATCCTTTCAGTGTGCCACCAAAGGGGTCATGCGCGATTGTATCAAGTTCTTCATTGATCCGTACAGGATAACCGCCAGCTTCAACCAGCGCCCACGTTGTGCCAGCATGACCAAGGACATTGGTGTTTACAGTATCGCTCGCACCGTTACGTGGACCTGGGGCATTGTTTTCACCAAGCGCTGCGCTGACCGCTTGTGACCGGATCCATCGATTGCGGTACCATAGCGCCTCGCCTTCTTTAAGCGAAACACCGTGGACCATCCCGTCGCCTGTGAACCAGTGATAGCTCGCAGGATTTGGTGGGGTCACTGGATTGGGGCCAATGCGGATATAGCGGCCATTGAGTTCAGCCGGTATCGTTCCCGTCACTTTAAGGCTGGTGAGTGTGACTTCACCCGTCATTGGCGCATGAATGCCTGACAAAAAGGGGTGAGGCGATTCAGGAGCGTTTGCGCGGTTACGGTTAAATTCGGCAACTTTCATCACGCCTTTGGTGATCGTTTTGCGGATAAGGGTTTCGACGGTGCTGGTCATGACTTCTTTACCTTGCATTGCGAATCGATAATGTTTACAGTGATAACATGGCCACCAATGATAACAGTGTCAACATAGAAGTTGGCAGCCGCGGATATCATCACGGTGACTTATGGTCTGCGGTTCTAGCGGCGGGACATCGCTTGCTCGAAAAAAGTGATGCTGAAACGTTGAGCTTGCGAGAAATCGCACGCGACGTTGGGGTCAGTGCAACGGCAATTTATCGTCACTTTCCTGATAAAAATGCCCTGCTTTTGGCGCTTGCCAAACAAGGGATGCAGCAGTTGGCCACGCAGCAGGCGCGTGCAAATACTTCTGGAGACAAGGCTGGGTTTGCAGCCAGTGGACAAGCCTATGTCCGCTTTGCAATTGCCAATCCCGCCTTATTTCGACTCATATTCTCCTATCTTCCGGCGGGCGCTCATCCGTTAGAATCTTATGAAGAAGGATCTGCAGCGTGGATGCTGCGGCGCAATATTGGCGCTATCATGGGGGATGATGTTTCAAAGGCCAAACAGTTTGCGGCTGCTATGCGGTCGTGGGCATTGGTTCACGGTTTGGCGATGCTGATCCTAGATCGCCAAATTGATCCAGCGATTGCAGAAGAAATGATAACACAAGTTATCAGTGTGGACAGTATAGACCTCGGTTAGCCTTTCATTTGCGCTAACATCTCGCCCATTTTCTGGTGCAGCATATTCACGGCTTTTAAGGGTCGCACCATCACCTTGAAATGCGTGATCAGGCCGTCATCGTCGCACGTGATCATATCAATTCCGTTGATGGCAATGCCATCCATCACTGATTTGAATTCAAGGACGCTGGAATTTGGCGCGTGCCATTCACCGACATATTCAAAATCAGCATTGCCCAGAGTATGTCCAGCTGCTGCCAGATATTGCGCAGAGATGGCCTTACCCAATTGCGGCGTGTGGACGACCGGGCTTTCAAAGATACAGTCATCGTGAAGGACCGCTGAGATTGCATTGATGTCACGTGACAGAGCGACTGTGTGCCAGATGGCAGCGGCATTATGGCCCATATTCAATATCCTAAAGCAAGATTGACTTGGTGGTGGAGTGGTGCGCCATTTTGGTAGCGTACCAAATTTTCGAGAAAACGTGCCGCCGAACGTTGAAACATCAGAGTCTGCGCGCGGCCCGACAAATGCATCGTCACATGTGCAGAGTCGAGCGTCCAAAGAGGGTGGTCAGCAGGCAAAGGCTCTGGGTCGGTGACATCAAGAAATGCCGCTGCTATCCCTTTGGACTTGAGCGCCGCGATGAGCGCATCTTGATCAACGACCGTGCCGCGTGCAATATTGATCAAAGTTGCGCTGTCTTTCATCTCCGACAATTCCCTTGCGCCAATCATGCCGTCGGTTTCCGGCGTGGCAGGGACAGCAAGAATGACCCAATCATATTCCCCTAATTTTGCGCGCCATTGATCGGGGGTTAATGTGTTTGGTCCTGCCGAGCGGCGTACAATAGTAACATCGACACCAAATGGCCGCAAACGTTCCTCCACAAGTTTGCCAATCGCGCCGTAGCCAAGCAGCAGGGCTTTGCTCCCGAACAATTCTATCTTGCCGGGGGAGTCGGTTAGCCATTCACGGCGCTCTTGTGCTCGAACGACATCGCGGTAGCCTTTGGCAACAGTCAGCATACCCATAACGACATATTCGGCGATTGTTATGGCGTTGATGCCGACGCCGTTGGTGTAAGTAACGCCGCGTTCTGCAAGCAGTTCAAGCGGCATGCCATCAACCCCGGCATAGATTGAATTGAGCCATTTAAGATTTGTCGCCCGCGTCACAGCCTCAGCCATGTCGGCCTTGTCGTACATATCAAACCAGCCAATGTCAGCCCGCGGAGCAAGATCAAATGCTTCCTCTTTGGAGGTGAACCAATGTGCATCAACATCTTTGGGCAAGCGCTGTTCAATCAAGGGGCGGATCAGTGCGGCCATTACAGCAGTCGTCATGTTTTTCTCCGTTCAGGCATGCTTCAATTGGCCTGCTTAAAATCCAAGTTTATCGGCAATGGCGCGGACTTTGTTGACGCGCCCTGGCGCGTGGCGTTCGACCATATCCCAATAGGCTTTGAGCGTTTCTGGACGCGCTTTGTCCGGGGTCCCCGCATCAAAAGGTGGGGCAGGGTCATATTCAATGCTCAACTGCACAAAGCGTGCATGATCTTCACCGCGGATTTCTTTGGTGAGGAAGAGTGCGAAATCAATGCCTGATGTCACACCGCCACCCGAGGCGCGGTTACGGTCAATCACAACGCGCTCGCGTGTCGGAATGGCGCCAAAAAAAGCCAATTGATCAATTGAGGCCCAGTGGCATGCTGACCGATAACCTTTGAGCAAACCCGCCGCACCCAAAACCAGTGAACCTGTGCAAACACTTGTCACCCACTGCGCATCTTTGGCGATTGCGCGCAGCCAGTCCAGCACCGTGTCATCTTCCATGACTGCGACAGTGCCAAATCCGCCGGGAACGCAAATAATATTCGCGGATTTGATGTCATCAAAAGTAGCGGTGGGCAGCAGGGAAAACCCTGCGTCGGTCGGAACAGGTTCAAGCGTTTTCCACACCAGATCAAGCTTCACATTGCCCAGCCGTGACAGCACTTGTGCCGGTCCTGTTAAATCAAGTTGGGTGACGTTGGGGAAGAGCAGGAATGCGACGGTGATCGGGGTCATGTTTTTACTCGGCTGCCAAAAGTTGTTCTGCGCCGCCCAGATCAACCGAAACGAGGCGGCTAACCCCCTGTTCGATCATCGTGACGCCAAACAGGCGGTGCATGCGGCTCATCGTCACAGCATTATGTGTGACAATCAAATAGCGTGTGTCGGTATCGCGGGTCATCACGTCGAGAAGATCGCAGAAACGTTCAATGTTGGCATCATCGAGTGGGGCATCAACCTCATCCAACACACAGATTGGCGCGGGGTTTGTCAGGAACAGGCCAAAGATAAGAGCCACTGCGGTTAATGCCTGCTCCCCGCCGGACAATAAGGTAAGCGATACAAGCTTTTTACCCGGTGGTTGAGCGTAAATTTCCAATCCTGCTTCTAACGGGTCATCGCTATCGATCAACGCAAGGTGAGCTGCGCCGCCGTTGAACAAGGTTGAAAACAGCCGTTGAAAATGCTGGTTCACTTCTTCAAACGCGGCGAGCAAACGCGTGCGACCTTCGCGGTTCAGACTGCCGATGGAGCCGCGCAGGCGATTGATAGCCTCGCTTAATTCATCCCGTTCCGAAATAGAGGTTGTATAAATACCTTCAATTTCGGCCAGTTCAGTTTCGGCGACAAGGTTGACCGGCCCAAGCCGTTCACGGTCAGCGTTCAGGCGTTCATTTTGAGATGATTCTTCACCCGCATCGCCAACATCATTGGCATCGAAACCCACTTTTTCGGGCAGCAGAGGCGGCGGACATTCAAAACGTTCGCCAGAAACGCGGCCCATTTCGATCCGGCGGAGTTCCTGATTTTCAGCACGAGCGATCGCTCCAGCGCGGACTTCACGCACTGCCGCAAGCGCTTCTCCAGCATCCGCCAATTTGCGTTCAATATCGCGCAAAACGGCCTCACCATCACGCTCCGCCTGCGCGGTCTCTTTCGCACTGCTTGTTAGCGTATCAGCTTCGGCGACTAAAGCCGTTATCTTCACGTCGATCTTTGTTGGAGCTTCCGCCAATGCCAGAGCTTCGATTTGAGCCGTTTTAGCCCTTTTGGTCATTTCTTCAATCCGGCGGGCAGCCTCTCCCGCGCGACTTTTCCAGTCTCGGCTTTCTGAGTAAGCGGATTGACGGCGTGCTTGATCATCCGCAACGGCGCGGTCCAGATTTGCCGTTTCTGAGCGGAGCAGGGAAACTGCAGCACGCATCCCCTCCGCAGCGCTTTGTAATGATGTCACCAGCTGCACGGTATCGCTGCCATCTGGCAAGGCGATGCGCGCGGTATGCGCGCTGCGAGTCTCGGCTTCCGCATCATCACGGTCAGCGGCAATTCGCGCCAAACGTTCGGCCATTTCAGCCCGCCGTGACGCCAATCGCTCGAGCGTGGATGCGGCTTGATCGGCGCTGCGTGCGGAAGTTCGCGCACGGTTTTCGGCGTCAGCATAGGCACGGCGACCATTGTCAGCTGCGGTCCGCGCCGCCTCCATCGCGTCCTGTGCCTGTGTTGACGTTGCACGCGCGAGGGCAACGCTTGCTGCCACATCAGGCAATTCGGCCTTTATCGTAGCCAGTCGGTTTGTGCGCACGAGCTGTTCTGCGGCAGCGGCACCCAGATCCGTTGCGATAAAACCGTCCCAGCGTCTAAGAATACCAGAACGTGTGACGACTCTCTGACCAACGATAAGCGTTATATTGTCAACAGTTTCAACCACACCAATTTGCGACAGACGGCGGGTGAGCGCCGCTGGTGCTGTCACATAATCAGAAAGTGCTGATGCTCCAGCGGGTAACGCCGGATCGCCAGCCATACAGTCAGCTCCCGCCCAAACGCGGGGTCCAGATCCGCCCAGTGCGGCATCAAGGTCATCACCAAGTGCTGCTGCAAGTGCATGTTCATACCCCGGTTTGGCGGTTATCGATCCGATGGCACGGTCGTTACTAAGGCCAGGTAGCACCGTGCGTTCCAAAGCACGTGTTTCACCCTCCAAAGCAGCAAGTGTGGCTTGCGCGGTCGCCATAGTGCTCTGTGCTGTGTCGCGCCTTATAGAAGCGTCTTCACGCTCATCATCAGCCGCGGCCACGACGGCAAGCGCGGCCTCGGCCTCTGTTTTGGCCAGTTCCTGCATCAACTTTGCAGCATTCAAGGCCTTTTGAAGCGGCGCTTCTTCTCCCAGCGCGTCATACTGAGCCGTCAGTTGAGCGCAATCACGTTGCGCGCGTTCCAGACGCGCTGATGCTGCGGCCATGGCGGCGTCGGCAACGCGAGCTTCGGCCTGTTCACGTGCCTGCGCGCTTAATCCTTGTGCAAGCGCAACCTCTGCATCTCGGGATGCGGCTTCAGCATTACTTTGCTTGATGGAAAGGGCAGGGCGACTGGCTTCGGCTTCCGCAATCCGTGTGTCGAGATTTTTGGTTTCAGTTCCTAATCTCGCCAGCGCCTCTGCGGCATCATTGGCGAGTGACCCTTCACGGGCGCGGTCAGCCTCCAAACGTTCAGTCTGAGTGACAAGTTCAGCCATGCGGCGCTCAAGCGCTTCTCGCTCTGCTTGAAGAGTGGTCAATTTATGGCTGGCCCCAGTGGCTTTGTCATGCGCCAAAAGGGCGGCCGCGCGCAAAGACGAAAGTGTTGATACAGCCTGGGCTTGGTAGGCAGCAGCGGCACGTTGAACCTCTGCGGCAGAGTTAACGGCACTTTCCGCCGCAGCCGCTTCAGCCTTTGCGATGTCGGCAGCCGTCGCTGCATCACGCCAGCGGGCGAAGATCATCCGCCCTTCAGCGATCCGAATGTCTGCTGACAATTTACGGTATCGTTCTGCCGCGCGGGCTTGTCGGCGCAGAGCGGACGACCGATTTTCCATGTCGAGCAGGACTTCGTTCAGGCGCCCCAGATTGGTTTCGGTCGCGCGCAGTTTCTGTTCGGCATCCTTCCGGCGGACATGGAGACCCGAAATTCCAGCTGCTTCCTCTAACATCGCACGGCGCTCTGCAGGCTTTGCTGCGATCACCGATCCAATGCGGCCCTGACTGACGAGTGCGGGAGAATGCGCGCCGGTTGCTGCATCGGCAAAAACCAACGCCACGTCCTTGGCGCGCACATCACGGCCATTCAGGCGATATGCCGAACCAGCACCGCGTTCGATCCGCCGGACAACCTCCAGCTCCGCATCGTTGGCCGCGTCGCTTTCTGCTAGAATAGAGACTTCAGCAAAATCGCGTGAAGGCCGCGTTGCAGTTCCAGCAAAAATCACATCGTCCATCGCGCCGCCGCGCAAGGATTTTGCGCTGCCTTCACCCATTACCCAGCGGATGGCCTCCAACAGGTTTGATTTACCACAGCCATTGGGACCAACAACACCCGTAAGTCCGGCCTCAATCCTGAGTTCGGACGGATCGACAAAGCTTTTGAAGCCAGTCAGTTTAAGGCGTTTGATCCGCAATTAGAAAGGCCCTTTACGCTCCAGCTGCGATCAGTTTGGGTTTGAGTGTTGCCCAATCACCAGTGGCTTCGGCCGTCAAACCATTGATCACAAAGGTTGGAGTGCCCTGCACCTTAAATTCGCTTTGGCCGACTTGTGACATTTTGGTCAGCGCATCAATGGCTTTGGCATCTGCAAGACAGGCTTTGGCCTTATCCGCACTGATCCCGCGTTGTTGCACGAATGTATCAAGCCCAAGTTTGGTCGCGAGGATACCTGTCAGTTGGACTGGTGAGTAATTTGCCCATGCGGTTTGTTCTGCTTCAGTAATTTCTTTGGTTTTACCCAGCCAATCGCCCTGTGCTGCAAAAAGCTGCTCACTGATCGGAAAAAATGGCCCCGGACCGCCACAACGCGCAAGCAGGGCTGCAGGAATGTCGATTGGGCTTAGCAAGAAGTTACGAAATTCGTAGGAAACTGTGCCCTTTGCAATCATTGCTTTCAGTTCGGTTCCGGACTCTTCAGAAAATGTCGCACAGTGGCTGCATGTGAGCGCACCGTATTCGACAAGTTTGACCGCAGCAGCGGGATTGCCCATCACCATGCCGTCATAGGAAGACGTGCTGGTGGTTTCAGTCCAGTTTGTTCCAGCTGGCGCTGGCACAGTTGCAGCAGAACCTGACGTTGAGTCCGCAGCCTTTTTTTCTCCGCACGCGGCAAGCGCGAGCAAGGCAGTTGAAGCGATCAGAAATTTTTTCATCATATCTTCCTTGTCGTTATTTGGCAGTTATGGCGTTGCGCAGGCTGGGCTCGATACCCGACCAGCTGTCAGAATAGGGTGCTGTTTTCCCGTTTATGAGAAAATGGGGTGTGCCCTGAATTTTTCGAACTTCAAATGCTTCTTTGGTCATTGCCAGAACGGTGTTGTGCATGGCTTTGTTCGATAGGCAGGCATTGATTTGCGGTTGTGTGACGCCTCTGTCCTTAACAATCGCGGCAAGACCCGTTGCTTGCGCAATAATTTTCAACTGGGCTTCAATAGGTAATTTCGCATTTTTTTCGGCGTCGCGAGTGGCATAGACTTGGGCATCGGCAAGCCAGACATCCTGCCGCGCCATGATAGCCTCGGTATTGCCGAAGAATTTAGTGGGGCCACCGCAGCGCGCCAACAACGCCGCTGTGAAATCAAACTGATCGCGCACTGCATGACGGATTTCGACAGCGACAGTGCCTTTTGACACATAATCACGCTTTATTGGCACAGCGGCTTCATTGGTAAAATGGGCGCAGTGCGAACAAGTAAAGCTCAGATATTCAACAAAGCGGACACGTGCTTTGACGTTGCCAAGAACATAGGCTCCCGATGGCGTCTGCGTGACTGTATTGGCCCAGTTTGGTCTGACCGGTGCCGCCCCAATCGTGGCTGCTGCTGCAATCAAGATGACCATCCATTTCATCAGCGTATCTTTCCAATAATCGGGGTTGCCGCGTTGGTTGCGATACCCTGTGCGAGCGATTCGAGCACCGCCTTTAATTCAGGATCTGCAATTGAGCGTAAACTGTCGCCAAGTTCAACGGGTATGGCCACCAATGCTGTTTTTACGCGCTTTGGAGCAGGCCGGGCGATGTCGCCCTGTCGCATGACAATTTTCGAAACTGCAGCATAGCCAAAGAAGCGGTTGACGCGTTCGATGATAACGGGCTGCACGTGCTGCATCATCGGCGCATGTGCGCGTGCGATCATCAGGGTCAGAGTGCCTTCGGCGCGTTTGCCGATCGGAAAGCGGATCGATTCTGGCGCTGAAACGGTTGCATATTGATCCCCGACAATTTCTTTCCAACGACTGACAATCGACGATTGGACAAAGCCAAAGCGCCGGAATGCAGCACGCCCCACACTTGGAAGCATTTCGGAGACACTTTTTGCCCGCCCACCGCGTGGTCGGTTTGTTGCTTCTTGTTGGTCCTTGTCTTTCGCCATCATCGCCGTCATGCCAGAATGCACGATGCCCGTCGATATGACAGAAAAAATTACCCACAAGATTCTGGCGCATTATGATGTCTATGCGCGAGATTTGCCGTGGCGCAGCCTGCCCGGATCACCACCGCCCGATCCCTATCGCATTTGGTTGTCAGAAATTATGCTGCAACAAACAACGGTTGCCGCCGTAAAACCCTATTTTGAGACCTTCACGCGCCGTTGGCCGAGCGTGTCCACCTTGGCAGAGGCTGATGATGCGGATGTGATGGCCGCATGGGCAGGGCTTGGCTATTATGCGCGTGCCCGCAACCTGCTCGCGTGTGCACGGGCGATCGTTTTGCAGCACAGCGGGTTATTCCCTGGTGACGAAGTAACATTGCGATCACTGCCAGGCATTGGTGATTACACTGCGGCGGCCATCACTGCGATTGCATTCGGCAAACGAGCAGTTGTCGTGGACGGCAATGTTGAACGGGTCATGGCGCGTTTTTATGCTGTGGAAAGCGCTTTGCCCGCTGCAAAGCCTGCTCTTAAGAGTCTTGCCGACGCGCTCACCCCTGCATTACGTGCTGGTGATTATGCACAGGCGGTGATGGATATGGGCGCTACGCTGTGTACGCCGCGCAGTCCCAAATGCCTGATTTGCCCTATAAGCGCGAACTGCGCTGGCAAAGATGATCCGGAAAAATACCCTGTAAAACCCAAAAAAATGTCAAAACCGCACCGCACTGGCCGTGCGTGGTGGATTGAACGGGATGGCCACGTTCTCCTCATCCAACGCCCTGAAAAGGGATTGCTGGGCGGCATGCGGGCGTTGCCATCCTGTGATTGGCGCGGGCACGATGTCGCTGATCCCATCGCGGGAAATTGGCAAGATGTGGGGTTTATTGAGCACATATTCACGCATTTTTCGCTCACCCTTTCTGTTAGGTACTTAGCGGTAGTTGAGGATTGCGCTACGGCTTTGGGTGGCCAGTGGTGGGGCATTGACCGGTTGGACCAAGCCGGACTACCAAGTGTGTTCGCAAAGGCCGCGCAGGCCGCCGTAAATGGGAGACCTCCTGATGAGCCTTGAATTTAACCGCCGTCACTTTCTGACCGGCGCTGCAGCTGTTTCGGCATATTCGGCGCTGCCTGCTTATGCCCGTTCGGCAAAGCGCGGCATCGGGAGTGATTGGGCCAAGGTTCAGGCAATGATTGACGGTGTGGTGAACAAGAAAGTTGTGCCTGGCGCCGGTGCGGCCATTGCACGCGGTCTTGATCAGGCCGATTTTATCGTGGCGGGAACATTGGCCAAGGATTCAACAATTGCCATCACGCCCGACACTCTGTGGCGGTGTTATTCGATGACCAAACCGATCACAGGCATTGCCGCGATGCTGTTGATTGAAGACGGCAAGATGACGATCGATCAGAATATCGCTGATTTCATTCCGGCCTTTGCCAATCCGGTGGTCATGATTAATCCCGAAAAAGATTTGAAAAGCCGTCCTGCGCGCGCGCCGATTACGATTCGTAACCTGCTGACCCATACTGCGGGCCTTGGCTATTCGATCGTGACCAAGGGGCCGTTGTTGAAGGAATATCTGCGGCTTGGCCTCACCCCGGGCGCGGTGAGCCGCAAACCATTGCCCGGCTTTGATGTTGTCGCACCAACGGCTCCTAGTCTGACTGAATTCGCCGACCGACTTGGAACCTTACCATTGATTGCCGATCCGGGCGTGAAATGGAGCTATTCGGTCAGCCTTGACCTGATGGGGCGGGTGATCGAGGTCGCATCCGGCATGACTTTTGAAGCCTTTGTGCAAAAACGTATTTTTGAACCACTTGGCATGAACAGCACCTATTGGCAGGTTCCGGCTAGCGAAACTAAGCGGTTCACTACCAATCATGCAGCGACGCCATTTGGCACATTCCCTATCGATCCTGGGAATGACAGTGTATATTCGGATAAGCCCGCCTTTCCCTTTGGTGGGGCAGGGCTTGTTTCATCAATGCGTGATTATGACCGCTTCCTTGCCATGCTGATGGGCATGGGTGCGCTTGGCAAGACGCGCATCATGAAGCGTGAAACGGCGATGCATGCCATGTCCAATCTTGTTCATCCCAACACCGTGATGGACGGTTTTGTAAAAGGACAAGGATTTGGCGCTGGTGGTCGCGTAACGATTGCAAATGACCCCCAAGGGTCAGGCGTTGGCACTTATGGCTGGGGCGGGGCCGCATCGACCATTGCATGGGTTGACCCAACGCGGGGAATCCGAGCTTCGGGCTGGGTGCAGGTGATGGCGCAGGGCGATAACGGCTTTGTGCCAGAATTTGGCAAAAGCGTTTACGCAAGCTTGTGAGCCATCATCGCCCCGGTTTTACAGGATCGCCGCTTGACCGTGCTGACCATCTGCGTAGCAATGTGGAAGGCTATGCCGCCGTCTTGAGCGACTGGCGGGGGCGCTTGCTTGCGCTTGATGGGTTACTTCCTCAGGTATCTGCCGAATCAACGCTGATCTGGCAGAGTGTGGCTGATGCCGGCGTTGATGCAGAACTTATTTTCCTAGGATTTTTGGAAGAACGCCCGCATTTTGTAGCCCTGACCCAGGATGCTGGAACGGCGATGCGTTCCCCTGCAATATGGCAGGCGCTGACGATGCTTCGCGCTGAAGAGGCTGCGATTTACGGCGCGGCACGCTCTGTTATTGGCTGGCACAATGCACATAAGTTTTGTGGGCGTTGCGGCGCTTCTACCACTATGTTCCGCGCGGGGTGGGGCCGTAAATGCGGCGGGTGCAATACAGAACATTTTCCGCGGACTGACCCCGTTGTGATCATGCTGGCAGAATTTGAAGGTAAAGCACTCGTCGGGCGGCAATCACAATTTCCCGCCGGAAACTATTCTGCTCTTGCTGGGTTTTTGGAACCCGGCGAATCAATTGAAGAGGCCGTACGGCGGGAATTGTTTGAAGAATCTGGAATACGGACTGGCGCGGTGCGCTATGTCGCCAGTCAGCCTTGGCCGTTCGGGTCGCAATTGATGATTGCCTGTGTCGCCGATGCTGAGGATGATGCGATCACGCTCGATATTAATGAGTTAGAAGATGCAATGTGGGTCACACGTGATGAGGCGATTGCTGCACTGGCTGGAGATGCGGACGCGAAATTCAAAGCGCCTCCGCCCTTTGCTATCGCCCACACGCTTCTTAAGGCCTGGGTCGCCGGTTAACCGCGTTTTCGCGCCTGCGGGTAGGTGCCCAAAATACGGAGTGAACGGGAATAATAGCTTAACTCTTCCAGTGCGCGTGCCACCGCTGGATCTTCGGGGTGACCCACAATATCCGCGAAAAAAGTCGTCGCGGCAAAGCTGGCACCGCGCTGATAGCTCTCCAGTTTGGTCATGTTGACGCCGTTGGTCGCAAACCCGCCCAAGGCCTTGTAAAGTGCAGCAGGAATGTTTTTCACCTCAAATAGAAACGTCGTCATGACATCGCCTTGATTGGGTGTAGGCGCGCCAGTGCGGGCTAGGATGACGAAACGCGTCATATTGTCATCTGAATCTTCAAGGCCTTCTGCAAGCGTGTTCAGACCATAAATTGCCGCAGCCCCGGGTGGCGCAATCGCTGCGACGGAGGGATCCCCACGTTCAACGGCGCGTGCTGCTGCACCAGCAGTATCTGGATAAGCAACAGGCTCGATCCCGTGCGCACGCAACCATTTGCGGCATTGGCCCAGCGCCTGAGGATGACTGATGGCTTGTTTGACCCCTTCAATGGGGCCTGATCCCATGAGCGCGTAGTGTATTGGTAAAAAATATTCGCCGGTGATTGTCAGGCCAGATTCGGGCAATAAGAAATGAATATCAGCCACGCGGCCATGCAGGGAATTTTCAATGGGGATCATGGCACTGCCTGCGCGGCCATCACGCACGGCATCAATCGCATCTTCAAAACTGAAGCAAGGCAACGCAATTCCGCCAGAAACAGCATTGGTCACTGCAATATGCGAGTTTGCACCAGGTGCACCTTGAAACGCAACGGCGTGGTCAGGTTCAGCATAGGCGGCGGCAATCATCGCGGCGACAATCGGGCGGGCTGGGGCGGGATAACGGTTCATAACGCATTTGCGCTTATAGAGGCGAAGCTTTTGCCGCAAGCGATGCTTGCGAACCAGCACTTGGGTGATTAAAGCGAGCGCGATTCATTACTATAGTGACACAACAGGGATTTCGGCCGGTATGGACAACCAATTCAACACGATCGCAGGCTGGGCGCTGGGCGCTGGCATTGCTGCACTTGGGCTAACCATCTTTACAGGTGAATATTTTCGCCAAGGCCATGTTGAAAAAGGTGGATATCATGTTGAAAGTGCAGCCGGTGTTTCAGAAGGCGGTGCGGCGGCGGAAGTGCCTATCGCAATGCTAATGCAAACCGCAGACGCAGCCAAGGGCGCGGAAGTATTTAAGAAATGCGGATCATGCCACACGATTGCCGCTGGTGGTGCCAATGGAATTGGCCCCAACCTTCACGGTATGATGGGCAAGGGCAAAGGTAAAGTCGCTGGTTTTGCTTATTCGGCGGGACTGCTTGCAAAAGGTGGAAGCTGGGATTTTGAAGCGATGAACAGCTGGCTTCACGCCCCCAAGAAATTTGTTGAAGGCACGAAGATGAGTTTTGCTGGTCTTGGCAAAGGCGAAGATCGTGCAAATTTGATTGCTTATATGAATAGCGAGGGTTCCAACTTGCCCATTCCAGCGGCACCAGCGGCAGCACCAGTTGCAGCGGAAACGGCTACTGCGGCTCCAGCTGCTAAATAATATAAGGTAAGTGATGATCCTGTGCTCCGGACGTGATCCGAAGCACAGGAAGTAGATAGTCGCACCGCGACCTATACGCGGTCGTAAAACTTCCGTACGCATTCCCAAGCCTCTTCGGCTGTTTCGACGAATTCAAACAGCGAGAGGTCTTTTTCGCTGATCACGCCTTCTTCGACGAGCGCATCGAAATTGACGACGCGGTTCCAGAATTCCTTGCCAAACATAATCACAGGCATCGGTTTGATTTTGCCGGTTTGAATAAGGGTGAGAAGTTCAAACGTTTCATCGAACGTGCCAAACCCTCCTGGGAAGACCGCGACGGCGCGCGCGCGCAGCAGGAAATGCATCTTACGCAGCGCGAAATAGTGGAACTGAAAGCTTAGGCGCGGGGTGACGTGGGTGTTGGGCGCTTGTTCATGGGGCAGCACGATATTGAGGCCAATGGATTCAGCGCCGACATCCTCCGCGCCGCGATTGGCAGCCTCCATGATCGACGGTCCTCCCCCTGAACACACAACGAACTGCCGTTCGCCATCAGGATCGCGGGGAATTTTGCTTGCGATCCGAGCAAGCTTGCGGGATTCTTCATAATATTTTGAATTGGCTTCCAACCGCGCAGCAATGACCGGATTTGGGTTGTCTGATTTCACGCCGGGTTCTGGGATTCGGGCAGAACCATAAAAAACAAAGGTCGAAGCAATTTTGGCCTCATCAAGCAGCAATTCAGGTTTGAGCAGCTCAAGCTGAAACCGCACAGGCCGCAAATCCTCACGCAGCAGAAATTCATCGTCCTGAAAGGCAAGCTTATACGATGGGCTTTCAGTTTGGAGGGTGTGGATACCTTTTTTTGCGGTTGCGGCATCTTGTGAGGCGCGGGCAAAAATGCGCGCGGGGATTTTGTTGTCTGTCATTTGATCCTTTCTAGGCGGCACAGGGCTTAGCGGCAATAGGGGCCGTGCCCCATATCGAAATGGAAGTGGTTATTATGCGCGGCGTTATACGCGGGGCTGAGAACGGTCTTGAATTGGCGGCAGGCACCATCGCGAATGTCCCGCAAGAAACGGCGTTCATCTGGCGCACCTTGCCACCCAGCTTCAACCGTTATCCGGCGACCGTTGGCGAGTATGAAGCCTGAAATATCAACGGCATTGGCCCGTGCATGCTCTGACATTTTTGCGGATGTCCCGCCGATTATGGTGCGACAGGCGTAGGTGCCCATGCTTTCGATTTTTACGACGCGCGATGCGAAGCTGGAGCGTGCGGCAGTTTGCACTGTTTCCCGAAGCCACAACGTCAGTGCGCGAGCGAGTGGACATTGCACCGCCTTTGTATTGCTGATCGGAACACCGATGTCCTGGATCAGAACAGCATTGATGGCTGAACAGCCCCCACCAAAATTTTGATCAGCCAGAATAGTGTAGCGGGCTTTGAGGTGATTTAATTCCCCAATACATTTTTTCATCTCAGCGCTGGTGGGGAGCACGCTTTTCGGACGATGCGCAGGTGAGGGGATGCAGGCCGTCACCAGCAGCATGAACATCAGAACAAGCGGGCCATGTTTTACCATGGCCCGGTGTCACACCTCTATGGTTAATAAATCGTGTCGGAGGCTTATGCCCCGCCGATGATCGATTTCACTTCCATGAATTCACGCAGACCAAATTTGCCGCCTTCACGCCCATTGCCCGACTGTTTATAGCCGCCAAACGGTGCGTTGCCATCCGGCCCCCATGTGTTGATCGTGACAATCCCGGCGCGCAGGCGCGGCGCGACCTTTGCAGCTTTGGCTGGGTCACCCGATATGGTGGCGGACAGGCCGTAGGGCGTGTCATTGGCAACCTCAACCGCTTCGTCTTCGCTGTTATAGGTCATAAGCGTTGCAACAGGGCCAAAGATTTCTTCATTAGCAATCCGCATGTCACGGGTCACGCCACTGAAGAGTGTTGGTCGCACATAATAGCCCCGGTTGAGTTCGGGGGGCAGGCCGGTTCCGCCGGTTTCCAGTTTTGCACCTTCATCAATCGCCGATTGGATCAGGCTCTGAATTTTATCATACTGCGCCTTGTTAACAACAGGGCCGATGTGCGCGCCTTCCTGCATCGGATCACCGCACTGGGTGCCGTCCAACATGCCCTTGATAAAGCCAACAGCCTCTGCTTCTTGGGATTTATGAACCAGAATGCGGGTTGGTGCGATGCAGCTTTGGCCAGAATTGACGATGACGCCAGCAACAGTCGCGGGCAGAACCGCCTGTAAATCAGCCCCTTCCAAGACCAGATTGGCGGCCTTTCCGCCCAGTTCGGTGTGGACACGTTTGACCGTATCGGCCGCTGCCTTTGCAATCATGATGCCCGCACGGGTTGATCCCGTGAAGCTGACCATTTCAATGTCTGGATGGACGGAAATTGCGTTGCCTGTGGTCGCACCGTCCCCTTGAACAAGGTTGAAAACGCCCGCAGGAACGCCGGCTGCATCCATGATTTCTGCAAAAATCGCCGCGTTACCCGGGCATTCTTCGGATGGTTTGAGGACCATGCAATTGCCCGCAGCGATTGCGGGGGCGACTTTCAGGGCAATCTGGTTGAGCGGCCAGTTCCACGGGGTGATCATCCCGACGACACCAATGGGTTCATGGACCACAGCTGTGGTTCCAACCATTTCAACAAATTCAAATTCCTGAAGCGCTTTGATGGCATTGCCGAAATGGGCGATGCCGGAATAGGCCTGGGCGGTGCTCGCAAATGAAACGGGGGCCCCCATTTCCATTGCCATCGATTTGCCGAGGTCTGGCACGCGTTTTTTGAATTCTGCAACAATCCGGCTGAGCAAAGCGACGCGGTCGTCAACGCTCGTTTGGGAAAAGCTCGGGAAAGCTGCGCGCGCAGCCTTGACTGCAGCATCAATATCCTCGGCTGTACCGATGGTGATTTCGGTGCAGGCTTCCTCTGTCGAAGGGCTGATCACGTCATGGCGTTTGCCGCCGATGCTGTTGACCCATTGGCCGTTGATATAATGTTTCAGATAAGAGTCCATGATCATTCTCCTGAGGGGGACCGAGTCGTTTAAGTGTAGGTTTTGATGTGGTACTTTTTACGTAAACGTCAACCATCGCGCGTGTTTTATTGCACATAGGAAAAGCATCAAGGCCGCGATGTGCCGCGTAAAACTGCCAAAAATTTCCTTAGCTTCGCAAACTTCGCAGGATGAGCGCCTCCACTGCGAAGGTAAGGGGAAAACCACGCCCACACCAAAAACAAAGCGAGCCGATATTGCCATCACAACATCCGCACACCGGGCGGCGGCGGTGCGGCCTTTGCCATGCTTTTACGCACGGCCACACGGATTTCGGCATTACGCTGCCGCCGCGCCTCAGTCTTCATTTCACGTTGCCACACGACATGATCCTGCCAAGCCTCATCCTGCGCTTCCTGCGTGCGTGCAGTGCCGTCCGCCATATCCATCGCCTCACGCCGCAGCGCGGATTCCCATTTTTCAAGACGGTAGCGCAGTGCCGTAAGCTGTTGGGTTTCACTGGCTGATAAATGGTTTTGCGTCGCGTTCAGCGCGGAAACCAGCAAGCGATCATTAAAAACTGTGCGGTATCCAGTGATGCGCCCGCCGCGAAAATGCGGAATGCTTTGCCCGTGCAAGGCGCGGTCAATGGCCACCTGCTGCGCATGGTTTTGGCCGGACAGCATGGCCATTTCCCACGCGGCGGCAAAACTTTCTGCCCCGTCCTTGTCGCGCAACAAATAAGCCGAACGCGCCGTTTTCCCCACCACCCGCGCCGCCGCGGCGACACTGCCGATACGGGTCAGTTCGTGGATAAAGACATGCTGCGCCTCCGCAGACCACCCACCAACCCGAACGCGCAAAGGCCGCCACGGCGTGAAAGCCGGAACCGGCAAGCCATCGGATGAATATTCAGGGTCAAGTAGATCCTCCATAGCAACAGTTTCAGGTGGATCGGGGAGGGTGTGCATGTGGGCATGGATAGAACATAATAGGAACAAATGTCAAGGTGGGTTTGCATCATCCCATGTGGATGAAGGTGCTGCTCATCATGCGCAACACCGTGGTGCTTGTGCGGCCTCGACGCTCCCACGCCGTCTGAGACTATCAAAGTTAAGCCTAAATCTCATTATACCGTCGGTGACAGAATTGGACTTTGGCCGATTTTTGCCCTGACTGAAAACGAACTCATTGCTGGTCGTGACAACAAGCATCTTGATTTTCGTCTTTCATTATTGCGGGAGTGTCATGAAGGCGAATTGAGCGTGGTTGTTTCGACGATCTGCAACGTCCACAATATGGCAGGGAAAATCTATCTCCTCTTTATAGTCCCATTTCACAAATGGGGTTTGAGGAGTCTTATTGCCCGCTCGATGGCGCCGGGACGGCTGTAATCAAATCGTTAGGCGATATTGTTGGTGCCGCCCTTTGACATCAAATATTCCAAAATAAAATGCGGGACAGTCAACGTGGAAATCAAGACGAACGCCGCGCGGATAATCCCTGTATCGACCGGCGCGCCCTCTTGGTTGAGGAACAGCAATATGCCAAAGCCCACCGATAAGGCAAAGACAGCCATTATGATCATGCCTTTTTTCGCCGGCGAGATCGACCCGGTTTCGCGCAGTGCGTCTGCCATATGGCGCGGGGAATGAAGACCGCAAAAGAACATGGCAAAGGCGATGAGCGGCGGCAAAAACAATGCGGCGGCCATACAACTGATAACCTCTACAGTGCTTGTCATATCGCCCTGTCGGTAGGTCCAATGAGCAAAGACGAGGCACCCAAGAGCCGCGGGCACAGCAGCGCAAGCAAGAAGCGCCGCAATGGTTGCACCGTTTTGATTGCCGGTCAGAATTTCGAATATCGTCGCAACGCCGGATGGGTGCGTTAAAGCGGGTAATGCGACCAAAGCCCACCCCACCATCATCGCCAGAAATGGATCGACGCCGCCGCGCCAGTCTCGGCTAAAATGGACAATCGAGATGATAAGAAATAATATGAGGGCAAGTTCGGACGCCAGTGCCCACATGAAAATCATCAACGTTGCGCAAGCGAGATAGCCAGCAACGATTTTTGTCTTTCCAGCTGTGTTTTCTTGTCCAAAATGCGCAGCCGCTATTTCAACGTCCAGCGTTCCGTGTGGAATACCCGCAAGCACAATGGCAATTGCAGCGATCATTGTCATTTGAACATTGTCCATGCCAATCCAAAGGGCATTGCACAGGATCAACGTTACGGTGACAAAAGGCAAAGCCCATAAACGCAGCGAGGGAGGGAGGGCTGCGCCTATGGGCTTCGAAACGTATCGTGCTGTCATAATGAAAGCGCGGGATGCCAGAGCACCCCGCCATTTTCCTTATGCATGTGCCGACACAGTATCGCCGTATTCAGCTTGAGACTTGCGCGTGGCGATCAGGTAAATCAGCACACCCACACCAGCTTTGGCAATCAAATCAGCCACGGTATAACCGATTTGAACCCCAACCATCACATTCGATCCACTCAAATTTGTGTAGGGGATCATGTAGACGATGGGATAAAAACCCCATGAAGCAAAAGTTAAGAGGCGCGCTTTTTTGACCAACTCACGAACGCTTTCGGGTTGATTGTTTATTGACGCGCTGAGACCTGAAAACAGCTGCCACATGATGTAGACAAACGGGATTGCCGATAATGTGCCCCACAACACGCGGGTCGAAATATCTGTCGCAATTTCGCCTGGATAACCAAGTATGATCATCAAAGCTGCTGCTGCGCCTAATTTGGTTGATTTGGAGATCGTTTCATCGGCGGTCAATCGCATGACGAGGATAAGTTCAATGAGCAGTAACGGCACGGTCAACAACCAGTCGACATACCGATATGCGTCGTTAAACGCATAGCCGGTGGCGGTAACAACACCGTCTTTAATATCGTAAGCGCTTTCCCAGCTCTCAAAAATTCGAAAATAATGATAGGCTGCAATTGCGCAGACCAACCCCGATATTGTCAGTGCTGTTTTATAGGCCGCACCCACCTGCGAACGACCCAACCATAAAAATACCGTGGTTGCTGCCATGGTGGCGAATGTGAAAGAAAATGCGTTGTAGACCAACGAATATTGGCCTGCTGATAATAGTTCCATTGTGCGTACCCCTGTCATTTATTTAGACAACGAGTTTTACGCCTCGACAAGATACCATCAACCTAACCTTTATACCATGTCGTGCAGCTGCACGGACATATAGTGCCAGACAAAATCATTGCGGGAAAAGTCAAAAATGCTAGCTTTAGGTTAGCAAGCAGGGAGAGAATTTAGGTGATCGTCACCGGACGCGCAAAAAAGCGGCTCGACTCGTTGATCGCCAATAGCCCCATAGCGTCGGTCATCAGTAATCCTCGGCTAAAAGACAATCCTATCATTGCCTGCAACGCGGCTTTCGTTGTGCTAACCGGCTATTCCGAAAATGAAATCATCGGACGCAATTGCCGTTTTTTGGCTGGACCAGCGACGGAACCCTGGTTGACCGAAACGATCCGCAGTGGCGTGCGCCGTCACTGCCCCGTCCTTGTTGAAATCCTCAACTATAAGCGTGATGGGACACCGTTTCGAAACGCCGTACTGGTCGCTCCAACTTTTGATGAAAAGGGTGAGCTAGAGTTTTTCTTGGGTTCTCAAGTTGAACTGGAACCGGATGCACCAACAACCAATGCCAATCGCCGCATGGCTGCTGTTATATTGGTGAGAGGATTATCACGCAGACAGCGCGAGGTGCTGGCAGAAATGGCTCTGGGGCATCTTAACAAACAGATTGCATTTACATTAGGCTTAAGCGAGCAAACCGTCAAAATGCACCGTGCGTTGTTGATGATAAGGTTAGGTGCAGCGACAACCGCAGATGCTATTCGGATTGCAGTCGAGGCTGGACTATAAAAAAGGCCCGGAGGTTTTCTCCTCCGAGCCTTCTTCAAATCACGAAGCGTTTTGCTTACGCGCTGTAATACATGTCGAATTCAACGGGTGACGGCGTCATTTCCCAACGGGCGACGTCTTCCATTTTGAGTTCGATATAGCTGTCGATCTGATCCTTGGTGAACACGTCTCCTTTGAGGAGGTAGGCGTGATCGGCCTCCAGCTGTTCGAGCGCTTCGCGCAGCGAACCGCAGACGGTTGGCACTTGGGCGAGTTCTTCTGGTGGCAGGTCGTACAGATTTTTGTCCATGGCTTCGCCGGGATGGATTTTGTTCTGAATCCCGTCAAGCCCGGCCATGAACAATGCCGAATAGCAGAGGTAAGGGTTTGCCATTGCATCGGGGAAGCGGACTTCAACGCGCTTTGCCTTGGCACCCGCGCCGTAAGGAATTCGGCACGATGCGGAGCGGTTGCGCGCGGAATATGCCAGCAGCACCGGTGCTTCATAGCCCGGAACCAAGCGCTTATAGCTGTTGGTCGACGGGTTGGTGAAGGCGTTCAGAGATTTGGCATGTTTGATGATGCCGCCGATGAAATACAGGCACATGTCCGATAGGCCAGCATAGCCATTCCCGGCGAACAAGGGTTCCTTGCCGTTCCAGATCGAAAGGTGGGTGTGCATCCCCGAACCATTATCGTCCTTGATGGGTTTTGGCATGAAGGTGACGGTTTTGCCGTAAGCGTGGGCAACCTGATGGCAGACATATTTGTAAATCTGCATCCGGTCAGCCGTGGTTGTCAGCGTGCCGAAGGTGAGACCGAGTTCATGCTGGGCAGCGGCGACTTCGTGGTGATGCTTGTCCATGGGCAGGCCCATTTCAAGCATGGTCGAAACCATTTCGCCGCGAATATCCATTGCGCTGTCCACGGGGGCAACGGGGAAATATCCGCCCTTGACGCGTGGGCGGTGGCCCATGTTGCCGCCTTCATATTTCGTGCCGGTGTTGGTTGGCAATTCAATATCGTCGATTTTGTAATAGCTGGTGTTATAGCCATTTTCGAAACGGACATCGTCGAACATGAAGAATTCTGCTTCAGGACCGATATAGATGGTGTCACCGATACCTGTGGTTTTCAGGTAAGCTTCGGCTCGCTTTGCGGTTGAACGCGGATCGCGGCTGTACAGTTCGCCCGTCGAAGGTTCAACAATGTCACAGAACAGGATCATCATCGGCGTGGCTGAGAAAGGATCAATATAAACCGCGTCAAGATCTGGTTTCAGGATCATGTCACTTTCGTTGATGGCTTTCCATCCTTCGATCGATGAACCGTCAAACATCAACCCGTCGGTCAGTTCGTCTTCGCCGATCACGCCCGCACACATGGTCAGATGTTGCCATTTGCCTTTGGGATCGGTGAAGCGGACATCAACCCATTCAATGTCCTGTTCTTTGATCATTTTCAAAATGTCTGCGGGCTTATTGGCCATTGGTCTTCCTTTGTGATTGTTCGGGTGTGTTTGAAAAGGGGGGGTTAGATGGCGTCGCTGTCTTTTTCGCCAGTGCGAATGCGCAGTGCGCTTTCAACGGGGATGACGAAGATTTTGCCGTCGCCAATGCGGCCAGTTTGGGCCGCCGCAGCTATAGCTTCCACCACGCGCGCCGCCATATCATCGTCGACGACGACCTCCAGCTTCACTTTGGGCAGGAAATCGACGACATATTCAGCGCCGCGATAAAGTTCGGTATGGCCCTTTTGGCGGCCAAATCCCTTTGCTTCCGTCACGGTAATGCCGGACACGCCCACTTCGTGGAGCGCTTCTTTGACATCATCGAGCTTGAACGGTTTGATGATTGCTTCAATTTTTTTCATGGAACGTAGGCCCCTTTATTCTGACACGCGTAATTCAATAAGCGTGCCAATTGCATTTGCGCAAGAAGCCTGTGGTTTGGGCATCAAACGGCGCAATAAATGCACATTAAAAGAGCAAAGCTAAAGATAATTGCCCAAAATTTAGGCACATTTGGTCAATAAGGCGGGCAGTCTAGCCCTTTGGGACTCTTGGTGAAAATTTCTGGCCCCGACTCGGTGATGCCGATGCTGTGTTCAAACTGCGCGGTGAGCGAACGGTCGCGGGTCACCGCTGTCCAACCATCGTCGAGGACTTTGACATCAGGGCGACCAATATTGATCATCGGTTCGATCGTGAAAAACATTCCCGCGCGCAGCTCAACACCCGTGCCGGGACGACCAACATGGAGCACTTCTGGCGCATCATGGAACAAGCGGCCAAGCCCGTGGCCACAAAAGTCGCGGACCACGCCGTAACGATGCTTTTCGGCAAAGGATTGGATCGCGTGGCCGACATCGCCCAGCGTATTGCCCGGTCGTGCGGCTTCAATCCCGCGCATCATCGCTTCATAGGTGACTTCGACCAAGCGCCGCGCCTTGATGGGGACATCCCCGACCAGATAGGTACGGTTGGTATCGCCGTGCCATCCATCGACGATGGGGGTGACATCGACATTCAAAATGTCACCGTCTTTTAACAGCTTTGGCCCTGGGATTCCGTGGCATACGACATGATTGATTGACGTGCAGCAGCTGTGCGTAAAGCCCCTGTAGTTAAGCGTTGCAGGAATGCCGCCGCCCTTGAGTGTAAGAACCCGCACGATATCATCAATTGCTTCGGTTGTGACCCCGGGCACAATATGGGGAACCAGCGCATCAAGGATTTCAGCGGCCAGACGCCCCGCCTTGCGCATGCCGGCAAAACCTTCTGGCCCGTGCAATTTGATCGCGCCGGAACGGGTGTGGACTGTGTCGGTGGTGATGGTCTGATAATCGGTCATACTGCGCTTATAGCAAAGGTAGATTGAGAAGGCGAGTATGACCGTGCGCTGGTTTTAATCACATAATTGCTAATATTTACTATTAGAATATTGAATTTACGTCATTGATAGCCCAATCCAATTGCGCCCTGGAAGAATTGACTGACATAAGCGCAGCAATCTTGGTTATCTGGATAAAGTGCATGAAAACGACAGCGCGGGCGGTGGTCATTGGTGGGGGCGTGGTTGGCGTCAGCACATTGTACCATCTTGCAAAGATGGGGTGGAGCGATGTTGTATTGCTCGAACGAAAGGAGCTGACGTCGGGTTCCACATGGCATGCAGCAGGGCTGCTGCCCCTGTTTAACTTAAGCTATTCAGTGGGGAAGCTGCACCAATATTCGGTTGAGCTTTATCCGTCTTTGGAAGCGGAAACCGGCCTGCATGCGGGCTTTTCGCAGGTCACCAATATCCGGTTGGCCACAACCCAAGACCGGATGGATGAATATCATTATTATGCCGGTGTCGCGCGTACGATTGGGGTGGATGTCAATTTTCTGACCCCCGACCAGGTCAAGGACATCTGGCCGCTTGCCACTATGGACGGTGTGATTGGCGCGATCCAGCATCCCGAAGATGGTTATATCCAGCCCGCTGATTTGACGCAGGCGCTGGCGAAAGGGGCGCGGCAATACGGAGCGACAATTTACCGCAACACAGTCGTCACCGCGATCACGCAGCAAGCGAATGGCGAGTGGCTGGTCTCAACCGATCAGGGCGATATCACCTGTGAACATGTTATTTCCTGTTCAGGCAATTTTGCGCGACAAACCGGCGCGATGGTCGGATTGGATATTCCTGTTATCCCGGTTGAACACCAATATATTGTCACCGAACAACATCCCGCAATTATGGAGCGTAAACGCCGTAGCTTGCCCGAAATGGGCGTGCTGCGCGAATCCGATGCAAGCTATTATATGCGTGAGGAGGCGGGTGGCTTGCTGCTCGGCCCTTATGAAGTGGGGGCGCCCGCCTGCTATGTTGATGGGCCAGCGGCGAACAGTGAATATGAACTGTTTCCTGATGCCCTCGAACGGCTTGAACCCTATATTCTCGCCGCGATGGCGCGCGTGCCCGCCTTTGGTGAAGTGGGTATCAAGAAAGTCTATAACGGTGCTATCGCTTACACGCCCGACGGGTCGCCAATCGTCGGACCAGCGTGGGGTCTCAAAAACTTCTGGCTCAATGAAGGCCATAGTTTTGGGGTCACTGCGGCCGGGGGCGCGGGTTGGCAGCTTGCCCATTGGATTGTCGACGGTGAACCCACCATCGATATGATGGGTGTCGATCCGCGCCGCTTTGGTGATTATGCCGGGCGTGGTTTCTTGATCGCGAAGAATGAAGAAGCCTATGCCAAGGTTTTTACCGTGCATTATCCCGATGAGGAACGCGAAGCCGCGCGCGCGCTACGTCGCACACCCTGCTATGACCGGATGAAGGCAAAGGGCGCAGTATTTGGCAGTGTGTTTGGCTGGGAACGCCCCAATTGGTTTGCGCCTGAGGGGTATTGCCTCATTGAAGCGGACCTCGACAAGCCCGATGTGCTGGTCAATCACAATCATCCTGCGACGGTCGATGATGCGCCTATCCGTGAGAAATGGTCGTTCCGCCGCTCCAACTATTTTGAACATGTCGGTAATGAATGCCGCCATGTGAGCGAGAAAGTTGGCCTTCAGGATATGAGCGCCTTTGCCAAATGCGAAATTTCGGGACCAGGGGCCGAAAATTGGCTTGACCAATTGCTCACCAACGCCGTTCCCAAAAAGGTTGGCCGCGTGTCGCTCTCTTATCTGTTGACCAGCAAAGGCGGCGTGCGCAGCGAATTCACAGTCTATAAAATGGCGTCGCAACGTTATTATCTGGTGTCGGCTGGCGCTTATGAACGGCACGATCATGACTATCTCAAGAAAGCGATGCCAGCAGATGGATCCGTCAGTTTTGAACGGCTGACGACATCAATGGGCGTGCTTGTGCTCGCAGGGCCACGTTCGCGCGATGTGCTGGCGAAACTGACTGACACTGATTTATCAAGCGCGTCCTTTCCTTGGCTGACGGGCAAGAAAATGAGCATCGGCCTTGCGCACGTCGATGCGCTGCGGGTCAATTTCATTGGTGAACTGGGTTGGGAAATTCATCATCCAATTGAAATGCAGAATTATATTTTCGACCTGTTATTTGAAGCGGGCGCGGAGTTTGAAATCAAGCCCTTCGGCATTCGCGCAATGACGTCGATGGCGCT
Source organism: Sphingomonadales bacterium (assembly GCA_043760405.1). Taxonomy (GTDB): domain Bacteria; phylum Pseudomonadota; class Alphaproteobacteria; order Sphingomonadales; family Sphingomonadaceae; genus Aquisediminimonas. The sequence continues at coordinate 52,498 of JAYUPB010000047.1, forward strand.
CGAAAAAAGTTACAAGCTGATCCCGCGTGAATTGTCGATTGAATATAGCGCATATGAAAGCGGCCTCGATCGGTTCATAAATCTTAAGAAACAGGCCTTTTTTGGGCGTGATGCCTTGCTTTCATGGAAGGAAAAAGGTTTTTCCAACACACTCGTAACCTTGGAAGTGCACGGTGTTACCGATGCCGATGCGCGCGGATCAGAAGCAATCTATCAGGGGGGGCAACTGGTTGGGCGAACGACGTCGGGTGGTTATGGCTGGCGTGTCAAAAAAAGTCTCGCACTGGCCATGATCCGACCCGATGTAGCGAGTGTAGGAGCCGTGTTTGAAATCGCGATATTGGGCGTGCGTTACAAGGCGACGATCATTGAAGATTCGCCCTTCGATCCGGAAAACAATGCGTTGAGAGGTTAAGACAGTGTCGCACTTTGACCCAGTTTCGACGTGGCTGGATATGGACCAGAAAGGCCTTACGCTGCCGCGTGAACTTTATGTAAGTGAAGAAGCGTTTCACTTTGATACGCAAGTGATGCTGAAATCCGTTTGGCTGTATGCCTGTACGGTTGCGCATGTGAAAAACCCCGGCGATTATTTCCAGTTCGAATTGGCGCGCAATTCAATTATCATTGTGCGCGGGCGTGACAATGAAATCAGGGCTTTCTGGAACAGCTGTCGTCACCGGGGCGCGAAAATTTGCCATGAACAAAGCGGTCACGCCCCGCGATTGATGTGCCCCTATCATCAATGGACCTATGGTCTGGACGGAAAATTACTCGCCGCACGCAGCATGGCAGAGGATTTTGATAAGAAAGACTATGGTCTCAGCGCTGTTGCACTTGAAAATATCGGTGGGCTGATTTTCATCTGTATGAGCGATACCCCTCCCCCGATCTCTCAAGTGAAGGCGGATATTTCCGACCAGATTGCGGTCTATAACCTCGACCGTCTCAAAATTGCCGTGCAGGATAATTATATCGAGGATGCCAATTGGAAGCTCGTGATGGAAAATAATCGTGAATGCTATCACTGTGACGCTGGCCATCCTGAATTGATCCGTGTGCTTGGCACTACGGGTTTTGGCAAAGACGCGCCTAAAAATGAGCTTTCGGTTGCCAAACGCGAAGAATGGCGCGCACTGGGCATTGACCGCGATCTGATCGAATTTCCAGAGGGTTGGTGGCACCGCGTTGCGCGCCTTGCCTTGGCAAATGGCGCAGTCACGCAGTCGATTGATGGCAAACTGGCCTGCCAGAAATTGATCGGACCCTTCAAAGAACCCGAAACATCCAGCCTTTCAATCTGGACGCAGCCCAACAGCTGGCATCATTTCTGCTGCGATCATGTCGTTACCTTTTCACTCACCCCAATTGCGGCAGGTAAAACTTTGCTGCGGACAAGCTGGCTGGTGCATGAAGATGCGGTGGAAGGCGTTGATTATGATCCCGATCATATCGCGGCGCTGTGGCGCGCAACCAACACGCAGGACGGCCATTTTTCGATGATCAACCATCAGGGCATCAGCAACGACGGATATCGACAAGGCCCCTATGCATTGGAAGAAAAGTTCGTCGAGGACTTTAAAGATTTTTATGTTGCAGCGTCGAAAGCGGCGCTGGCATGACGCGTTTCAGCGGATTTAACCTTTTCGCCAAAGCGCTGAGCGGACACCAAAACTGGCCAGAGCAATGGCCCGATGCTGCGCCAAAACCGGCTTATGACGCGATTATCGTTGGCGGCGGCGGACACGGTCTTGGTGCTGCTTATTATCTCGCCAAGAAATACGGGATCACCAATGTGGCTGTGCTTGAAAAGGGCTGGATTGGCGGCGGTAACACGGGCCGCAACACCACGATCATCCGTTCCAACTATCTCTATGATGAAAGCGCACATCTGTACGATCATGCACTCAAGCTTTGGGATGGGTTGAGCCAAGAGCTGAATTATAACACCATGTATTCAAAACGCGGGGTGATGATGCTCGCGCATAATGTTCATGATGTGCAAAGCCTGCAGCGCCACATCAACGCCAACCGGCTGAACGGCGTCGACAATGAATGGCTGACTCCGCAAGAAGCAAAAGCCTATTGCCCGCCCTTGAGCATTTCGCCCGATGCGCGCCATCCAGTGCTTGGTGCGGCGTTACAGCGGCGCGGCGGGACCGCGCGGCATGATAGTGTGGCGTGGGGTTATGCACGCGCGGCGGCGGCTTTGGGGGTTGATATCATCCAGAATTGCGGGGTGACCGGCATCCGGCGCGCGCCTGACGGTGCGATTGCAGGTGTGGACACCACACGCGGCTACATTGCCTCCGAACGCGTTGGTGTTGCGGCGGCGGGCAGTACGTCGGTGATCATGCAGATGGCAGGTCTTGATTTTCCGCTCGAAAGTTATCCCCTACAGGCGCTCGTCTCTGAGCCAATAAAGCCAACATTTCCCTGCGTGGTCATGTCGAACACAGTCCATGCTTATATGAGCCAATCGGATAAGGGGGAGCTGGTGATTGGTGCAGGGACCGACCAATATGTAAGCTACGCGCAGCGCGGTGCGCTCCACATCATTGAACATACTCTGGCAGCGATCTGCGAAATTTTCCCGATTTATCGTCGGATGCGGATGCTGCGCAGTTGGGGTGGTATCGTCGATGTGACGCCGGACCGATCGCCGATCCTTGGCAAAACACCAGTGCAAGGTCTCTACGTAAATTGCGGTTGGGGGACCGGCGGGTTCAAGGCAACACCGGGGGCTGGGGACTTGCTTGCCTATACAATGGCGAACGATGAACCGCATCCGATCAACGCGCCCTATAACCTTGACCGTTTTCGGGGTGGACGGCTGATCGATGAGGCCGCAGCAGCAGCGGTGGCACACTGATATGATGCTGATCCACTGTCCTTATTGTGAAGAAATGCGCGCGGAGATTGAATTTTCTTACGCCGGACAAGCGCATATCGCGCGTCCCGCCGATCCTTCCACACAAAGCGATGAGGAATGGGAAGCCTATCTGTTCATTCGTGCCAATCCGCGCGGGCGGCATCATGAACGTTGGCGTCATATCCACGGCTGTGGGCGGTTCTTTAACGCGGTGCGCGACACGGCAACTGATAAATTCGAAACCACCTATAAGGCTGGGGAACCGCGCCGATGAGTGGTCTTCGTTTGCCAGATGGGGGCCGTATTGACCGCAGCAAACCAGTGCATTTCAGCTTTGATGGGCAGAGCTATGCTGGATATGCGGGCGATACATTGGCTTCTGCGCTGCTCGCCAACGGGGTCACGCTTTTTGGGCGCTCATTCAAATATCACCGGCCACGCGGACTGCTTGGCGCAGGAAGTGAGGAGCCCAACGCACTCGTTTCGGTGACACGTGGTCCTGGTCGCTTTACGCCCAACCTCCGCGCGACCGGGGTTGAAGTCCATGCAGGCTTGAACGCGGTTAGCCAGAACCGTTGGCCTTCGTTGAAGACGGATTTTGGTGCAATCAATGACCGGCTTGGCATGTTTTTTCCCGCAGGCTTTTACAACAAGACTTTCATGTGGCCGCGCTCTTTCTGGGATAAGCTTTATGAACCCGCAATCCGCAGAATGGCGGGGTTGGGCGATGCGCCGACCCAGGAAGATCCAGATACTTACGCATCAACCTATGCGCACTGTGATCTGTTGATTGTTGGCGCGGGGCCAGCAGGTATTGATGCTGCCTTGGCGGCCAGCGCCACGAACAAGCGCGTGATCCTGATGGATGAGCAAGATGAACTGGGCGGTGGCGCGCTTGCTGACCCCACACTTTGGCCCTGGCTCGCGCGCAGTGTGAAGGCGTTGGAAGAGGCCGCCAACATCAAAATTTTCACGCGCACAACAGCGTTTGGATATTATCACGATAACTTCGTCGGTGCGGTGCAGCGTCTTACGGATCACCGTGCTGATGGCGGTGATGGCCCGCGCGAAAAATTGTGGCGGATCAGGGCGGGTGAAGTCATTCTTGCGCAAGGCGCAATTGAGCGACCACTGGTTTTTGAAGGCAATGACACGCCCGGTGTGATATTATCGTCAGCCGCCAAAATCTATGCCAATCGCTACGGCGTCGCGGTTGGCAAATCGGTTGCGCTTATGGCTTCGCATGACAGCGGCTGGCATGATGTCTTTGCTTTGCTGAAGGCAGGCGTCGGTATTGCCGCGATCATCGATGTCCGCGATGTGGTTGATGAAGCCCTCCATAAACAAGCGGCAGAACTTGGGCTGACGGTGAAACTGGGCCATAGTGTCATTGGGGTTGGTGGACGACACGGGGTAAAATCCATTGACGTTGCGGCCAACAATGGCAGCGGGAAAATGACCATTTTATGTGACGCGCTGCTCATGGCGGGCGGCTGGACACCAACGGTCCATCTTTGGTCGCACAGCAAGGGCAGCCTTATCTGGCGTGATGATCTGGGGGCTTATGTGCCCGATCAGCCTAATGAAAAAGTTCGCTGTGTCGGGGCTTGTGCCGGGACGTGGAATTTTGGGAATGGCGCAGTCATTGATATGTTGCCAACACCCAAAGACCAAAACCGGATCAAGGCCTTTGTTGATTTTCAGAATGATGTGACCGCGAAAGACATCAAGCTTGCGGTGCGTGAGGGTTTTCGCTCGATCGAACATATCAAACGATACACCACCACCGGCATGGCGACCGATCAAGGCAAAACGTCCAACCTAAATGGCCTGCAAATCGCGTCGACGGCCTTGTCCAAGCCGGTGTCCGATATTGGCCTGACAACCTTTCGCCCTCCTTATACGCCCCAGACATTCGGCGCGCTCGCCGGGCATGCGAAGGGCGCATTGTTTCAACCTTTGCGCAAATCGCCTATTGATGGCTGGGCTGAACAAAATGGTGCTGTGTTTGAACTTGTCGCACAGTGGCGGCGCGCGCGCTATTTTCCGCAGAGAGGAGAGAATATGCACGCGGCAGTGAACCGCGAAAGCATTGCAGTGCGCGCCAGTGTCGGCATTTTCGATGCATCAACCCTTGGAAAAATTGAAGTTGTTGGGCCTGATGCCGCCGAATTCCTCAACCGCATGTATACCAATCCGTGGAAGGCGCTCGAACCTGGCCGTTGCCGTTATGGCTTGCTGCTTAAGGAAGACGGCTTCATCACCGATGACGGTGTCTCTGCGCGTCTGGCCCCCGACCGCTTTCATTTGACCACAACCACCGGCGGCGCGGCGCGTGTGCTGAACATGATGGAGGATTATCTCCAGACCGAATGGCCTGACCTCAACGTCTGGCTGACCAGCACGACCGAGCAGTACGGGGTGATCGCGCTTCAAGGCCCCAATGCGCGCAATGTCCTTGCGCCGTTGGTCGCAGGCATTGATCTGTCCGCTGAGGCTTTCCCGCATATGGCAATCCGAGAAGGCACCATTTGCGGGGTGCAAATGCGCCTGTTCCGCGTTAGTTTTACCGGTGAACTTGGTTTCGAAATCAACGTCCCAACCGCTTATGGTCGCGCAGTCTGGGAAAGGATTATGGCAGAAGGTGCGCCCTACAACATCACGCCGTACGGGACCGAAGCGATGCATGTGCTGCGTGCGGAAAAAGGCTTTATCATTGTCGGGCAGGATACAGACGGGACGGTGACACCCTATGATGCCGGCCTCGATTGGGCGGTTGCCAAAAAGAAGCCCGATTTTGTTGGGCGGCGGTCACTCGCGCGGCGAGATATTGTAGCGCCGGGTCGCAAACAGCTGGTGGGCCTGTTGACCGATGATCCAAACATCGTGCTTGAAGAAGGCGCACAGATTGTCGCCGATCCGAACCAATCTATACCGATGAAAATGATCGGCCACGTTACGTCCTCTTACTGGAGCGCGGCGCTCGGCCGGTCGATTGCGCTGGCGCTGGTCGCAGGCGGGCAGGGGCGGATGGGCGAAACATTGCATATTCCGATGCCCGGCAAAACATATGCCGCCAAGGTTAGTGGCATGGTTTTTTACGATCCCACAGGAGCGCGCCTTAATGTTTGACCCGCTCATCCGTACCGAACCCGTTCCGACAGCACCCTTTGTGGCAAGCGGCGTAACGATCAGCTTTGCGCCCGCAATGGCGCGCTATTCCTTGCGCGCGCGCCAAGCGCAGGCGCTGGAAACGCTGCTCAAATTGAAAGTACCACATAAGATCGGCACGACGTTGGGTGGCATTACCTGCCTTGGGCCCGACGAATGGCTCATGCGAGGGCCGGTGGATACTGTTATTCCAAGCGGAGAAGGTTTGGCGATAGCGGTCACGGATGTGAGCGACCGTGCCGTCTGCTTCACCGTGAAAGGTCCGCGTGCGGCGGAGGTTCTGATGTCGGGTTGCCCGCTGGATCTTGATTTGTTTGCGACCGGGCGGGCTAGCCGCACCCTTTATGAAACAGTTGAAATCATCCTGATCCGAGAAGGTGAAGACTGTTTTCATGTTGAAGTATGGCGCAGTTTCTCGCCATGGCTTTGGAAAGCGATCACAGTGGCTGCCAGTCATTGAACACTGGGCATTGCACCGTATCGGGGTAGACAGTCCCTTTACGGATGAAGCGCGTTGAGATGAAGTTCGGTCATGCCGAAAATGCATGCGGCCATTACAATCCATCTGGGTTAGCCATTAGCTTAATTAATACTGGCCATTTCGGATTGGAATAGGGGACCGCTCGCCGTGAAGCTGCCGCAGGAATTTGATCTTCACGCGCTCGAAGTGTTTGTGATGACGGTTGAACTTGGCGGCATGTCACAGTGCGCTGGCCATTTGCAGGTCACACAGTCTGCCGTGTCGCAAACGATAGCCAAGTTGGAGGCTGGAATCGGCGCACCTTTGTTTGACCGGACGATGCGACCCTTGGGGTTAACCGCCAGTGGAAAATCGCTGTTTGCCCGCGGCCAGACACTTATCGCATTGGCGCGTTCCACCTATGACGATGTGCGTGACGGCGCGCATTTGCCAATTTCCAGTGTGACAGCGGCAATGTCCTTCAGTCTGGCCAACCAGCTGACGGTTCCAATATTGTCAGCTTTGGGGAGCAGAGCAGACCGTTGGAACATCCGCTCTGGCATTTCGATGGAGCATCAGGGCGAATTTCTGGCGCGCGATATCGATATGTTGGTGACGGGCAGCTTTAACCTTGAACACCGGGATAGTGTTGAACTGCACCAAGTGTTTGAAGAAAGCTTCATCTGCGTTTTCCCAAAAGACTTTACTGAACCGCTGGACCGCGCTGGCATGCCCGCAACGCTGCCGTTCATCCGCTTTTCGCATTTGACTGGAACGGGGCAACAGATTGAGCGGCAGATTGTTCGTATGAAACTGAAATTGCCGCAGTGTATTGAAGTTGAATCAGCACATCAGCAATTGGCCCTTGTTGCTGCTGGTTTAGGCTGGACGATAACGACACCCGTCTGCCTTGCTGCAGTGCAGGAACTCTTACCGCAATTACGCGCTGAGCTGATGACGCGGGGGCGGTTTGCGCGGCAGGTTCAGGTTGTGTCTCGCATAGGTGAGCTGAGCGATATTCCTAAGAAAACGGCGGATTTGTGCCGTGCATTTTTGCGTGATGTCACATTTCCACCGCTTATCGCCGCCTATCCGTGGATGGAACAACAACTGGCATGGCCCGCCGCGACCAGCGCCGAAGTGAGGGAGTATAATGTGTGAAATATATGACCGCGCTCTGCATGGCCTTGGTCGCGACAGGGCCTTTGCAAGCCCATAATGTCTTGCCTAGCGTCCCGGGTGTCGACGCGCCTGAATTGGCAGGTCTTGGTCCAGCTGGTGTTGGTTTTAGAACGATAAATTTACTGCACCGGACTCAAGTTGATGTGCAAAATGGTGATCCTGCAACAGGACTTGCTCCAGTTCATGACAGAGAGCTTGTGGTTGATATCTGGTATCCGGCGATAGTCAAAAAATGGGCCAAGCGGGTCATCTATCGCGCGGCTTTTTGGGGGGAGCCACCGCGACCAGCCGTGGCTTTCACCGTGCCTGGGTTGGCGGTTATGAATGCGAAAGCGACTGGCCATGGGCATCCATTAGTGGTCGTCTCCCACGGTTACAGCAACGCACCAGCATCAATGACATGGCTTACTGAAAACCTTGCGTCAAAAGGTTATGTCGTGGCGGCCATTCACCATAAAGATCCCAACCCCTATGTGGTGACAGCTGAGAAGCGCGCTGCCCCAAATTTCAATCGTCCTCGCGACATTGCTTTTGTCATGGCACAGCTTCGGAAGAGCCTAGGCAAACAGATTGATCCTGAAAATGTTGCCCTGATCGGTTATTCGCAAGGAGGATACGGCGTCCTGACCTCTGGCGGGGCCAGCCTTGATCCTGCGGGACCAAATATGGCACTTGTCGCGGGTGGGCACCTCAAAAAATATGCGCGCGGGATGGCGGGTGCGAGCGAAATCACTGTCCCTGGCGTAAGGGCAATCGTTGCACTTGCCCCCGGCGGCGGTTTTCCCAAAAGCGCCTGGGGCGCTGAAGGGCTCGCCGCGATCACCGCTCCATTGCTCCTTATTCAGGGGGATAAGGATCCGGTGGTTGACTATAAAAGCGGGGCACTTGCGGTGTTTAAGGGGGCTGTTCATGCTGACCGGTATCTGCTCACATATAAGCACGCTGGTCATGCTGTGGCACTCAATCCCGCGCCGCCTGAAATGCGAGGGTCCGTTTGGGATGTTGATTGGTTTGAAGACCCGATCTGGCGGCAAGACCGCATCAATGCGATCAATTTACATTTTATCACTGCGTTTTTGGGGCTGAACATGCGCGGGCAGTCGGACCAAAGGGCTTACCTCAATGTGCAGGTAGAGCATTCCGACGATGGCGTTTGGAACGCTCCCGCTGGCACAGGCTGGGGCGCCTATAGCCCCGGCGGCGCGGGCGTAACCTTATGGAAGGGTTTCCAGCGGCGTCATGCGCAAGGCATGATACTCAGTCATTTGGCGGCTGAACAGTAAAACCGCGCAGGATGTTCAGCGATATTGATATAGAGGGCAGCGCCGAAAAAATCGCAGCTAAGACAAGGGCCAGCAAATCAAATATAGGCTAAAGCTTATGATAAAGCCGTGCTCATGCTCAAGCAACCGCTGCGGATTTTTCCTCCAGATAGAAAAGCCGCGAGAGCATCGCCAGAAATCCAATGCAGCCGGTAAGCATGATCAATGCCAACCACGGAAACAATATCATTTTTTGTGCTCTGGCGCGGGGCATAATGAGCGTCCAGCCGATGCCAGCGGCAAAGAGCAGGTCAAACCAGATTTGGTTACCCCAAAGAGTGCGTGTGTGTTCAGGCCAGAAGCCCGTCGTGCCCTCTCTTAATGCTGCATAGAGTGACCAAATTAAAAACAAAAAGGACAGAAAGGCAGGGAAGAGCCATATGTTCTGACCGCCTGCGCTGAAGGATCGCACGGCGATAAAAGTTGTAGTCAAAGCGAAACCGATGGCGGCGGCAATGGGTAATATTTGAACAAGAGTCATGGCAGCTTATCCTTATTATGTAGCGTACGCTACATGAATAGCTATTTGTAGCAATCGCTACAAGAAAAAAGTGAAGGTTCATTTGTCAGCACTGGATGCCTGCTTCTGGCATGCCTAAGGCTTCCCGTGGAAAGATATGAAAAGCATACAGCAGTAACGAGGAATAACGGTGCGCACAAAACTGAGCATTTGCATCAAGAAAGTGCGCTTTATGTCCGAACAGGATGCGCTTTTGGTCGCGCGGCGTGCAGACTATCCGCTCAGGCCTTACCGCTGTGATCGTTGCCAGCAGTATCATCTGACCGGCCGCACGAAGGGCAAGCGTGTGATGCGGCCCTGACCTTAAGCGGCCAGATTCCGAGTGGCCTGTTCCCAAAAATGCACCAACCCGGTGCTGAAGCTGCGCGGGACATAGGCGTCGCAAATGTCATCGCTGACCACATGCAGCCGCACAGCAACATGATCAATGATCGTAGCAGCGCTGCATCCCGGACCGAAATCAGGACTTTCGGCATTGAAGACGCCGCCCTCCATCAATAGCGTGGGCCAGCCGTCACCCGACAGTCGCACGCGAACCACGCCGCCGCCAATCGCGGTGAGCGCACCGTCCTCTCCCAAAATTTCCTGTAAGTCTGTCGTGTCTCCTTCGACCAGCCAGACAGTGGGTTCATAGCGGATCATTCGCAATGTTTCGCTACCCGCAGAATGCCCCGTCTGGGGAAGCGCAAAGCCGGCGGCGGCCTTGAAACGTTTCGCGACAGCAGCAGGATGACTCCAAATTTCAAAAGCGTGGAGCGGTGCGTCGGGTAGGGGAGCGATAGTCACATCAATCACGGTAACGTTCCCCCGCTGTGTCATAAAAATGCGGCGTTACAATGCGAACGCGCGCGCTTTGTCCGCGTGTGGGCGACGTTGCGATCATTTCTTCGCCGAAGCGGCTAAACCCGTCGACCAACTGTCCCAGTGCAATCGCTCCGCCCTCCATGATACGGAATGCGGCGGCGCTGACGTGGCCTTGTGGTGTTTCGCCTAAGCGGCAGATGAGCATTGCGCCTTCGGGGATCATGCCCTCAATCGCTTCCATCCCGATCAACTGAAGACGCCCCGGCGCCGACAATGCTGGCCGTGAAAGTCCAGACGCGCCGACATAACCGCCCGATTTATTGAGCATTTTATCGAGCGCCAGATCATGCGGCGTCATCCGCCCATCCACTTCGCCACCGACAACCAAATGGCCTTTTTCGATGCGGAGCAATTCCATCGCCTCCATTCCGTAAAGGCAGCCGCCTTGCGCAGAGACCTGGGGTTCAGACGCGGCCCAGACCTTCGCGGCGTGTTGCGCATCGACATAGATTTCAAACGCGCGTTCACCGCTGTAACTGGCGGCCAGGATGATCACTGGTATGTCTGCGATGGAAGCCGGAACAGTCGACATATGGCGCGGCGGTTCTGCACCGATCAGCGCAGCGATCACGGCCTTCGCGTTTGGCCCCGCAAGCGCAATTCCCGCATAATGTTCCTGCACATTGACCGCTGAAACGCGCAAATGCGGGCATAAATATTGCCGGACATAGGAAATATGTGTCGCCATCCGGTCCGCGCCACCGGTTGAGCTGGTCAGTAAATAGCGGTTTTCGTCCAATCGCCAAACCGTTCCATCATCAAAGACAAACCCATCTTCGCGGAGCATGAAGGTGTAGCGCCCACGCCCAACCGCGAGCTTGCTGACGCTGGTCGCGCAGATGATTTCTAACAACGCAGCAGCATCTGGGCCGCTGACTTCAAACTTCGCAAGCGTTGATACGTCAGTCATCCCGACTCTGGTCCGCACGGCTCTGGCTTCACGAAGTGCTGCCTGCGCCAATGTTTCGCCGCTCAACGGATATGCGCGCGGACGGAACCAATAACCGAGTGGTTGCCAGAGTGGCTTTTTCGCCTGATGCACATCAAAAAGTGCCAATCGCCGGACATGTGCGCCGCCATCCTTGGCTCCAGCACCTGCCAGCAACCCCATCGTGACAGGCGTGTAGGGCGGACGGAAGGTTGTGAGGCCAGCTTCGGGAATGGCAACGCCCTGCTTTTCTGCCAAGCGACCAAGGGCTGCCATATTACTGAGCTTACCCTGGTCGGTCGCCATCCCAAGTGTGGTGTAACGCTTCAAATGTTCGACCGAACGATAGCCTTCTGCCCATGCGAGATCGACATCAGCCAACGTCACATCATTCTGAAAATCGATGAAGCTCTTCTTTGGGGACGAAGCAGGTGTCAGGGTGAAAACGGGTTCGGGATTGTTTGCGCCGCCGATGGTTATCACATTCTGACGCGACGTGGCGGGAACGAAGGCTTGCGCCGCCGCGTTCCAGTCAAGCGTCCCACCCGCTTGCATATGGAGATGTACGACAGGCGTGAAGCCACCCGAAACGGCAAGCAAATCTGCGTTCCAGCTTTTTGTTGAACCACCGACCAACGCGCTAACGCTGTTCAAGCAGTGGCGCGCGCCCTTGGTAGCGTGCGGGACAGCATCATTGTACACAGGAAAGCCGCACTCCTGACCAGCAGGGGCAGGCCGCGCGTCAAGGATGGCTAGGATATCTGCTCCAGCATCATTTAACACTTGTGCCGTTTTATAGGCATCATCATTGTTGGTTGCGATCACCACACGCTTTCCCGGCAACACACCAAAACGCTGCACATAGGTGCGCGCGGCCTGAGACAGCATTACCCCCGGTCGGTCATTATGGGCAAAGGCAATGGGACGTTCGATAGAACCAGTCGCAAGGATGACCCGGCCCGCACGCACATGCCAAAGCCGCTGCGCGACGCCGTTTGCAGGCACTTGGCCGGGTTCTGCAATGCGCTGCGTCAATGTGATGAGGTCATGTTCCCAATATCCGGATGCCGTTGTGCGTGTCAGGATACGACCACCGGCTTCGCGGATGCTGTGCGCCGTGTCGTTGATCCAGGCAGCGTCCAAATTCTGCGTATCGCGGATCAGAGAGGCCCCCAGGATTTGGTCCTGTTCAACCAGAATAACACATTGCCCTGCTTCAGCTGCGTCGCGCGCTGCCGACAGCCCGGCTGGTCCTGCGCCTACGACCAGCAGATCGCAGAATGCCGCTCGTTGGCTGAAAAGGTCGGGGTCGGCCTGCGTTGGGGCAGTGCCCAGCCCGGCCGCTTTGCGGATGAAATATTCGTAAAACATCCAGCGCTTGGCTGATCCGAAAAAGGTTTTGTAATAAAAGCCGGCGGATAAAATGGGTGCAGCAAAACCAAAAATCGCGGCAGCGTCGAAATGCAGATTTGGCCAACAGTTCTGGCTTTTGGCGACCAGGCCTTCATAAACGAACACATCTGTTGCGCGCGTATTAGGTTCGCTGCGTCCGCCTTCACCAACGGTAACAAGGGCGTTGGGTTCTTCGACACCGGCAGTCATGATGCCGCGTGGCCGGTGATATTTGAAACTGCGTCCGACGAGACCGATGCCGTTGGCGAGCAAGGCTGCGGCCAGCGTATCGCCCTGCCGCGCTGTAAGGATTTTTCCGTCGAAGGTGAAGGAGATGGAGATGGTTGCGCCGTGGTTGACGCGCGAAGGGCCGTTCATGGCAGCACCTCTGGCCCAACCGCACGGATGCTGCTGATTTCATGGGATACTCTGTGGCGTGTCACCACCATCCAGGCGCGACAGCCAAAGGTATGCCGCCAGATTTCCTCATCAGTCCCACGAGGATTGTTGCGGGTAAAAAGTTTGGTCATCGCATCTTTGGGTAAAGCCTCAATCGGCACCACTGAATCGAGGGTGCGTTCAAAAATGAATTCGCTTTGCGCGCGTGGACCGCAATGAGGGCATGTGATCTGCATCATGTCAGCACAAAACCCTTCACCGGCTGTTCGGCATTGGGCCGGTTCCGGTTTCATCAATCGTCGCGCCGCTGGTGAAGCGGTCTAGCGCGAATGGAGCGTTGAGGGGGTGTGGCTTTCCTGTTGCCAGCGTGTGCGCATAGGTCCAGCCAGAAGCCGGCGTCGCTTTGAACCCGCCGTAGCACCAGCCGCCATTGAGATAGAGATTTTTGACGGGCGTTTCACCAATGATCGGCGCACCGTCACAGCTCATATCGGTAACCCCGCTCCACGTCCGTACCATCCGCAATCGTGAAAGCGCGGGGATGATTGCTAGCCCCTGAGCCACTGCACCTTCCATCACCATTGGGTGTCCGCGCTGGGCGTAGCTTGGCCAATTATCGGGATCGCCGCCAAACACGATGCCGCCCTTGTCGGATTGGCTGATGTAACAGTGCAATGATTGCGACATGATCACACTGTTGATCATCGGTTTTACGCCCTCTGTCACCATCGCTTGTAATGTCTGCGATTCGATGGGCAGTTTTAGGCCAGCGAGACCCGCGACATGGCCACTATTGCCCGCAACACAAATACCAATGCGCCCAGCACCGATCCGCCCGCGCGTCGTTTCAACGCCGATCACGGCATCACCGTCATGCACGAAACCTGTGACTTCACATTTCTGAATGATATCAACACCCAAACTGTCAGCTCCGCGCGCATAGCCCCAAGCAACGGCATCATGCCGCGCAGTGCCGCCGCGCCGTTGGATCAGGCCACCTTCAATCGGGAAGCGCGCGTCGCGGGACATGTCGATCAGGGGTTCAAGTTTTGCGACCTGATCGCGTGTCATCAGATCAGCATCGATTCCGTCGCAGCGCATGGCGTCCCCGCGCTGCGCAAGCATGGTCATGTCCGCGTCACTATGGCCGAGGAACATCGCGCCACGCGGCGAAAACATAATGTTGTAATTAAGCTCGTCGCTCAAATTCTCCCACATTTTCAGCCCGAATTCGAACAGGTCATGCAGCGGTTTTAACCGGTAGTTGGAACGCACAATCGTTGTATTGCGTCCGGTGTTTCCACCGCCAATCCAGCCTTTTTCCAGCACAGCGATATTACGCAGCCCGTGTACCTTGGCGAGGTAATAGGCGGTTGCCAGTCCGTGCCCGCCACCGCCAATAATGATAATATCGTAACTGGCCTTTGGTTCCGGGTCACGCCAGGCGGGTTGCCAATGTTTCTGTCCGTTCAACGCCCCGCGTATCAATCCAAATGCTGAATAACGATTCATGAAATCGGCATCCACCCGCGCTTTTCACGCCAGTCACTTTCAAGTCCTGCAAAGCGTGAGAGGCCCAATATGCTGATGTCTGCAAATGAGCATCTGCCATCCATCACCAAATCGCGGATTGCGTGCCCCGATGCGGGGGATAATCCAAAACCCACACCGGACATTGACGCGACCACAACATTGTCCGGACTGGTCAGCCGGTCGATGATCGGGCGACCATCAGGGGCGTTTTCAATCACCCCAGCCCAGCTGCGAATAATGTTCAAATGCGCCGCTTTGGGCAGCAGTTCTGCAAGGCGGCTGGCCAGGTTGCGCATCAACGGCGTTGATGGGCGCGCGGCAGGGCCGGTTTCGTCAATGTCGATCCATTCATGCGGACCTCCGCCATAGGCCAAATTCCCCCGCATAGTCTGACGACCATAAAGCTTGTGGCCGTCGACGCCGCCAATGGGCATCATCGGCGCTGGTTCAGTAATGATCATTTCAGCGCGCGCAGCGGCAAGCGGAACATCAATACCCAATTGTGCCATCAGCCGCGATGTTTGTGGCCCGGCCGCGACCACCACCGCATCACAGCCGAGGGTCGACGTAGCGGTTTTGACAGCGGTTACCTTGCCGCCAGCCGTTTCAAAACCGATCACGGGACTATGCTGAATGATCGTGCCGCCAAGGTCTTGAAATGCCCAAGCATAGGCCTGAACACTGCGTTGCGGATTGGCATGCCCCCCAAAACGGTAGTGAACGCCGCCAAAACATGTGTCACCCGCCAGCGGCACTGCCTCCTGAACCTGTTTCACGTCGAGAACATCGACAGGGTGGCCCAGCCGGTTGTGGCGCTGCGCAACGAAGCGATATTGTTCCCACTGACGTTCGGTCATCGCAATCAGGATACGGTCGCGTTGATGCTCGGTTGGATACCCCAGAAGTTCATCCATCTGCGGCCAAAGACGATGTTCTTCATCAAATAAGGGGCTTTGATAATGGGATGCACCGCCGCCGTTGCGGCCCGATGCTTCCCAACCGACTATGCCCTTGTCGACCACAGTGACCTTGACCCCAGAGCGCGCCAGCCACCATGCGGCGCTAAGACCGGTGACACCGCCGCCGACGATGACAACATCTGACGCCGTCATGTATACATCCCTGTATAGAGCATCTCGCGGTGTTCATCCTCATATACTGTGCCAATATCTTGCACGGGCACCCACTGCGTTGGTATTCCAAACCAGACATCCCATGCGGCTGTCATCGCCTCGCTTTCATGCCAGTCAGCCATAATTTTGAGCGGCAATGGCCGGACAGGGGCCCTATGGGTGGCAAGGGGAATGGAACCGAATGGCTGATCTGCTTCAATGGCAAGCAACATCGCGACTTGATCGCGGCAGCGGCGGCCCTGACATATGCCCATGCCCGCACGCGTCAGGCGTTTTATCTGGTCTGGATTTGCCGGACCATCATCAAGCAACGTTTTAAGAGAACGCGCACATAGTGATGCAGGCCGCGCAAGATAATGTGGCGGCTGAACCCCGATCAGGTCAGCGCGCGTCACCTCCTCGCACTGGCAAATGATCGTGTCATCGGCGCAGACGGCGGTCAGTGCGCGCATCCATTCCATACGATATGCGATATGGTCAAAACCGGTATCGGACAGTCCAGCACAGTCACCAACGGCAGAAATGCTCGCTTCATCTGAAGGGATATAGCCGCCACGCGTGGCACTCAAAGAACGACCCCCGTGCATCGCGTCGACCAGTTCAATCGATGGAATAAGGCCAATCGCCACGCAAATAGTATCACAAGCAATCTCTTCGCCGGTTGAAAGTGTTGCACTTTCAACGCCGTCGATGCCGCCTTTGGCAGACACAATCGCCTGACCGCAACGAATGCTGATCCCAGCGGATTCAAGCTTGGCAATCAACGCAGGGCTTCCTTGCGGGCTATTGCGCACTTCGACCAGGCCTGTGACTTCGATCCCACGATCATGCGCGAGAAGCGCGGTTTCAAGTGCCAGATCATGTGAACCGAGCACAAGCACGCGCCGCCCGGCAAAGGCATCATAACGGTTAAGGAGCATTTGGAGGGCGGCAGCGCCCATCACGCCTGGCTGGTTCCACCCAGGGAAAGCCATCGCCAAATCGCGCGCGCCCGTGGCCAGCACCAGTTGGTTAAAACCGACCAGCCATGAACGGTCTGTATTGGCGAGGCCCACGACCTGTTCTGGCAAACTCGCGACGCCAGGACCATTGCGATAAACGCCCCACGCTGTCGTCCCTAGCAGCACCTCAACCCCGGCCTCCATTGCAGGTTCCAAATGCGGCATGTTCATGAAAATGGCTTCCAGCATGCGTTCACTATTCTGTGTCGCGGCGGTCATCCGTCCCCCGACATAGAGCGGCACATCATTGCCCATCAAAGCGCCCGAAACCGGATTCTCATCGATCAGCAAAACCGCGCCACCGGTTTTTGCAGCTTCGATTGCAGCGGCAGTACCGCTTGCACCAGCGCCAATCACAACAACATCGTAGCGTGTGTCCGCGGGGCTACGTGTTCCGTTGATCGCGCACACATCCGTCCCTGAAAAATTCAACTCCATTATACCGCTTCCAATGCTTGATTGAGGTCCGCGACCAGATCATCGACATGTTCCAGCCCAACCGACAGTCTGACCGTGCCATCGGTAATGCCGCCTGCCAGCCTTTGTTCGGGAGCCACGGCATAATGTGTCGTGCTCGCCGAATGGCAGATTAGCGTTTCTGAACCGCCAAGGCTGACCGCCAATTTCATCAATTTCAACGCGTCGAGCATGCGGAACGCTTCGGCTTCCCCGCCGTGCAGATGGAAAGAGAAGGTTGAACCCGCAGCTTTACATTGGCGATCATAGACACTGCGTTGTGGTGAGCCGGGTTCAAGAAAACCAAGATAGGTTACACCTGCCACCTTAGGGTGATCCCGCAGAAATTCGGCAACGCCGCGCGCATTGCTCATTGCCCGTTCGGTCCGAACCGCGACCGATTCCAAAGACCGCAGCACCAACCACGCAGTGTAGGGATCAAGATGATTACCCCAACTTGTCCGTAACATGCGCAAATGTTCGATCAGATCTTTTCGTCCGCTGATCCCGCCAGCCAACAGGTCGCTGTGCCCGCCGCAATATTTGGTGAGTGATGTCATGCACAAATCGACGCCGTGTTCGATTGGGCGTTGTGCAAAAGGGCCAAGCAATGTGTTGTCAACGACAACCAGGGGGCGATGCCCTTGTTCTGCACCAACTTCATCCGCAATCCGCACCATCAGGGCAAGATCGACGATGGCTGCTGTTGGATTGGCAGGGGTTTCTGCGATGATAAGTTTTAGCGGCCCTTTTGCCATCGCCGCTCTGGCCGCCGCACGCACATCATTTTCGTTTGTACCGTCAAGATAGGCCGCAGCATGTGACCCGAATTGCGGCATGATGCTGTTATACAGCATATCGACGCCGCCATAGATAGGCCGCCCATGAATGACGCTGTCGCCGCTGCGTACATAGGCCAATGCTATGCTGGAATGCGCGGCCATGCCGCTGCAAAAGGCCACGGAATCTTCTGCGCCGTCAATCGCCGCAAGGCGTTTTTCAAGGAAGTCCAGACCGGGGTGGCCCAGCCGGGCATAGATATGATTGGTTCGGCCAACCAACGGCCCGCTGGCATCAAAATAGGCTTGGTGCACATCCTTGGCGTGCTGTGCTGAAGGATAAACGAATGTAGAGGTCATGAAAATGGGAGGTTTAACCGATCCCATGCCCATTTCGGGTTCATAGCCATAAGAAACGGCCAGAGTTTCCGGGCGCATGCCCTTTGTATTATCAGTCGACATGGGCATCAATATAGGCGCGCGACTTGTCGCAATACCAGTCGGTAAAACGTTGGGCGAGCATTTCTGCATCCTGGGAATATGGCCCAGGTGTATAGCCGGGGCTGTTGACACCGGCATGGTTGTTTTCGGCCAGATCTTTGTCCTGCGCGTTGGTTTTCGTCCACAAATCGGTTAAAGCAGCGACATCATAATCCACGCCCTCAACCGCATCCTTGTGAACAAACCATTTGCTGAAAACATGGGTTTCAGTTGGACCCACCGGCATCGCGCTGAACATGAAGACATAATCGGCGGTGGCATGTGCAAAAAGATGTGGGTCAATTGCCCAGCGCATCGAACCAATGTCTCCGCCATTTGCGGAACACATCAGTTTTTTAACCAGCGGCTGGCCATCGGCGGAAATGGACACACACCCTTCATTAAGGGCAAAACGCGCCACCTGCCACCAATCACCTTCGATGGGGGTATGGGGAAATTCTATGCCATCCATTGTCGCGGCAAAGGCACTGGCGCGGGCGTCCTCATGGGCATCAAAATGCTTCGACATTCCAACGGGGAACGTTTTTGCAAGCTCTGGATGTCCCGTTGCGCAGTGGTAGCATTCACGCGCATTTTCCATCACCAATTTCCAGTTGGCATGTTCAACGAGCACACTTTGGTGCGCTAATTTTGCATCCTCGAAATGATGGGGCGCTGAAAAAGTGGCCAACGTGTCTCCGAAGTCATCAAAGGGGGGTGGGGTTTCTGAAAGGCAGATGAAGATCGCACCTGCGCGGCACTCAATCGCCACTGGTTTCAATCCATGCTCACTCTTTTCAAAATCATCGGGCATCCGGCCTGCGGCGAACAGTGACCCATCAAGATCATAGGTCCAGCGGTGATAGGGGCAAACAAGTTTTGGTGCCGTTCCACTGCCGGGTGCGCAGATCATGGATCCACGGTGTCTGCAACTGTTGTGAAAGGCGCGGAATTCGCCGTGTCTGTCGCGGGTGATGATAACCGGCCATTTGCCAACCATCATGGCGACATAGCTGCCTGCCTTGGGCAGTTCACATGCCATACCTGCCATCAACCAACTTTGACCGTAGATTGCGGTCATATCGAAATCAAAGGCGTCCTGACTGATATAGAGTGGCTGCGGAAGTGTGTGATTGGCGCGCCGTTCCCTAAAAAGCGCATCCATCCGCTTCAAATCCATATCATCGCCCCTCTGCCTTTTCTTGATCCTTGATTGGACCATCCCGATTACAGTTCAAAATCGCATTTTCGCATAGCCCTATGTTAAAATGTCGGGCAGTTAGGGCCGCAGGAAATCGCGCATAACATCGAAAGGTCCGGGCCATCCAAAACCGAAGCACAATCAACCGCCGTTGGCTGCCACTGAATGCGTTGCGGGCGTTTGAAGCGGTTGGACAACATCTGAGTTTTACTGGCGGTGCGTCAGCATTATCGGTGTCTCAAAGTGCAATGAGCCGCCATGTTGGCGGATTAGAGGAATTGCTTGGCAAGCAATTGTTTGACCGGGATGCGCCGCGATTGGCACTGACCGCAGCTGGCGCAGAACTTTTACCCGTGGTCAGCAAATGCCTTGATCGGCTTGAGCAGACGATGAATGCAATTCGCGATGACGATGTGATAAGCCGGTCGCTGCGGTTGCATGTGCCGCCGTCTTTGTTGCAGCAATTGTTTTTACCGATGCTGCGTGATTTTCACGTCGAGCATCCCGAAATCCGGATCGACGTTTCCAGTGCGCATGTCACAGGATTGCCAGCGACCGATTTTGACATGGCCATTGCGTATGACCGGCCCAATGTTGATGATCGCGTAACAGACTTGCTGTGGCTGGTGCGCGTTGCCCCTTTATGTGCGCCTCAAACTGCCGCCGCATGCGCAGGTCAATCATTGGAAACATTTCTGAAAAGCCAGGAATTGTTGCATCTCAAGCTTGACGGTGAACCGCGAGATTTGCTGTGGACCACTTATCTGCGACAAAGCGGATTCAGTGTCCCGACGCATGAAGGGCTGGCGTTTGATACAGCGATTGCGGCTGCACAATATGCAATGACGGCAAGCGGCGTGTTTCTTGGTGATGTCGACCTGTTTGCGCAGGAGATTGCAGATGGCCGGTTGGTGATGCCCTATGATGCGGTGATTGACGATGGCTATGGTTATTATTTGAAGCTGCATGCCGATGATTTGGCCGATCCGGCAATTTCAATGTTTCGCAGCTGGTTAATCAATCGTTTTGCGGGCTTACGACCAGAGCACCATCGTGGCGTGCAAGACTGATCAGACGGAGGTTGGACCGTATTGCTGTGGTAATCGCCAGATCGGTTGCTGCTGAAATTGTGACGAGCACCGGGCAATTTGCCAAAATCGCTTTCTGAGCCAGTTCAAAGCTGCACCGCGCGGTGAGCAGTAAAAACCCAGTTGAAGGCTCTATCCCAGCGGTAGCAAGCGCACCGATCACTTTGTCGAGGGCATTATGGCGACCGACATCTTCGCGGACCATCAGGATTGATCCGTCCGGCGCACAAAATGCCGCAGCGTGGGATGCGCCGGTTTGCGCGTTTAGTGTCTGATGCGCACGTAACACCTGCAACGCTGAAAAAATTGCTTCATCCGCAACATCAATCCGTGCCGTAACCAGGGGGAGAGGGCGCATCACTTCGTCGAGATTGTCCATGCCGCACAAGCCACAACTGCTTTCTGAGACACGCTGCCGCGCACGGGCGATAACTTTTTCGGCCTTTTCGGGCGGCAACTGGATCCGCAAAACCCACCCTGTCGCGGCTTCATATGCTTCAATGATGGATATTTGGTCGGCACGGTCGATCAGTTTTTCAGACAGCGCGAACCCAATGGCAAAATCGTTCAGATCTATGGGCGTTGCCATCATCACGGCATAACCGATGCCGTTAAATTCGATGGCGACAGGCGCCTCGACAATGATCGCCCGTTCGATGTCTTCGTTGGTGCCGCCATCAGGTTTGCACACCGAAAAGCGAAACCGCTTTGTCCCTATTTCAGCGTGATCCATTGGTTTCGACAAGCTGGGTAATGGCAGCAGCAGCAGCAGGCGACAGGCCTGCACTCCCGTTATCAAAAATGAGCCGTTTCATCCGCGGATCCCAAAAAAGCTCGATATGTTCTGCAATGGCACTGACGGGATTTTCGTCAGTTGCAAGGTTGGTGGCAATTTGATTGGCCATGTAAACAAGGCGTTCGACCGTGTTCATGCGACAGGAACCTGAGCCGCAATGCGCCGCGACTGTTCGGAGAGGGCTTTATAATCTTCCTGCCAATCCGTCGGACCATTGGACGGACTGATTTGCACAGCCGTCACTTTATATTCGGGGCAATTTGTGGCCCAGTCGCTATAGTCTGTCGTCACGACATTGGCTTGCGTGACGGCATGGTGGAATGTTGTGTAAACGACACCCGGCGCAACCCGGTCGGTGACGGTGGCGCGCAAGGTTGTTTCGCCCGCACGGCTGGCGAGCTTGATCCAGTCCCCGGTCTTGACCCCGCGATCTTCGGCATCAACGGGATGGATTTCTAGTAAATCTTCAGGGTGCCATGCGATATTTTCAGTCCGCCGCGTTTGCGCGCCTACGTTGTAATGCGATAAAATGCGGCCGGTGGTGAGCAACAGCGGAAATCGCGGGCCGGTTTTTTCATCGGTCGGGATGTAATCGGTCACGACGAACTTGCCCTTGCCGCGCACAAACCCATCGACATGCATGATCGGTGATCCATCTGGCGCTGCATCATTCACGGGCCATTGAAGAGAGCCCATTTCATCAAGGCGGTCAAATGAAACGCCCGCAAAAGTCGGCGTCAGTCGCGCAATTTCATCCATGATTTCGCTAGGGTGAGTGTAATTCCAGTTGAGCCCCATCGCTTGGGCGAGACGCTGTGTCACTTCCCAATCTTCAAGCCCGTTCATCGGTGTCATCACCTTGCGCACCGGTTGAATGCGGCGTTCAGCATTGGTGAAAGTGCCGTTCTTTTCCAAGAAAGTCGATCCCGGCAGGAATATGTGTGCATAGTTTGCAGTTTCATTGAGAAAAAGGTCATGCACGATCACGCATTCCATCGCGGCGAGCCCAGCTGAGACATGCGCCGTGTTGGGATCGGATTGGAGAATATCCTCACCTTGACAATAGAGCGCCTTGAACACCCCATCGACTGCGGCATCCAGCATATTGGGGATGCGCAGACCGGGCTCTGGATCAAGCGGCACGCCCCAATCATTTTCAAATAAGCGCCGCGCATCGCCATCGCTGATGTGGCGGTAACCGGAAAGTTCATGCGGGAAACTGCCCATGTCGCATGCGCCCTGAACGTTATTTTGGCCGCGCAGCGGGTTTACACCGACACCGCGCCGCCCGATATTGCCGGTCGCCATGGCAAGGTTGGCAATCGCCATAACAGTTGAACTGCCTTGGCTGTGTTCTGTCACACCAAGGCCGTAATAGATCGCACCATTGCCGCCCGTTGCATAAAGCCGCGCTGCAGCACGAAGCTCTTCAGCGTCGACCAAAGTTACGGGTTGCAGGTTTTCGGGGCTGTTGCGAGACAGCGAAACAAATTCGGCCCAGTGCAGATATTCGTCCCAGTCGCAGCGTTCCTTTATGAACGTTTCATCAGCAAGGCCTTCGGTCACGATAACGTGAGCCATGGCGGTCAGGACCGCGACATTGGTCCCGGGGCGCAGCGGCAGATGATGCTGCGCTTCAATACGGGGGGAGCGGACAATATCGGTCCGTCGCGGATCGATCACGATCAGTTTTGCACCAGGCTTGTCATCTTGGCCGCGCAAACGACGTTTCATCCTGCTTGCAAAGACAGGGTGGCCGTCGGTCGGGTTCGCACCAATGACCAGGATGACATCGCTATCCTCAACCGAATCAAAATCTTGCGTCCCAGCACTCGTCCCAAATGTTGTTTTGAGGCCGTATCCGGTCGGGGAATGGCAAACGCGAGCGCAGGTGTCGACATTGTTATTACCAAAACCTGCGCGCACCAGTTTCTGGACAAGGAAGGTTTCTTCATTGGTGCAGCGGCTTGACGTGATCCCGCCAAGGGCATGTTTGCCATATGTGTCACTGATCCGTTTTAATTCTGACGCGGTATAAGCAAACGCTTCATCCCATTCGACCTCGCGCCACGGATCATTGATCGATCCGCGGATCATGGGCTTCAATATGCGTTCCTGATGCTGTGCATAGCCCCAAGCAAAGCGGCCCTTCACGCAGCTGTGCCCACGATTGGCTTTGCCCTCTTTGTAAGGCACCATGCGGACAACCTGCTCGCCGCGCATTTCGGCGCGAAAGGTGCAACCAACACCGCAATAAGCACATGTGGTTACCACTGCGCGCTCAGGCGTTCCGATCTCGACGACCTTTTTCTCGATCAACGTCGCTGTG
>JAYUPB010000048.1:0-13274 GCA_043760405.1 Sphingomonadales bacterium
ATCAAGAATTTCACGCGGAATGCAACACACGTCGATCGCCGCTGCGCTTAATTGTTCAATCATTGCATCAAGGCGTTTTTGCTGCACAGTAGGCAGAGCAATAATCACCTGATCAAGCTGACCATATTGAGCCATTTTGAGAAGTTCTGAAATACCACCAACGAATGTAACGGTGTCTAATGATGTTGTATCGATGCGTGTTTTGCGATCATCAGCAAAGCCGATGATGCGCAAATGCGGAAGGCGTTCAATCGTGAAGAGTTCAATCACCCGCGCCACAATATCACGGCTTGCCCCGTAAATGACCACGCGTTGGCCAATATAGCCCATCGCCATCAACCACCACGCCAGTTTTCGAAAAATCAATCGTCCCAGAAACAAAAAGGAGAGGGAGAAGAAGATATAAAATCCAGCCAAACCGCGCGAAAAACTCTCCAAAAGGTCAAATAATGTGACGGTAAACGCTGTCAAAATGGCAGCCATCAAAAAATCAACCATTGCCCCTTGGCCGACGTCTTCGCCCTGCCCCCTGAAGTCGGAATATGAATTCTGGGAGATTCTGATCAGCAGAAAATTAATGCCAAGAATGATAGCAGCAGTTTCATGAATTTTCGGTTCGAGGATGCGGCCAAAGGCAATGTCATAAGCCACCATTGATACAAAAAATGCAAGAATGAGCGCGGTGATATCAATGATAACGCCAAATGTGCGCAGGACATTCGACGTAAAACGCAAATTACGGTTGTTTTTACGGGAGGGCCTGAAAAAAGACTCAACCATAAAAAATGACTTCGCTTTCATTCAACGCTTCATCAATATTGACTGTCATAACCGCCCAAAAAGTCCTCTGCTCCGTATGATACCAGGACGCACATCAACAACGAAAGTACCCGCAGCAGCGGTTTGTCCTTTAGTCGCCTCCGACACGCAACGCGCATCACCACTTTTTTGACACATAGCCGACAATGTTTTCCATCCCGCTAACAGCGAAGGGTTGTGAAGCGTAAATTGACGCACAACCTGCACCGCGCGAACCTTATCACCAACATCGAAAAGATAGTCTGCATATTTTTGCGCCATGACCATGCTTTGCGGCATATAATTCAGCGCATCCTCATAGGCTTGCCTGACGCGATATGCTTCTCCGCGTTTGAGAAATATATCCGCGCTCAGAATGCGGCCAGCCTCATTATCGGGATAATCGCGCACAACGACCTGGACATCATTATATGCGGCCTGTAATTTGCCACGCACAAGCCCGATCCGACCCCGCAACAAAAGCGCATCAACATTGCCAGAATCTTCCAAGATAACCTGATCTGCAATCGATTTTGCGGTGTTTACATCCCCATTTTCAAAATGCGTTGTTGCCAAAATGGCGCGCGCATCAGCCGTTGCAACATCATCATTATTGGCGACGGGTTTCACAATCAATGCAGCAGCCTTTACGTTTTTAAGCGCAAGCATGTGACGCGCGATACCAACCCGCATTGTCATGGATCCATTCTCCGCAACTTCTGTGATTTGTGCGGCAGACAGCGGTGTTGGATCATTTTCAACCCATAATTTTCCGACATTTTTAATCAAGTCAATGTCTTCTGGCCGCTCCCTGAGTTGCTGAAAAATAAGGGCACGTGCGCGCGCGCTATCGCCGACCTTATAGAGGATTTCGGCAAAATCGACCTTTAGAGCGATATCTTTGGGACGTTTGGCGATCATCAAATCGAAAGTGGGGACAATATTCTTACCGTCTCCGATAATACGGTAAATTTCAATCAGGGTGCCAAGTGTCGCTTCTGTGCGGACCTCAACAGGGATATTATCGTTGATGGTTTTAACGGCTTCTTGAAATGCCTCGTTTTTAGCCAATGCCCGCGCTTTTAGAACCAACCCCAATTCATCCTTTGGGTCAATTTCGAGAATCGCTGCCGCATATTGATTCGCTTCAACCAGACGTTTTTGATCCAGAGCAACGAGGCCTTTCACCAATAATGCGCGGGTTGATGCGGGATCAAGCGCCAGCACGCGGTCCGCAGTCGCCGTCGCTTTGCGCGTATCGCCCACCTGAAAGGCGAGCTCGGTGACAAGTTGCAGCGCCTCAACATTCACCGCGTCAAGTTCAAGAACGTGAGAATAAGCAGATAATGCCTCTGATAAATGGCCCAATTGAAGCTCAACTTGGCCCAGAAACTGCCACTGGCTCGCAATATCATCGCGTTCTGCAACCGCTTTTAGCAGCGAAACGCGGGCTTCCGCGAAATTGCCTGCATTGGCATACATCATGGCTGTGGCAGCGTGTTTTTCAGCGCGCTCTTGCGCATTTGAACAGGACGCCAAAAATGCCGCACTGGCTAAAATTCCAAAGCGCAACAATAGTTTACGATATGGCCTAGGGCATTTGGTCCTTGACGATTGGTCCATCTTTTCTTCCATCGTCTGCACAGTCGCCATTCTTAAAGTGTTGATCGCCCGATCCTAAAGCTTCGTCGTGGTAATGGTATTGATCGTTGCATCGCGCAACCAGTTTATATGCCGTAACCCACCAAAACACGGGGCCATTCAAATGGATTGAACCGAACTTAAAGGATGTGTAACTGAACACATCTGGAAAAGATTCTTTTAATCATGCGCTGATCGTGCAATGATCCGGAGCCATTTTTTGGCCAATAGGAACATTCAACAATGTCAAAATGGTTTGTAAATGTCGTTGCGACGGCACTATTTTTCACCTCGGGCAACGCTGCGTTCGCGCAAGAAGCGCCTCAGGCATTGCGGCCCTATTCCATAAATCCGGGCGATGAAATCGAAGTTTATGTGTGGGGGGAAGAGAGGTTGCAGCGCATTATTCGCGTGCTGCCTGACGGCACATTCTCATTTCCCCTTGTTGGCAAGGTGACAGCCGTCGGCCAATTGCCATCACAAGTCGAAGCATTGATCACCAAGGGTCTTGAAGGGCAATATCGCGGTCAGGTACCACAGGTCACCGTCTCCGTTCGCAATCCCTCCGGCCTTCAATTTTCAGTCGCGGGCCGCGTGAAAAATCCGGGAACATTCTCCCCTGGACGTTATGTCAATCTTCTTGAAGCCCTCAGCTTTGCTGGTGGTCCTGATGAATTTGCTGGCTTGGACAGTGTGTCCATCATTCGCAAATCGGGCAATGGTTTGGTGACCATCAAAGCGCGGATCGCTAGCGCCTTTAAGGGCGGTGCGGGAGCACGGGACATCAATGCAAACGCCATCCCTCAAATTGAAAGCGGTGATACGGTGATTGTACCATGACCATATTCTCAAAGAATAAAGCGCGCACTCGCTCTCACAAATTTGAAGAATTGGCTTCAACTTTTGTTGCTATCTGGGCTGTAGCAAGCGCTGGATCGGCACAAGCTGATGTCGTTTTGGGCGGGGAAGCCTCTGTGCGAACACAGCTTTCAAATAACCCATATTTGTTGACTGGGACGAATACGGATGCGGGATCCATAACAGTTTCTCTTGCGCCTACCCTCACTGCCCAGGACGGGACAAACCGGTTCAAATTATCGGCGCGCGTACAGCATACTGAATTTACTAAGCGTTATAAGGCAACGGATGGCTATTCCATTGCTGCCAATCTGTCGCGGCCTCTGAGCCCGAAACTGTCCTTTGGCGCCAATCTTGGTTTTGACAGCTCCGTAATCGGGGCCAACGAACTGCTCACATTTGTTGATAACGGCAGTGTCGGCAGCGGTGTCGGCATCCCTTTACCCGACGATGTCACCCTGAATGGCCTGCGACAACGCCGCCAAAGCTTTAATGGTGATATTGGGTTCGAATATAAAGCAAGCGCGCGCGATCAATGGCAATTTGGCAGCGCATTTGCCATGGCGCGTTATCCATCGGGAAGCGGTGCACAGGAATATGATTATTCAAGTGCCCGATTGGGATATGCCCGTAAGCTCAATGCCAACACGTCCGTTGGGCTGACCACGTCGATTGCAAGGTCAGATTATCGGCAAACAAACTTTGGCGATGCAACAACAATCTCGCCACAAGTAACCCTGACAACCAAATTGGGCGCCCGCTGGAGCTTGACTGGCTCTGCTGGCCTATCCTTTACCTCGATTCGAGATTTGGTCGGAAAAAGCACACAAACCGGCATGTCTGGGGCTGTGAATATCTGTCACATTTCGGACAGGGACAGATTTTGTGCCTTTGCATCGCGCGCAGTTCAACCAACATCGCTTGGCGGCGTGCGGCCACAAACCTCCGCTGGGATGAGTTATAATGTACGCCTGACGGAACGCAGTGATATTTCTGCCAATGCGAGTTATTCGCGTTCAAGCAATTCCATCATCGGAAATGCGCAGTCGGTGGATTATGGCCGGACGAACATCACATATTCCAACCGACTTTCACAAAAAATAAAAGGATTTGTCTCTATTGGCTATGCTGACAGTTTTCGCGACACGGTCAACCGCCGGAGCAATGCGGAAGTGAGCGTTGGTATTAGTTACGCCCTTGGGAAGAGATAATGAATATGAATGCTGATTCCAGCGACGATCTGGATGAAGGACCCTCGCTACTCAAACATCTTCCTGCGATTGCCAAGCAACGCAAATGGTATCTTATTGTTCCCACGCTTTTGCTGACACTGGCCGGCGTTGCCGCTGCGTTTCTGTTGCCAACAGTCTATCGTTCGACCGCAATTCTCCTCGTGGAATCGCCGCAACTCCCTGAAGAAGTTGCCGGAACGACATCATCCGACGTGATTGACCAGCGGATCGCCAAAGTGCGTCAGCAGGTTTTGAGTCGACCCGATCTAATCGAAATGATTCAGCGCCTTGATGTTTACGGAAAAGAACGTGTTTCCAAGCCACTGTCTGAGGTTATCGAAACACTGCGCAAATCTGTTCGTTTTGCTCCGGTCGGCTCTGAAATCCAGCAACGCGGAAACGGAAAATCATCCACAATCGCATTTTCAGTGAGTTTTGATTATGCGGACCCCGTCAAGGCGCAGGCGGTTGCGCAGGATGTTGTTGAACATATCTTGCGGATAGATTCGACCAAAAATGCCGAACAAGCTGCCAACACTGTGCAATTTTTGACAGACCAGGCCACAAATCTTCAAACGCAAATTGCTTTGCTTGAGGGTCAAATTTCGGGGATCAAGTCACATAATGGTTCTGTTCTCTCCAATTCTGGCATGACCATGATTGGCGGCGGAAGCGGATCATTTGATGCCCAAATTTCTGCGCTTCAACGGGATAATGCTCAACTCAATACCCAGCGCGATTTGACGAAAACTGCGGCAAACCGTGATCCAATCGTTGCTGGCGCGGAATCTCAGCTCGCGGCTGCACGCGCGGTTTATGCTGAAAGCCATCCCGACGTTATTATCGCCCGGCAACGCTTGGCAGAGGCCAAAGACCTGGCTGCAAGAAATGTGGTCAATATTCCTGTTGATGCCATTGCATCACAAATATCGTTCAACAATTCCCAAATTGCTGCACTTCAGGCCGCGCGGAGTCGCGAATCCGCACAGAGTTCAGCCATTTTAAATGCGCAGTCCCGTGCGCCCGTTGTGATGGAGCAAGTCGCCCAACTGCAGCAAAAACTTGAAGGATTGAATGTCCAATATCAGCAGGTCGCGGGGAAATTAATGTCGGCTCAGGCCTCTGCCAAAATGGAGAATGAACAAAAGGGTGAACGCTTGACCGTGATTGATCCTGCCGTCGTTCCCGATCAGCCAGATTCCCCTAACCGACCAAAACTCATACTGGGCGGTGCTGCGGCTGGTTTGGTTGCCGGTCTCGTGCTGTTGCTTGGACTTGAAATTCTCATGCGTCCGATACGGGGCATCGATTCGGTTAAAATGATCACGGGTGTTGCACCCCTTGTCGCAATTCCAACGATTGCTGCGAAGCAAAAACCTGTCGTCCGCTGGTATCACCGCATATGGCCGTTCAAACGCCGTGTGGCCGTCGTCGCGCAGTGAACAGTGCACCTCAGGCATTATTATCTTTAAGGGGCTTTGCTCGTGTCGATTGAAAATTCGCGGTTTCCAACAGCTGTTGCGGTAAATATTATCCCCAATCCTTTGCGCCTGAAAACCGCCGAAATTGAAACAGATATTCTGGAAGATCACAATATCGTCGGATATAATTCGCGCGATATCCGCGCTCGTCCGTTCAATTTGCTCAGGACACAAATTCTAAAGGAAATGCGGAATAAGAATTGGAAGTTGCTCGGAATCACGTCGGCAACCCCAGAAGCTGGAAAGTCATTCCTTGCTGCCAATCTCGCGGTTGCGCTCGCACAGCTTCCGGAAATTCGTGTGTTTTTGTTTGATCTGGATTTACGGCGTGCTTCGCTTGCAGAAAAGTTTGGCATTGATGGGGACACCGGGCTCACACAATTTTTGGATGGCAGCGTCGATAGCCTTTTGAATATTGGTCGCCAGATCACAAACTTGAACCTGACTCTGTTCCCCTGCTATCACGCACGCGTCAATTCCGCAGAGATTTTATCCGGAGAACGGTTCCAGACCTTGATTGATGCGATGCGCGCTTTGCCAGATGATGTCGTCATCATTTGCGATCTGCCCCCAGCGTTTGCCAATGACGATGCGATGGCGATTATCCAGCAACTCGACAGTTATCTGTTTGTTATCGAAGAAGGCATCACCACAAAAGCGCAGGTTCGCGATGCGATGCAGCTCTTTGCCCCAGCCCCGTGCATTGGCACGGTCCTCAACCGCTATCAGCCAGGCACGTCCGAAAATTTTGGCTATGGCGGTAAATATGACCGCTATTACGGCGATTAATCGGCTGTAATGACTTGAAGCACTGTTTGGGATGCTCACGAAAACCTGAGCGCGTTTGAATGCAAATCATCCTCTTTAACCCGGCGTCACCCCGAGTCGCATCCCTGTGCGCAACCAACGGCGGCGCCAAAATTAATCAAATATTTTAAGAGCTTGTTTCAATTCGAAACATATTTTGGCCTAAAACCCCCAAAAAACCGCGCATTATTCTTAATTAAGTCTTTCCGCAGGTTCACAAAATTGGTATATGAAAAGTTAAGATCGAAGAATCGGGTTCGCAAACATAATCGATTTACGACTTATTCTAACAGGAGTTTTGAAATGAAAAAATTTGCGAAAAGCGCATTATTTGCGCTTGCCGGTGCTGCTGCACTGGTATCGGTTCCAGCTTCGGCTGCTGAACTTGTAATCGACGGTGGCTTTGAAAGCGGTAATCTCTCCGCTTGGACACGGTCAGGTAATCTTGGCTTTACATCCGTAACAACGGCTGCTGCCAACACGGGCCGATTTGGTGCTCACTTGGGTCCAATTGGTTCGATCGGAACTTTGACACAAGTGTTGAACACAGTTGTAGGTCAAACATATCAAATCAGTTTTGATCTCCACAATCTGAACTCGGGTGTTCCAAACTCATTCGCTGTTTTGTTTGGCGGGAATACAATTTTTTCGCAAAATAATGGTGCTGGTCCTGCGAACTACATTACGCAGGCATTCTCTGCTGTAGCGACAAGTGCGTTCACAACACTGCAAATCAATTTTCAACATAATCCTAGCTTCTACGATCTCGACAATGTCTCCGTACAGGGTGTTGCCGGTGTTCCTGAACCAGAAACTTGGATGATGTTGCTGTTCGGTTTCGGCGTTGCTGGCTTTGCTATGCGTCGTCGTAACCGCGAAGTATCCGCTTTCGCTTAATTGAAACTCCGTCTTGACGGGGCAAAGAGGCCAAGGCTGGGTATAATGCTCCGTCTTGGCCTTTTTCTTCTCTGGACGATTTGTTTCATTTTGAAATTTTGGACAGTTTGTGATGCACCGCAGTTCTGAGCGCACTCAATCAGGTGGCATGAAACGCTTTATAGGTCGTTGGCCGGTGCGCGGTGCTGCATTTTTGCTCGCCTCCTGCTTGGCATTGGCAGGAACCACTGGATCTATTCCGCAACTTTCCCAGACCCCTTCTGGTCAAAGCGTCAACATAGCCCTTCCGACAGTCGATGAGCCGACCGTTCTGACATTCCAATCCGTAGCCCCGGATAAAGCGATCGCCATCAACGCCGCGATACCAACATCTTTTGAATCTTTATCGCCAGCTGTCCCTTTCAATATGGGGGCTGCATTTGCGAATATGGGCGCGCATATGACCGCAGCAGAATGCCTGACGTCTGCTGTTTATTTTGAAGCGGCCTCTGAAGCTGTCACCGGTCAACGCGCCGTCGCACAAGTTGTGCTCAATCGCGTTCGCCATCCCGCTTATCCGAATTCGGTTTGCGGCGTGGTTTTTCAGGGATCATCGCGCGCAACCGGCTGCCAGTTCACCTTCACCTGCGATGGTTCGCTGTCGCGACAACGTAACCCTATGCTCTGGCGTCGCGCTGCTCAGATTGCCGAAGAAGCACTCGCTGGACGCGTTGAATATGCCGTCGGAACAGCAACGCATTACCACACAGTTTATGTTGTCCCCTATTGGCAGTCGAGCCTGACAAAAGTGGCCACCGTTGGCGCACATATTTTTTACCGCTGGACAGGAGGCACGGGGCGCACCGCCGCTTTTGCCCAACGTTATGCAGAGAATGAAGTTCTGCCGACCAAACTGGCCGCATTGTTTAATGCGCCTGTCGATATGGCAGCCATGACCACAACTGAAATACCGTTGGTCACGCCGCAAACGACAGTCGCAGCGTCAGGTTTAGCACCTGCCCCGGAAATTCAAGCACCTGCGCGAATGGCGCTGGCGGCTGACGCAGAAAAAGGCACATTGAAGGCGGATGAAGCACGCGGGGTTTTGGCGCGTAACTGAGAATTATAGCCCCTGATAGAGGCGAACAAGAACGGATTGATCGTGCGTTTGGATCATCATTGGGAAGCGGGGTTTAACCTCATTTTCAGGTGGATCATTGGTAAAAAGAGAGTTAGGTATTCAAGATGGCAAATGAAACAGGCAATCTATATCTCATCGAGCGCAGCAGACAGCGTTTGATCCTTGGTGCCTTGATTGCTGTTGTGGCTTTAGGGGCATTTGCCCCCCGCAATCAGCGCGAAATGTTCAGCGCTGCAGGTCGCGAGCTTCCTGCACCGACCGCATTTGCCGCGTTTGCAGAGCCAGAAGTTGTGCTTCCTGTGGCGGAAGATCCACGCCGCCGTTCAAGAATATTTCGCCTCCCCCGATTGGCGCTTCAACGGCCAAAGGCCGCTGTTTTGCCTCTGGCCACGCCCGGTGAAAAAGCACCCTTGCTCCTCGCAGCACTTGATCCAGCCATTACCGGTTTTGTTGCTACTGACGAAAATCCCCCGATTCCCGGTGCTACAGACGTCCCCGGCGTTGTGACAGAGGATGATGGTGTTTTGGTTTTTGATCCCATTCCAGTCGTCGGTGTGGTGGGTGATATTACTGAAGAAGAAACGCCCCCAGCGCCCGGTGTTCCCGAACCAACAACATGGTTGATGCTAATATTTGGTTTTGCCATTGTTGGGGCTGCGATGCGCCGCAGCCAGGCCCGCGTTGCAACCACATCGGCTGCTTAGGCTTCGTTTTTAGAACGCATTATATGCGGCCGGGAACTTCAGATATTTTCTGATGAAATGTCATGCGGTTTTTTTGAAGCGTCACGCCCCCCATTTCAGACAAAAAATTCTGCCCTAAAAGCGATACTTTCAGACCACTTCTGACGATTGCTGCGTCGAGATGATAAGCCGATTGGCCCGCAATTTTAATCCGGCTGATCTTGGTCCACTGCATGGATGTTGCCCCTGCCACCGTTTGAATCTGCGCGCGTTGGTCCCTGGAATTTGGCGCGATACCCAGTTTTCTTGCATCTGCGGGCGTCAAGACAACAACAGTGGCCCCTGTATCAACCACGAAACGGATTGGCGTCCCGTCAACATCGCCCGTCACATAGAATAGCCCGTCACCCGCCCTTAAAATGTCTACACTTGGCGCATTAGCAGGAACTGTAAGCGGCGCGCCAGTTTCAATCCTTGCAATATTGGCTTTAGGGTCCGGTAACCAATTCACTGGGGACTCGATTGGAAAAATATCCCATATACCTGCCAAAAATGCAGCGCTACTGGCGCAAAAAAGAGGCATAGTGAATCTGATCATAACTATATTATCGCGCACGGCGATCAATACAGCGTTAAATCATATGGTTAGCAGGTTATTAACCTTGCTAGATAGTCTCATTCAAGCTGCGCCGAAGCCGGTTGCGGCGCCAGCGTTGGAAAAAGCCGAAAAGGAGGAACAGGAGCGCCCCCAGCGCAAATTGGCCAGCAACAATATAGTAGCGCGCGCGCATCGACTCGCCTGAAGCGAACAACACATAATAGGGACGGTCAACACGAAAACCGACATGCTTATATAACGCTATGATTTCGCCCGGCAGTGCGTTGCGCCTCAAGACGCCGGATCCCACGGGCCCAAATTCCAGCTCCTTGGTGTTTAGACGCTCCAATTCAACGAAATACCGGATATTCTGATCATCTGCACCCCGCGCAATAACGGGTGCAAAATAGATATAATGCTGTGTGACAATCAGATTTTCACCAAATCCGGATGCTTTTTTGTATAAAATATCCCCGACGAGACTTGTTTTTCCTTCTGCAGGGGAAACGGAAGCCGGCGTCGCCAAATTAATCTGTTGTTCTGTCCCAGAGTCGCTGGGGAGATTGAACATCAATAACAATGTTATGAGTGCACCAACCACACCACATGTTGCCAAACCAAAGAGCCAGCGCATCAGTCGCGTTGAAGCGGCGATTGCCCGACCGCCGTTGCGCGCCTCGGGCATCTGTTCGGCCTTTGCCTGACGCCGCTTATAAATAAGATAAACGATCACCGGAAGTCCCGCAATCGCGATCAAAATGGCATAGGTGAAGGTTGGGAAATAACGTTCAAAAACGCCAAACTGCCACTCCGCCAGAAATTCTATAAACCCTTGATAAGCGACGGTTTCCCAGAGGAAAAAAAGCGCCACAAGAGAAACCCAGATGGTCAACAAACGTGTTGCCAAGGTCCTTTTACGCCGGTCCGAGTTTTCCGTTACTGCCACAACACCCCCCAATTGATTTTCTGATATTGACGGCAAATTGCACCATCAGAACCCAGTAAATCATTCTGCATTCCCCAACCGTCAAATTTATAGCGGCTGAAATGCTGAATACAAACTTAACCTTTCGCACAGGCTGGGTCAAATTGGCACGCACAGATAAATATCTTTGGCATAACCTCGCCAACCGCGCGTTTCAGCGCTAAAACAGGTATGTTGTTTGCTATTCGGAACTTATATGACGGTAAAGCTTCTCACACCGCACCGCTACGAAGACAGTCGAGGTTGGTTCACCGAATCCTGGAACCAGGCACGGTTTGAAGAATGGGGTGTCCGCGCCGAATTCTGTCAGGACAATCATTCGCTTTCAGCAAAAAAGGGAACTTTGCGCGGCTTGCATTTTCAACGCCCTCCCCATGCTCAGGCAAAACTGGTGCGTTGTTTGCAGGGGCGTGTTTTTGATGTCGCCGTTGATATTCGCAAAGACTCCCCAACATTTCGTCACTGGATTGGGGTCGAATTATCGGCCAGCCTCGGCAATCAGCTTTTCATTCCGGCCGGATATGCCCACGGATTTCTAACATTAGAAGATGCCAGCGAGATTGCGTATAAGGTTGACGCTTATTATGCACCTGACGCTGATGGCGGCATTGCCTGGAATGATCCCCAACTTGCGATCGATTGGCCGCTCGCAGGAGGCGCGCCATTGCTTTCGGATAAAGATGCAAGCTTACCCACCCTTACAGAAGGCGATTTCTATTTTGCCTATGACGGTAACCCCCTTTTACCACTTTCGCGCTAGAACATGTCCATGATATCCAAACCCCTCAAAATCATCGTCACTGGCGGTGCTGGTTTTATCGGTTCTGCTTTGATCCGTCACCTTATCGCCAATACGGGCCATAACGTTCTCAACATTGATGCCTTAACCTATGCCGGCAACCTTTCATCACTGGCGGATATTGCTGGGTCAGACCGGTATCGGTTTGAACATGCCAACATTTGCGACGGCGACCGCGTGGCAGAAATCGTTGCCAATTATCAGCCTGATGTCATTACGCATCTGGCTGCGGAATCGCATGTTGATCGGTCCATTGATGGCCCTGCTGCCTTTATCCAAACCAATGTGGTTGGCACGTTTTCCATGCTAAATGCCGCACTTTCCTATTGGCGAACCTTATCTGCGGACGCGCAGAAAACCTTTCGGTTCCATCATATCTCAACCGATGAGGTGTTTGGCGCGCTTGGGACGGAAGGTTTTTTCACCGAAGCAACTGCCTATGATCCGCGTTCACCCTATTCCGCATCAAAGGCAGGGTCGGATCATTTGGTCAGCGCTTGGCATCACACTTATGGCTTACCGGTTCTGATCACCAATTGTTCGAACAATTACGGACCTTATCATTTTCCCGAAAAACTGATCCCACTGATCATAATCAAATGCCTCGCTGGTGAAACGCTTCCGGTTTACGGCGCGGGAGATAATGTGCGGGATTGGCTTTATGTCGATGATCATGTCCGCGCGCTGCAAGCGGTTTTTGAAAAAGGCGTGGCAGGCGAAAGTTATATGGTTGGCGGTTCATCTGAACGGACCAATTTGGCGGTTGTCCATACCATCTGTGATACGCTTGACCGGATACAGCCGCGCACGGATGGCAAAAGTTACCGCGGACAGATATCCTTTGTCGCAGATCGCCCCGGCCATGATTTCCGTTACGCCATTGACGCGACCAAATTGCAACGTGACCTTGGATGGAAACCTTTGGAAAGTTTTGAAAGCGGCATGGAAAAAACCATATATTGGTACTTACAAAACAAGGATTGGTGGCAGGCCATACAATCCGGGGCGTATCGTGGTGAACGTCTTGGCCTGACGTCAGCTTAAGATGGCCCATCGCCCGATCCTTGTCACCGGTGGCAGCGGCCAGGTGGGCGGTGCCATTGCCCGTTTTGCAACGGCACATGGATTGAACATTGTCGCACCGGTCCGGGGTGATCTTGATTTGACCGATGAGGCATCCTTGATTGCTGCTGTGACATCCCAAAATTGGCGTGCCGTGATCAATTGCGCGGCCTATACAGCGGTCGACAAAGCAGAATCAGAACCCAAACTCGCCTACAGCATAAACGCCCTGGCCCCCGAAATTCTGGCGCGCGAAACTGCAAGACTGGGGATACCGATCATTCAAGTCTCAACCGACTATGTGTTCGATGGT
>JAYUPB010000049.1:0-38354 GCA_043760405.1 Sphingomonadales bacterium
GTCGGGGCCTGTAGAATCGTCAGACCGCGCCCCTTCCAGTCATCATGCATCGCCTCAACTGCGCCTGCGTTGAGGGCGGTAAAGGCGATCTCGCTCGCGCCCGTTTGGCCGCTGCTTGTTGGTTCAACATCGGCCCGAGCCCACAGGCCGAGCATAACGCCGTCGCGCAGCGGCAGCATGGAGAAATCCGGTTTCTGTTCAATGATCGGGATATCCAGCAGCGCAGTGTAGAATGTGGCGCTGGCAGCGTGATCCGCGACGTGAAGCAAAAGGAAGCTGAAATCTGGCATTATATGTCTCCTCAAACCGGCAACACGGAGAATCGCGCGCCAAGGGGAGAGGGTTACGACATCATACTGTCAGTTTGTGGCAGTAGTCGAGTGAAGCTTGGTATAGTGTTTGGAAATGGGGGAGTCCGGAACGTCCGGTTTTGAATGCTAATGTCTCAACAGCGGACCTTAACGAATTTGATATTGTATGAGCGGATAGATTGTCGCATGCTCAATCAATTGGACTAAAACTCGTCCCAAATTCGAGACGTTTGTCCACGAGGGGCAAGTAATGAAAATTTTCATCAGTTGGAGCGGCGATCGAAGCAAAGCGCTGGCTGCCGCGTTGAAAGATTGGCTTCCGACCGTTCTGCAATATGTGCAACCTTGGATGTCGTCTTCCGATATCAATTCTGGCGAGCGCTGGAGCAGCGTAATTGCAACGCAACTCCAAGAAACCAACTTTGGAATCCTATGCGTTACCAAAGAAAATCTGGAAGCTCCGTGGTTACTGTTCGAAGCCGGTGCATTGGCCAAATCAATGCAAGAGGGTCGCGTAATTCCGCTTCGGCTTGATGTCGAACCAAGTGAGATAACTGGCCCGCTGGAACAATTTCATTCGGAAAAGGCTGACGGAGAAGGCGTAAAAAAACTGCTGACAAGTTTGAACTCGTCATGGACCACTCCGGTCGCGGATGATGTGCTGCAAAACGTGTTCGACCCGATGTGGGC
Organism: Sphingomonadales bacterium; assembly: GCA_043760405.1. Classification (GTDB taxonomy): domain Bacteria; phylum Pseudomonadota; class Alphaproteobacteria; order Sphingomonadales; family Sphingomonadaceae; genus Aquisediminimonas. The sequence continues at coordinate 1,002 of JAYUPB010000049.1, forward strand.
CGTGCTACAAAAGAAAATTGAAGCTATTCCGGCAAGTGAAGCAGCCCATAAGAAATCTAGAACTCAGGCCGAAGTTCTTGAGGACTTGGTCTCCAATGTCCGAAACATGGATATTAGGCTGCGAGATACGATGGACGACGACCCGTTTATGCGTCGAAAATTTCGGCGAAAAATGCATCCCGGAATGATGATAGAACTAACGCATTTTATTGGTGCTCGGCGAAGCGATCCAATTCAATTGTTGGTTTCTGCGAGCCTATTCAAAGACGAGTTGCCTTGGCTATACGAGCTCGCGCTTGAGGCATATCGTAGCTTCAAAGGCGGCAATGCTAGCGAAGCGAAGCATGCGCTGGATCAATATCGCAAAGCCGTGGAAGCACTTCGGGAAGGACCGTTCTTAGATATGCTCGGAATGGATAGCAAAATGGGATATATGATGTTGCGTGACACGTTGGAATTTCTTCCAATGATGGAAGATTTCGATTCTGAAATGGGCAATGCAGTGGCAAAACCGGTAAGGGCTAGGAAGAAAGCTACGTTTTAGGTTTGGCAACGGTTTGCACTCTAGGTCACTTTCGCAACGGGTTTTCGATCTGCGATAATTTGCGTCAGAATTGAACAAACGTCGGGTAACAGGGCGCGACAATCTGATAGCGAACGTCCGAAAACTTAGCGAAAGCCCTCATCTAACCCATCCCCCTCAACGCTCACTGCTCCGGCACGCCCCGCACCTCTCGCCACTCCTTGAGCAACGCCCCGCGCCGCCGGGGATAGCGCCCTGCCGCCACATCAAGCGCCGTGATCCGGTCGGTTCGGAAATGCCTGTATCCCTCCCGCAATTCGCACCATGCGACGACGACGCGGGTGCGATCATAAAAGGCCAGAGCAAAGGGCCAGATTATCCGTTCGGTGGCGGTTCCCCGTTCGTCACCGTAAGCGATCTGCATTTTGCGTTCGGTCCGGATGGCCTGACGGATCGCCGCGAGTTCGGCGTCTCCAGCGGCGATGGGCGCGCCGGGGCCGATCAGCAGGCCCGATGCGTCGATGCTGTCCTTCAGGTCGTCGGGGAGCACAGCACCGATTTTGGCGAGCACATTGCGCGCGGCCTTGCCAAGCGGCCCATCCGCCCTTTCCGACACCCAGCGTGAGCCGAGCACCAGCGCCTCAATTTCTTCCTCAGAAAACATCAACGGTGGCAATAAGAAGCCTGGTCGGAGCACATAGCCAACACCCGCTTCGCCGTCGATTGGTGCGCCTTGTGCCCTCAAACTCTCAATGTCGCGGTACAAAGTGCGAATTGACACGCCAATCTCTTCGGCCAGCATCGTGCCCGCCACAGGTCGCCGGTGCCGACGCAGAACCTGAACAAGTTCAAGAAGGCGCTGTGCGCGGGACATGGGACTGCTTCTCCTGAGGATGGTGAAGCATAGCACGTACTGCCATGATATGACAGTACGTGCTCTGTCCGGGCTTTAGGAATGTCGCCCGAACCCGCCTATCCGCAGGCCTTCAGAACCGTGACTTTGCTGCGCGTGATGGCAGTCACCGTTCCTCAAACGCCTTCAACCCTGGAAATTCCGGGGACACGGAAATTCCGGGGCCACTACGGGAGAAATTCCAGGGACACTATACTTAATTCCCTCCATGATCGAACAGCGGCCAGCCCAACCCTTTCCTACACCCCCCGCAATTTGCCATTGTTGGATCCGGACAGAGCTAATTAATATAGTGTCCCCGAAATTCCGAAATTAGGCTCTTATCTTCGAACTTCTACTTTACTCGATATTAGAAAAATATAGCTCAAGACAGTTGCTGCAATTGCCATGACAAGCACAGCACTGTTAATTCCAGCGACAGTCAATTCCGTACCATCGGAGTGACGCATAGATCCGTCATAGGAACTGCGAATTACGAAGGACATAAGAAACCCACCGACGACGATCAGGCTAAGGCCACTTGCCATGCGGACTTGATCACGAAACCAAGCCAGCCAAAATGCAAGAGCTGCAATCCCGCAGTTGGTGATGAGCTGCCAAACCTCATGCAGCCTGGCATGTTCTGGCCAGTCAGGGTTCAGCACATGTGTCGGCCCGATTTCGTGTATGGGCACCATGAGACCAAATGTTGCCAAGCACAGGGTAATCAAAATTTTATGCAACATTTTTCATCCTTTCTCGTTGTTGGATGATGGTGCTTGCCCAGCCGAAGGAAGCATCAACTCCTATATTGACGCTGTCAATTTGCAATTATTGATTGACGTTGTCAATATAGGAAGATGAAACACGGTCATCATCATGGTACGTTGAAGGAAGCGTTGGTCCTGTCGGCGCTAGAACTGTTGGATTCTAAGGGCGTTGAGGCGGTTACAATAAGAGCAACAGCCCGAGGCGCTGGGGTGTCGCACGCCGCGCCAGTGAACCATTTTCCGGACCGGCGCGCGCTGTTGACCGCTGTCGCCATTCACTGCTTTGAAGAACTGAAGCAAAAAGTTGCTGCCACCGGTTTCGAAAACGAGCCCGACCCCCGCAACCAGATCATCGCATTTGTTGATGCTTTCCACACATATGGCTTGGCAAAGCCAAATCGATATCGGTTGATGTGGCGGCGCGACATGCTTGACGAGACTAATCCGGTATTAACCGGCATGACCGACAGTCTGTTTGGCCTCGTGACAAAAACGATAGAACAATTTGGAGAGCCTGTCGGGGTCAGCGTTATGAGCAGAGTGGTCGCCACCTGTTCGATCATACACGGCTATGTCTTGCTAAGGATTGACGGTAACTTTCAGAGTTTATCCGATGAAAAAACCGGCCATCCAAGACATAGGGCCATTATTGAAGCTTTGCTGTCTTGAATTTGACTTCGTGCACCGTTCACTCCTGTCTCTATTTCACCTGATCAAAGCTGGGCGTTACCGCTCCTCAAACACTTTCAACCCCGCGCCCAACTGGTTCGCGCTGATCCGCAGGGGTTCGTGCGTCCAATCCGCGACGAAGATGGTTTGGCGGTTGACGCCGGGCGCAATTGACGCGCGGTTGTTGGTGATGCTTAGCCCTTGTGAAGGGTGGTTGATCCCCTCTGCCCCGACCGCGATGAAGGCGGAGTAGTTTTCCTTGCTCACCCCCTGGACAAATTCGTTGCGCGCGATCACGCCGACGGAGCCTGCGGGCAGATCAATCATATAATTGGTTTCGCGGCCCTTGGTATCATCGAAGCTGGAATCGGTAATTTCGGCGCGCGCGGCGCGGGACTTTACATAATGGCCGCCCGTGCCCCGTTCAAAGCGGGAGCGCGTAACGCTTAGCTTGCCATAATCCCCGATATAGATGGAGTGCGAACACATACCGTCGGGGCATCCGCCCAGCCCTGAAAAGGTCGACCGGTCAATGCTGATCGCGCCGGCCGGGTCGCTCGCGGTCAGGATGCCCTGTTCTGAATTGCGAAAGACCGCGTTGACGACTTTCAGATTGCCCTTTTCCAGTCGGATGCCAGACCCGTTGCGGTCGGGCACGCGCATGTTTTGAAAAATAATGCCGTCAACATCTGCCCCTGCCCCCCGCAGGACGAGTGTCGCCTTGCCTTCGCACGTGACGCTGTCAAATATCACCGATCCCGGCGTGGCCGCGCGGAAGGTGATGTGGCCGCGTTCAACCACTGCGCACTGCCGGTACGTGCCCGGCGCAATCGCGATGGTGCCGTCGCCGCCGCCCACCGCTTTCACCGCATCCTGCAACCGCCAGAATGTCTGCCCGGTTTCTTCGAATGTAAACGGCGGCGCGCTCGATTGTGCCGCGACAGAAGCGGACAATAAAAGTGCTGGCAAAAGGGCGATACGCTGAAACATTTGGGGATCCTCTTTACGGGGTGATGATGCCCGATCATGCCTGTGTCGAGGCGGATTGAGGGTTAATGATAAGGCAGCCGCGAGGCCAATCCTATTAGTATTTTATTAACCATTGTGATAAGTGACACTGAGTCGTCATAAAAATAGAATATAAGAATTTTGAAATCATCTGGAGTATATTATGTCTATCTTTCAAAAAGTCGCAATGACGGCCATGGCATTTGCCATGACAGCGGCCCCTGCATACGCCACTATATTCATTGTTGATGCCGCCACGCACAGCAGCCTTGGGGTTTCGGGCACACCCCTTAACACTGGCATCGCGTTGACGACGGGCCAAAATTTCACGGTCAGTTCCAGCACAAACGATCTTTGGAGTGCAGGCGCATTGCCGCGTTTTTCTGACGCTAATGGTTTGACGGGAAGCCGTCTTTCCACAGCTTTGGACGATTCAGGGCAACCGATTGGCACACAAATTGGCGGCAATTTCGGCTTGCCCTCCTTTGGCGGCTATGCGGCTCCCTTTGGATCACTGGTCGGTCGCATTGGCGGCGTTTATCAACTGATTGGTGCCAATTATGCTGGCCCAGCCTGGAACACCGGCAATTTGGAACTCTTCTATTGGGACAGCAACGCGAATGACAATTTTGGGCGCATTGCGTTCGATATTAACTCTGCTGTTCCAGAAACAGCGACATGGATGATGCTGATCCTCGGATTTGGCATTGTTGGCGGCACATTGCGCCGTCGCAGCAAATATGACGTGCGTTTCGCCTGATTGGTTTAACGGATGAAAAAGGGGTGTCGCGGCCAAGTGCTGCGGCACCCCTTTTTGTTAATCCATGTTCGGTCGTAACCAGCGGTTGGCGGTGGCAATATCCACCCCGCGCCGCGCCGCATAATCATCGCGCTGATCCTCACCCACCCGTGCCACGCCGAAATATTCGGCCTGTGGATGCCCAAAATAGAACCCTGACACCGCCGCCGTCGGGAACATGGCAAAACTGTCGGTCAGCGTGATGCCGGTGTTCGCAGTGGCGTTTAACAGCGCAAACAGACCCGGTTTCTGACTGTGATCAGGACATGCCGGATAACCCGGCGCTGGCCTTATACCGCGATAGTGTTCGCGGATCAGCGCTTCATTGGTCAATTGTTCGCCCGCCGCATAGCCCCACAACGTCGTCCGCACATGCTGATGAAGACGTTCGGCAAAGGCTTCAGCCAAACGGTCGGCCAAAGCCTTCAATAAAATGTCTGAATAATCATCATGGTCGGCCTTGAACCGGGCCAGATGTGCGTCAATCCCGTGCCCCGCCGTCACCGCAAATCCGCCGATCCAATCATCGGCTGGTTTGACGAAATCGGCCAGACACATGTTGGCGCGCCCTTCTCGTTTGGCGATTTGTTGACGGAGGAAGGACAGTCGTGTGCCGTCTGCCAACACGACATCATCATCCTCACGTGCGCAAGGCCACAGCCCGACCACACCCTTTGCGGTCAGCCATTTTTCAGCAATGATCTTGTCAAGCATCGCCTGTGCATCGGCGAACAGGGATGTTGCACTTTCCCCCACCACTTCATCGGTCAGGATCGCAGGATAATTCCCCGCCAATTCCCACGCGCGAAAGAACGGCGTCCAATCAATACAGTCGCGCAGATCGGCCAGATCCCAATCCTCAAACACATGCAGCCCAGGGTGCAAGGGCGCTGGCGGAGCGAGAGCAGGGTCAATTACAAAGCCATTGTCACGCGCTGCCTGCAGCGGGATCAGCGTGCTTTGCCCCTTGTTCGCGCGCGCAATCCGCACCTTTTCATAATCCTCCGCAGTATTCAGCACGAACGGGTCGCGCTGCGTATCAGACAGCAAGGTTGATGCGACCCCCACCGCGCGGCTGGCATCAAGCACATAAATGACCGGCCCATCATAGGCCGGATCAATCCGCAGCGCGGTGTGGACTTTTGATGTTGTTGCCCCGCCGATCAGCAGCGGAATGGTAAAGCCCGCGCGCTTCATTTCTTCAGCGACCGTCACCATTTCATCAAGCGACGGTGTGATCAGGCCAGACAGGCCGATAATGTCCGCATCATGCGCCTTTGCCTCGGCAAGGATCGTGCTCCACGGCACCATCACCCCCAGATCGATCACCTCATAGCCATTGCATTGCAGAACAACCCCGACGATATTTTTACCAATATCATGCACATCGCCCTTGACGGTCGCCATGATGATCTTGCCCTTGGCACGCGCACCGGGTTCCTTTGCCGCCTCAATGAACGGGATCAGATGCGCGACTGCTTTCTTCATGACGCGCGCGGATTTCACCACTTGGGGCAGGAACATTTTGCCCGACCCGAACAGATCGCCGACAACGTTCATGCCGTCCATCAGCGGCCCTTCGATCACCTCAATCGGGCGGGCAAACGCCTGACGGCATTCCTCGGTATCGTCGACGATATACGTGTCGATGCCCTTGACCAGCGCATGTGACAGGCGTTTTGCCACATCATAGCCGCGCCATTCCTCTGCCGCTTTTTCCGCTGCCGCATCGGTCCCGCGAAATTTTTCGGCAAGGAGAATGAGGTTGTCGGTCGCGTCATCGCGGCGGTCGAAAATCACATCTTCACAGGCTTCGCGCAGGACCGGATCAATCGCATCATAAATATCAAGCTGCCCAGCATTGACGATCGCCATGTCGAGGCCCGCCGGAATCGCATAATAAAGAAACACGCTGTGCATCGCGCGGCGCACAGGTTCATTGCCCCGGAAAGAGAAGGACAGGTTGGACAGTCCGCCAGAAAAATGGACGTGCGGGCAGCGGGCTTTAATCTCCCGCACGCCTTCGATGAAATCAATCGCATAGCGGCGATGTTCATCAATGCCGGTCGCAATCGCAAAAACATTGGGGTCAAAAATTATGTCTTCAGGCGGAAAACCGATGCCAACCAACAGCTTGTAGGCGCGTTCGCAAATCTCAACCTTGCGGTCCTTGGTGTCGGCTTGCCCGACTTCATCGAACGCCATCACCACCACTGCCGCGCCGTAATTCATACATTTACGCGCTTGATCAAGGAACTGTTCTTCGCCTTCTTTCATCGAAATTGAATTGACGATGGGCTTGCCAGATACGCATTTCAGCCCCGCTTCAATCACGCTCCATTTCGAACTGTCGATCATGAACGGCACGCGGGCGATGTCGGGTTCGGCCGCGATCAGTTTTACAAATGTTTCCATCGCAACCAAGGAATCGAGCAAGCCTTCATCCATGTTGATGTCGATAATCTGTGCGCCATTTTCCACTTGCTGGCGCGCGACCTCAACGGCCTTGGGATAATCCCCCGCCATAATGAGTTTCTTAAACGCGGCAGAGCCCGTAACATTGGTCCGTTCACCAATGTTGACGAAGGTTGCTGTTTGTTTCGTGGTCACACATTCATCCTATTTCATCACGCCCCTAGCGGCCGCTAAGATTCTTTATTGGGAACAGTTGATATGTTTCACGCTGCCAAAATCATCGGTTCCAACCCCGCCAACCGTGTGTGCACGGGCGGTGATGTCACAGCGCGCGGCTTCAACCCCGCCACAGTCCGCGCCATAGCCGCAATATGGGCAGGGGTTGAACCACAGCACCCACCAAGGATGTTCACCTGACCATTTTCGGCCCAATCGCCAACAAGTGCTGCGGTTTGATGGGGAAGTTCATCATATTCACCCAGATCATTCGGCAGCCCCGCATTGGGATAAACCATGATCAGCGTGTCGGCGATGGCCGACAACACCTTAACATGCGGGCGCAACTGTTCAGCCCCGAATGAACAATTCAGGCCAATCGTCACTGGCTTGGCATGGCGCACCGCGCACCAGAAAGCCTCGACCGTGTGGCCCGACAGATTCCGTCCCGACAAATCAGTCAGCGTCATCGAAATCATCATCGGGACATCGCGTCCCAGCGCGGCCTGCGCGTCCAGCACCGCCATAATCGCAGCCTTGGCATTAAGCGTATCAAAAATCGTTTCGATCAGGATGAAATCGACCCCGCCTTCGATCAGGGCATCAACCTGTTCGCGGTAAACGTCCTTCAAATAATCAAAAGTGATTTCGCGGTATCCGGGATCGTTGACATCGGGAGACAGCGACAAAGTTTTGTTCGTTGGTCCAATTGCGCCCGCCACAAAACGCGGGCGGCCATCCTTTGCTTGGCAAGCATCGGCGCATTCCCGTGCGATACGGGCGGAGGCCAAGTTGATGTCCCTGACCAAATGTTCAGCCGCGTAATCAGCCTGACTGATCAAATTCGCACTGAACGTGTTGGTGGACACAATATCCGATCCTGCATCCAGATAGGCCTGGGTAATATCACGGATCACCTGCGGCTTGGTCAGCGCCAGAATATCATTATTGCCCTTTTGATCCTTGGTCAGGCCAAGGTTTCCGGCATAATCAACTTCCTGCAGTTTATAATTTTGAATCTCGGTGCCAAACGCACCATCGGTTAAAAGGATGCGTTGCGCAGCGGCGGCAAGAAAGCGTTGGCGGACATTCATGGCCTTAATCCCAGTAAATGGCAGATAGCGTAGCTCAGCTCTGCGCGGTTGAGCGTATAAAAATGGAAATTGCGCACGCCGCCTGCATAAAGCCTGCGGCACATTTCAGCTGAAATCGTCGCGGCAACCAATTGACGGGCATCAGGATGATCATCCAGCCCTTCAAACAGGCGGTCCATCCAAGCGGGAATTTCCGCGCCGCACATGCCCGCAAACTTCCGTGTTTGGGCAACATTGGACACTGGCAAAATACCCGGCACAATTTCCGCTGTAATCCCGGCGGCAACCGCACGGTCACGGAACCGGAAAAAGGCTTCGGGTGAAAAGAAAAACTGGGTGATCGCGCGGTCGGCCCCTGCCCCCAATTTGGCCTTCAAATTTTCAAGATCGGCATCTCCGCTCAGCGCCTCTGGGTGCACTTCAGGGTAGGCCGCGACCGATATTTCAAACGGCGCGACTTTCTTTAACCCCGCAACAAGGTCTGCCGCCCCTGCATAGCCATCACTGCGCGCTTCAAATTGCGCGCCCGCAACCGGCGGATCACCGCGCAGCGCAACAATATGCCGCACCCCGGCTTCCCAATAAGCCCGCGCCACAGCATCTATTTCAGTGCGTGACGCATCAACACAGGTCAAATGCGCGGCGGCCGGAACACTGCTTTCCTTGGCGATCCGTGCGACCGTATTGTGCGTGCGTTCGCGGGTGGAGCCGCCCGCGCCGTAGGTCACTGACACAAAACGCGGGGCCAGCGGAGCCAGCGTTTCAAAGGCATGCCACAGCTGTTCTTCCATTTTCTCGGTCTTCGGTGGGAAGAATTCAAAAGACACGGCGGCGTCTCCCGCCAAATCAGCAAACAAAGGCGTGTCCAGCGCGCGGCGGGCTTCTTCAAGTTGCGAAAACGAAGGTGTCATAGAGAAGATGCCTTTTCTTGGTCTTGTGCGGTGCGGCTGCCAAGCCATAATTTGACAGTCAGTGCGCTGCCGGTCAGTTGCTCAACGTTGGTCAGGATCAACCCTGATGCTGCAAACCAGCCCTGTATTTGGCTGTCTGAAAACCCAAGGCGGGTATGGGCATCTTGGGTGCGCAACTCTTCACGGTCATGCGGCGCGAAATCGACAATCAGCACATGCCCGCCCGGCGCCACTATCCGCGCGAGTTCAGACACAGCGCGTTCGGGGGCAGGAATATAATGCAGTACCTGATGCAGGATCACGGTATCGGCACACGCATCCGCCACGGGCAAAGCAGCAATATCACCCTGTCGCAAATCCCAACCCTGTAACAGCGTGCCGCTCAATTTTCCGCGCGCAACACGGAGCATTTCCGGGCTGCGATCAATGCCCATGACATGCGACGCCTGTGTGCCGAACAATGTCAACATCCGGCCAGTACCCGTGCCAACATCGACCAGCCGTCCGATTGGACGTGCATCCAAAAGCGCGGCCATAGCCGCTTCGACCGCACTTTCGGGGACGTGGAGTGATCGTAACGTGTCCCATTCATCGGCGTGCGCAGAAAAATATAATTCTGCAGCGGCGGCGCGGTCCGCCCGTACCGCCGCCAAACGCGCGGAATCGGCGACTGCCCAATGGTTTTCGGGATCGCTGCCGTGCCACCCATCCATCGCGCCAAACAGCAATTCAGTGCGGTCTGCATCGCCAGGGCACAGGAAAACCCAGCTCCCCTCTTTGCGGCGTTTGGCGATGCCCGCGTCGCATAAGATCTTGATATGGCGCGAAACGCGTGGCTGGCTTTGGCCCAGAACTTGAGCCAATTCCCCAACCGAAAGCTCCATCGCTCGCAACAGCGCCACGATTCGCAGGCGCGTCGGGTCTGCCATGGCGCGGAAGATATCGAGCGATTTTTTCATCGCAATATCATATAAAGAATTCTTTATATGACGTCAATATCGCCGATACAGGTATCATTGCGCGGCACTTTCGCAAACTTCGTCCTAAAAAATCAGATTGCCAAGATGTAAATGACTCGTTACCTCCCCAACGTCGATCATGAGAGACAGATTTTTGTTTCTTTTTGTTCGTTCTTTTTGTTGTCCTAAACGGGAGGGGTAATACCCATGAAAAAGTCGATCGTTCTTTCACTTGTACTCGCAACTTCAATGGGCCTCGCAGCCTGCGGCGAAAAAGCTGCTGAAGAAACCGTAAATGCTGAAGCTGCTGCAACCGAAACAATGGATGCTGCTGCAAATGACGCTATGGGCGCTGCTGAAGGCGCTGCTGATGCTGCCGGTAACGCAACTGATGCTGCTGCAGCTGCTGCTGGTTCAGCTGCTGATGCTGCTGGTTCAGCCGTTGATGCTGCTGCTGGCGCTGCTAAGGATGCAGCCGCTGGTGCTGCTGACGCTGCTGCGGATGCTGCCAAAAAGGCTATGTAATTTAAGCTTCGGCTTAAGTTCGAAAAATGGGGTCGCATCTGGTAAGGATGCGGCCCTTTTTTATGCCGGAACACCGGAAGGCAAGAGATATGAAGCCCCTGCGCCGTGCTGCATTAACGCCTGCTTTGCTCCTGATGTGCGCTTCATGTGGCAGCGCAGATGCGCCGCCTGCCGATACTGGGTTGAGCAAGGGAGAGTCAGATGCCTTGGACAATGCCGCAGAAATGCTCGACGCAGCGGAAGAAAATTCACGTACGACCCTCATGAAGTCGCAATAAAGGTCGCAAAGACACCATGCCAAAAGGGCCGAGGATTTCTCCCCGGCCCTTGAGTATTTTCGTGACGAGACGGAAGGGTTTAGAAGCCCATATCGCCCATGCCACCCATGCCGCCCATACCGCCGCCGGGCATGCCGCCGCCAGCAGCCTTATCTTCTGGCGCATCAGAAATCGCTGCTTCGGTGGTGATCAAAAGACCCGCAACCGATGCCGCATCCTGAAGCGCTGTCCGAACGACCTTGGTTGGATCGATCACGCCAGCTTTGACGAGGTTTTCATAGACATCCGTTGATGCATTGAAACCCTGCTTTTCGTCGTCTTCGCGCAAAAGATTGCCCGAAACCACAGCACCGTCAAATCCGGCATTGGCCGCAATCTGGCGCAGTGGCGCAACAATCGCCTTGCGGATGATGTCGATGCCGCGGGTCTGGTCGTCATTGACGCCCTTCATGCCCTTGAGCGCTTTGGTCGCATAAAGAAGCGCAGTACCGCCACCAGGGACGATGCCTTCTTCAACAGCAGCACGTGTCGCATGCAGCGCATCATCAACGCGGTCCTTGCGTTCTTTCACTTCAACTTCGGTTGATCCACCAACCTTGATCACGGCAACACCGCCGGCGAGTTTTGCCAGACGTTCTTGCAGCTTTTCTTTGTCATAGTCAGACGTGGTGTTTTCAATCTGCGCACGGATCGCTTCAACACGGCCCTTAATCGCTTTCTTTTCACCAGCACCGTCGACAATCGTTGTGTTGTCCTTGTCAATCGTGACGCGCTTTGCCGAACCCAGCATCGCGAGCGTAACGGTTTCGAGCTTGATGCCGAGGTCTTCGGAAATCATTTCGCCCTTTGTCAGGATCGCAATGTCTTCGAGCATCGCCTTGCGACGATCACCAAAACCAGGCGCCTTAACTGCTGCAACCTTGAGGCCGCCGCGCAGCTTGTTGACCACGAGGGTCGCAAGTGCTTCGCCTTCAATGTCTTCAGCGATGATGAGAAGCGGACGGCCCGACTGCACCACTGCTTCGAGGATCGGCAACATGGCTTGCAGGTTGCTGAGCTTCTTTTCGTGGATCAGGATGTAGGGATCGTTCAACTCAACCAGCATTTTTTCTGGGTTGGTGATGAAATATGGCGACAGATAACCGCGGTCAAACTGCATGCCTTCCACAACGTCGAGTTCGAAATCGAGGCCCTTGGCTTCTTCGACCGTGATCACGCCTTCTTTGCCAACGCGTTCCATGGCTTCAGCGATTTTTTCGCCAACCACAGTGTCGCCATTTGCCGAAATGATCCCGACCTGTGCGATTTCCTTGGTGCCCTTAACGGGGTTCGAACGCTTCACAAGATCAGCAACAACGGCTGTCACAGCAAGGTCGATACCGCGCTTAAGGTCCATCGGGTTCATGCCCGCAGCAACCGATTTCATGCCTTCGCGAATGATCGCTTGAGCGAGAACGGTCGCAGTCGTTGTGCCGTCACCAGCAACATCATTGGTTTTCGAAGCGACTTCACGGACCATCTGTGCGCCCATGTTTTCGAACTTGTCTTTCAGTTCGATTTCCTTGGCGACGGTAACGCCGTCCTTGGTGATGCGCGGAGCGCCAAAGCTCTTGTCGAGCACAACGTGGCGGCCCTTTGGCCCCAGCGTTACTTTTACAGCATCAGCGAGAATGTCGACGCCGCGCAAAATGCGCTCACGCGCGTCGCGGCCAAATTTTACTTCTTTTGCAGCCATGGGAATGTTCCTCTGGTTTGTTTGAAAGGGGGTCGGACAGGGCGAAGTTCACACTGTCCATTGAGTCGTTTCTGGCTTAGCCAAGGATCCCAAGAATATCGGATTCCTTCATGATCAGCAGGTCTTCACCGTTGATCTTCACTTCGGTGCCAGACCATTTGCCGAACAAAATCTTGTCGCCTTTTTTGACGTCAGGCTTAATCCGGTCGCCATCTTCGTTATAAGCGCCTTCACCAACTGAGACGATTTCGCCTTCTTGTGGCTTTTCCTTGGCGGTGTCGGGGATAATGATCCCGCCTGCGGTTTTTTCTTCCGCTTCAATGCGGCGAACCAACACGCGGTCGTGCAGGGGACGAAATTTCATATGCATTTCCTCTTTTTGTGCTGCCCCGCCAGTGCGGAACAGACTTTACGAATCGCTATTAGCACTCATGCTTGGTGACTGCTAACGAAACGCATATGGGTGGGCTGTATGACAGCGTCAAGGCGCGCAGGTGGTATTTTTATGACGCTTGCGGAATTAACCCTATCCGTGCCCGCATGGTCCACCGCCAAACCATCAGCACCGCAACAATGGCAAGACCCACCGCCAGCCCAATCCAGATACCAACACCGGCCATGCCACCCCAAAAGGCCAACCCGGCCCCGGCGCCAATGCCGATCACCCAATATCCGAACAATGCAAAATACATCGGAACGGTGGTATCATGAAGGCCGCGTAACATGCCTGCACCGACAACCTGCGCGCCGTCGGCAATTTGAAAAATGGCTGCTATGGCAAGAAAGGAAACCGCAAGGCTAAACACCTTGGCATTGGCAGGGTCACTGGCATCAAGAAATGCGCCGACCAAAAGCTGCGGCATCGCCCACATGATCAACGCCATCGCGGCCATAAATCCAACGCCCAGAACAAATCCGGTCCAGCCCGACCTGTGAATGGCAGCCACATCCTTTCGCCCGTAGCCAATCCCCACGCGCACTGTCGTTGCCTGAGCAAGACCCAAAGGCACCATGAATGACAATGCGGCAATCTGCAGGGCAATCGCATGGGCCGCAACGGAATCGGCATCGATCAGCCCCATCAGGAACACCGCCCCTGTAAACACGGCCCCTTCCAACCCCATCGTCACGCCGATAGGCAAGCCAAGCCTCCAAATCTCTCTGTAACGCACCCAATCCACGCGCCAGAAGCGCCCAAATAAATGGTATCGCCTGAATTTTGGATGCACGCTGACGACCCATGCCATGCCGACAAACATGATCAACTCTGTCACTGTGCTGCCAATTCCTGCGCCCCATAACCCGAGGCTGGGGAACCCAAATTTTCCAAAAATCAGCGCCCAGTTAAGAACGCCGTTGATCAGCACCGCCACCAAACTAATCACCAGAGCCCAGACTGGACGTTCAAGGGCAGACACAAAATTGCGGAGGATGACGAAAAACAGGAAAGGCAGAATGCTCCACTGATATGCGCTGACAAACAGTGCAGCATCGCGTGCGAGTGTGGGATCTTGGCCAAGCACCAAAAAGAGGCTTTCGGCGTTCCAAAGCAACACCCAAACGGGGATCGTGACGGTGATCGCCACCCACATCGCCTGACGGAAAGTGCGCCGCACATCGCGCACTGAATGGCGGTTACGGCCAATCTCTGTCGCCATCATTGGCGCTGATGCTGTGATCACCCCCATACAAAAAATGGCGCATGCCATGCTGAGATTAACGCCCAGTGCCGACGCCGCAAGCGCATGCGCGCTGTACCGCCCCAACAAAATAACATCCGTGGCATTGATCAGCGCCATCGTCAGGTTCGATAGGATCAGCGGCGCGGCGAGCAGTGCCATCGCCCGAAATTCTATACGCCACCGCTTTTGATTTGTGTCTTTGATCCCCGTCGCAGCATTCATACTGGCTCCATAGACGGATAGACTTCATCGGACAATGTCGCAGGAAGAGGTGATCAGACCAGAGCTGAGATCAGTTCGTCACCCAACCAATGACCCAGCATCGTTCCTGCTTTGACAATCGCGGTCTCTGCATCCGATGTTGCCGTAAAATAGCTGCATATATCGCCAAAACTTTCACCCTGTGCCAAGGCGTTTAGGGCATAAACTTCATCAGTATCAATCGTCCGAAAATGCGGAGAAAAACTCTTTCGCCAGATACGCAAATAAGCGGGCACTTCCAAAAGGCTGGGCGGTGGCGGTGTGTTATCATCGGCAATGTCCTGCCAAATTGCAGCGCAGTTCGTGCGGATGGGAAAGATGAAAAGGCTTTGAACAACCGTCATCCGCATATGATCCAAACCGTCGTGCGCGGCGACAAAGGCCTGAACCGTGACGACATCAATCACCGCTTCATCAACCGCCCCAAAGGCGTTCTGCATCGCCCATTCCAGAAGTGCCAGTTCGGCGACCTCAGGATCGTCCTGAAATAGGCTGCCCAGCGTTTCGTTAAACCCTGTCCCGTAATCATCTAACGTCCAGCTCTGCGGAGGATTTAAGATGCAGTGTTGGCGCGCTGCGGTATCAAACGCATCATCACCAATCCAGCTCCAGGTTTTTTCATAATTGTTCCGCAAACATGACATCAGCCGCGCCCTGTAAGCATTGCGGTAAATGCCAACACGTGCTTCGGCGTCATGCCCAAATATTTTTGGATCGGGTGTGACCGTATCGAGAATGCGCTTGCAGAATTCTTGCTGAAGGGCGTGGGGATGCATCATGCTTTAACCCTCGCAGAGTGCGCATAAGCGCGTGCAACGTCGAGCTCAGCAAGAAGCGCATCCAGCGGCGGAATTTCATCGTCCCGCTCGATCATCGTTGCAACCGGACCGACGCGTTGGCATGCTTTTGCGTAAAGCTGCCACACAGGGTCACAGACGGGCGCATCGTGCGTATCGATCAACAGAGTGTGGCCCGCGCTGTGACCGGCCAAATGAATCTGCCTGACACGATCGGCAGGAAGAGCATCAAGAAAATCAATTGGATCAAACCCGTGGTTCATCCCGCTGACGAAGATATTGTTAACATCAAGGAGCAAATAGCAATTTGTCCTCTCACACATTGCAACAAGAAAGTCCCATTCAGTCATATCTGCATCGGGGAAAGCAATGTAGCTGGACGGATTTTCAAACAATAGGGATCGCTCCAAAACATCCTGCGCGTGTATTATATTTTCACACACAATATCTAATGCGGCATGGGTGTACGGCATTGGCAAAAGGTCGTGCGTGTTAAACCCGCCTGTTCCCGTCCAACACAGGTGATCCGAAACCCAAAGCGGGTCGACGCGTTTGGCCAATGCTTTTAGCGCAATCAGATAGTCTTTGTTCAAACCCTGTGCGCACCCAATAGACATTGAAACCCCGTGCAGCGCGACAGGATAACGCGCGCGCACAGCATCAAGTGTATGAAGTGGCCTGCCCCCCGAAAGCATGAAGTTTTCCGATATCACCTCAACAAAATCGACGGGCACGTCATGTTTGTCGAAATCGGCATAATGCTCCTTCCGAAGACCAAGGCCAAAGCCTTCAAATTTTGCGAGTGTTTGGATCATAGGATGAGCATTCAGGCGGGCGCACGTTCGCGCGCGCCTGAACATGTCTCAAAATCAGCCAATATCGCCAATTGTGCCGTTGCCTTTCAGGCACGCGCTGGCTGTCATAGCTTTGAAGCCGTGCCCTTTGCAGGCGTTAAGCCCCTTGCATTCATTGCCAGTTGTTTTGCAATCTGAATTGCCCTTACAGCTGTGGACACCGTAGCAATGGACAGTCTCAGTACCCGATATTGCCTTTCCAGTGCTGCCTTCTGGTGCCGGTGCTGCATTGGCGAGCGTTGCGAAGGCAAACATTACAGCAGCGGTTGTAATGCCGCCAGATTTTACAAGTGATGACATGGTCATTTCCTTCAGGGAAAGAGGTGAAGCCAACGTGGCATCACTTTATTCGGGTTCAAGCCTCACTTGGTTACAGCAGGGTGACCGGATTAAATCACTTTTGTTTGTAACTATTTTTACTGCTGTCGCGAACTGCTTTTCGATCCGCCTTTACGAGGGTCAGCTTTATTTTTGAATCGGAGTTTTACAGATGCCAGTTAATCCTGCTTATGCCCTAACCGCGTTGTTGATGACCACAATTGCCGCCGGAGCGCTCCACACAGCGGAAGCAGCAACGCCGAAAAAAGCCACCGAAAAATGTTTTGGAATCTCCAAAGCGGGCAAGAATGACTGCGCGGCAGGCCCAGGCACAAGCTGCGCTGGATCATCAACAAAGGACTATCAAGGGAATGCGTGGAAACTGGTTCCCGCTGGCACCTGCCTGAAAACCAAAACGCCTAAGGGGAACGGCACACTGAGCGCAAAAGCTTAAGGTCAGGACCTGAGCCTGCATTTATGCACTACGGATGAAAGACAATGATGCTAAAAATGATCCAAAAGTTTGATCATGCGCTTGCCCGCATTCCCGAAGCCGCAGGGTTGCTGTTCGTCCGTATTGCCGCCGCACAGATATTTTGGTCGAGTGGGCGATCAAAAATGGATGGATGGTTTACGATGCGCCCCGAAATCATCGACCTGTTTCGCGACGAATATCAACTTCCCCTTATCCCTCCAGAAATTGCCGCGCCAATGGCGACCATCAGCGAACATATACTGCCGGTGCTCCTGGTGCTTGGCTTATTCTCTCGCTTTGCAGCGCTGGGGCTTGTCGCAATGACGTTGGTGATCCAGTTTCTGGTTTATCCAGATGCGTGGTGGCCGCAACACAGCCTTTGGGTTGCGCTGCTCCTGGTGATCGTCATACGCGGCGGCGGCGCATGGTCCGTTGATCGCTATGTGTTACACCGCGAACAATGATTGCAAATGACAATAGCTTAAGCCGTTTGATGGCATTGGCGCAGGACGGCGATCAATCCGCATACCGCACGGTGCTGTCCGAATGCCAAATTTGGTTGGCCCGTTATTTTGCGCGGCGCATTTGTCCAACGCTGGTTGACGATCTGGTTCAAGAGACACTGATGTCATTGCACAGAAAACGGTCAAGCTATGATCCGATGCGCCCGTTCCTGCCCTGGTTGGCGGCGATCGCACGGTATCGCTGGGTCGATCAATTGCGGCGCAGTTACCGCGCCAATGAAACTGAACTGGATGATACTTTATCAGTTGATCCGACCGGAAATGCCGTCATTGCACAAATCAGCATCGAACGCATGTTGGCGCTCCTTCCGCCGGGTCAGGCAACCGCGCTCCAACTCGTCAAAATTGAAGGGCTGACCATTGCGGAGGCATCGCTGCGCTGTGGCCAGTCAGAGCCCCTTATAAAAGTAAATGTCCACCGCGGCGTCAAAAAATTGGCGGCCATGGTCGAAAAGGAATGAATATGCGTACCACATTTGACATTGATGACCTGGTCAATGACCTGCGACCCGTCCGGCGCCTGCACACATGGCAGCCTGTTGCCCTGACAGCGCTCATGACCATGATCACGGTGATGTCAATCGCATCCATTTACGGCTTGCGCGCTGATATAATGGCAGGTCAGATGCACCCTATGGCTTTGCTGCGGGCGGGCGCGCTTTTGCTTTTGGGCGTTGCCACGATGTTGGCCACCATTGCAACGGCGCGTCCCGCCGTCGGGCGGAACAACACAGGCTGGCGATGGGCATTGGCAATGGCCGCGCTGTTCCCGATGACGGCGCTTGTTCTGGCCGTGATCGAGACGTCTGTGTCTCTTGAAGCACTGCACATGACGCTGGGCATGTACTGCGTCAAAATAAGCTTTATCTCTGCTTTGTTGATCGGCGGCACCTTAACACTCTGGCTTCGGCAAGGCGCTCCCACATCCTTGACGCAAGCCGGTTGGCTGACGGGGCTTGCCGCTGGCAGCTTTGGCACTTTTGCGTTCAGCCTCCACTGCCCTGAAACAGGCATTTATTATATTGGCCTCTGGTATAGTCTGTCCGTGGCATTCTCCGCTCTCATCGGCAGGCTCTTGGTGCCCCCGCTGATCCGGTGGTAAGTGCACCAATGATTTACAGTTACGGTGCAAACGGCTAGCGGGGCTGCAATGCTTTGGTCAACGGGGAATAGTCTGTGAGTTTTGTCGCGCGCGCATGGCATGTTTTGGTGACCATCAAGGATGCTTTGGTCCTTATTTTCATGCTGCTGTTCTTTGGCGCGCTCTATGCGCTGCTGTCCTCCAGCCCCAACCCTGCAAAATCCCGTGACGGCGCGCTTGTCCTTGCGCTCAATGGCAGCATTGTTGAACAGAAACAGGCGCTTGACCCGCGAGAGTTTCTGACCGGCACTGTCGCTGCCAACGGCCAATATCTGCTGCGCGATGTGGTTCATGTTCTCGAAACCGCTGCCAAAGACGACGATGTCAAAACCGTGGTGCTTGACCTTGATGGCTTTTCTGGTGGTGGTCAGGCGGCACTCAGCCGGATTGGAGAGGCTTTGTCTGCGGTACGCAAGGCCAACAAACCAATATACGCTTTTGCCACGGGCTATAGCGATGACAGTTACCAATTGGCGGCGCATGCATCAGAAATCTGGCTTGATCCAATGGGCGCTGCGCTGTTTACCGGCCCTGGCGGTGCCCAGCCTTATTTCAAAGGGCTGATCGACAAGATCGGCGTAACTGCCAATGTTTACCGCGTGGGGAAATTCAAATCCTTCATCGAACCCTATGTCCGCACAGATCAATCACCCGAAGCAAAACAGGCGGCACAAGCACTGACCGGCGCTTTATGGGCAAACTGGCAGGATGAAGTTGGCAAAGCCCGCCCCAAAGCGAAATTGGCAGCCATGATTGCTGACCCAGCGGGTTTGACGACCGCGAGCGGGGGTGACATGTCAAAGACTGCACTCGCCAACGGCATTGTTGATAAACTGGGCGATTATACAAGTTTTGCGAAGAAGATCGCGACTCTTGTCGGCACAGACTCTGATATGCGCGCGGACGATTTTAACGCGACTGAATTTGAGGATTACCTTGCCGCCAACCCGCCTTCAATGCGCGGGAGTGCAATTGGCATTGTCACCATTGCTGGTGAAATTGTTGATGGCAATGCCCCGTCGGGCGTGGCCGGTGGGGACACGATTTCCAACCTGATCCTTGACGCTATGGCCGATGAGGATTTGAAAGCCCTTGTGGTCCGCGTCGATTCTCCTGGCGGATCGGCGTTGGCGTCTGAGAAAATTCGCCTTGCCATTTTGCAAGCAAAAGCAAAGGGCCTGCCCGTGGTCGTATCGATGGGCAATGTCGCGGCGTCGGGCGGATATTGGGTTTCGATGGCGGGGGATGTGGTTTTTGCTGATCCGTCGACCATCACTGGATCAATTGGCGTTTTCGGTATTATCCCAACATTTG
Source organism: Sphingomonadales bacterium (assembly GCA_043760405.1). Taxonomy (GTDB): domain Bacteria; phylum Pseudomonadota; class Alphaproteobacteria; order Sphingomonadales; family Sphingomonadaceae; genus Aquisediminimonas. The sequence continues at coordinate 21,162 of JAYUPB010000049.1, forward strand.
AAAAGGTCATTCCAAAGGTTGGTATTAGCGCTGACGGCGTGACGACAACCCCGTTATCGGGTCAACCCGACGTTTTGCGCGGCACCAATGAGACCACTGACCGCCTGATCCAATCCGGCGTTGAGGATATCTATCGCCGCTTTACATCCTTGGTCGCCGCCAACCGCAAAATGACTGTCGCGCGCGTTGACGAAATTGGCCAAGGCCGCGTCTGGGACGGCGGCACTGCGCGTCAAATTGGTTTGGTCGACCGCTTTGGATCGCTTGATGACGCTGTTGCTGAGGCCGCAAAGCGTGCCAAAATTGAACCCGATTCTGTGCAGCGGCTCTATTTGGAGCCTGAACCTTCATTTTTGTCTGGGGTATTGGGCAGCATGGTTTCCACACGCACCCCAATTGATCGCACAGATATTTTCACGCGTCTGATCCGCCAACAACAGGCCTATGTCACAACTGGGTTTCACGATGCCTCGCGCATTATCGCGGGCCCTGCCGTTCAGGTGCGGTGCATGGAATGCCCTGCATCCGCGCCAACACAAAATTGGCAAAGTTTTTATTCATTCCTTTCCACTAAGGTATTTTCATGACCACGCTGCGCCCCGCAACCCCAGTTGATGCTGAGTCAATCGCAGCAATTTATACGCCCTATGTGGTGACCAACGCAGTCTCGTTTGAAACAAAAGCGCCCACAACCCGCGAAATGAAAACACGGATAGCCGGGGGTGAAGGCAATTATCCCTGGATCGTGGCCGCAGAAGGTGATGTCATCTTGGGTTATGCCTATGCAAAGCCCTTTCGCCCTGGCGCGACACACCGCTTCGGGGTTGAAGTTGCGGTTTACGTCGCTGGTGATTTGGAAGGGCAAGGGATCCGCCGGTCATTACTGATTGCGCTCATCGCAACCCTGACAGAACAAAATTACACACAAGCCATCTGCACGTTGATGACGCCCAATGATAAGTTGATCCAGCTTTACGAATCCATCGGGTTCCGCCGTGCGGGGCAATATCGCGAAGTCTGTTTCAAGAACGGACAGTGGAGCGACATCGGCCTGTGGCAGCGTGAATTGTCTGAGGCGGGATCGCCCCCCGATGAAATCAAACCCTATGCAGAAGTGGGCGTGATCCGCAATTAGTCAGCCTCGATAGGCTGGGATCGACCAACCGCGCAGAATTGCAAGACCGCGCAGCACAAACCCCGCAAGAGCACCACTGATTGCCGCGATCAACAGCGGAATACCAAGCCATGCAAGCATGACAAATAATCCTGCCGCAAGGGCTGCAGCCGTCACATAAATTTCTGGGCGCAACAGGATGGAGGGTTCGCCCGCCAAAACATCGCGGATGATGCCGCCAACGCACGCCGTAATCACACCCATCATCACCGCCGGCAGCGGTGGAATGCCAAAACTGAGCGCCTTTGCCGCACCAAATACGGCATAGACCGCCAACCCAAGGGCATCAAACCAATCAAGCGCGCGCGGGCTCCAGACCCGTGAAGGTGTCATCCAAACCAGCAAGGCTGTAACAAGGCAGGCCGCCGCAAAACGCGCATCATGCACCCAAAACACTGGCGCACCGATCAAAAGATCGCGCACCGTGCCGCCCCCAACGCCGGTGACGAGCGCGAAGAATGAGAATGTCACAAGCGTCTGCCCCCGCTGTGCGGCCGCCAGCGCCCCCGATGCAGCGAAAACAGCGATACCAAACAGGTCAAGCCACGCGATCATGGCAGGGGCGAGTTGTGAAGCTTGAGCCCCCATCGTCATCACATATGGATCGGCTTACCGCGCACCGCCATTGCTGCCTCTTTCATCGCTTCGGTGTGGGTAGGGTGGGCGTGGCAGGTATAGGCGATGTCTTCGGATGTCGCGCCAAACTCCATTGCGAGTGCCGCTTCGGCGATCATCGTTCCGGCGAGCGAGCCGATGATGTGGACACCAAGCACTTTATCCGTCTTCGCGTCGGCGATGATTTTCACAAAGCCTTCCGTGTCGCGGTTGGTTTTTGCCCGGCTGTTCGCCATGAACGGGAATTTCCCGACCTTAATCTCGCCCTTTGACGCAGCCTCTTCCTCGGTCAGGCCAACATCAGCGATTTCGGGGTAAGTATAGACAACGCCGGGGATCACAGCATGATTCACAATGCCGGTGAGGCCTGCGATATTTTCCGCAACCGCAATGCCTTCATCTTCGGCTTTGTGCGCAAGCATTGGCCCGGGTGTAACATCACCAATCGCCCAAACGCTCGGAACGGTGCACGCAAAACGGTGATCAGTTTCAATCTGACCACGCGCATTAAGGGTGATGCCAGCCTTATCCAGAGCCAGACCGTCGGTATTGGGACGGCGACCGATGGAGACAAGCACGCAGTCCGCTTCGATGGTTTCCGCTTGTCCTGAGCCTGTCGAAGGGCCAGCGGCGGGTTCAACGGTGAGCGTGGCCTTTGCGCCCTTCACCGCAACTCCCGTCACTTTTGTACTGGCGCGGATTGTAAAGCCTTGTTTCTTGAATATCTTCGCGGCTTCCTTGCGGACTTCGCCGTCCATACCGGGAAGGATTTGATCGAGATATTCAACAACCGTCACTTGCGCGCCCAAACGCCGCCAGACTGAACCCAACTCAAGTCCGATCACACCGCCGCCGATGACAACCATGTGTTTGGGTACTTTGGGCAGCGCCAGTGCGCCAGTTGAATCAACCACAACCTTTTGGTCCACGGTGACACCAGGCAGCGGCGTTACTGAGGAGCCTGTCGCAATGACGATGTTTTTCGCAGTATACGTCGTGCCCGCAACACTCACGCTGTTCGGACCGGTGAAGGCCGCCGCGCCCTTGAGCCATGTCACTTTGTTTTTCTTGAACAGAAATTCGATGCCGCCGGTCAGTTCCTTGACCGCCAGCGCTTTTTCAGCGTGCATCTGATCAAGGTTGAGCGACACGGATTTGAAATCCACACCGAATTTCGCCAGCGCGCCGGAGTGCGCTTCTTCATAAAGCTCGGACGCATGCAGCAACGCTTTGGAAGGGATGCAGCCGACATTGAGGCACGTGCCGCCCAGCGTCTCGCGCGCTTCAACACAAGCCGTTTTCAGCCCCAACTGAGCCGCACGGATCGCCGCGACATAGCCGCCTGGGCCAGAACCAATGATGAGGACGTCGTAAGTGGTATCAGTCATCACAGCGTTCCTTACAAATCAATCAACAATCGCGTCGGGTCTTCAATCGCATTCTTCAGCGCGACGAGGAAGGTTACGGCTTCACGTCCGTCGATCAAGCGGTGATCATAACTGAGCGCAAGATACATCATTGGGCGGATCACAATTTGCCCGTCGCGGACCACGGGGCGGTCCTCAATCCGGTGGAGGCCGAGCACCGCGCTTTGCGGGGTGTTGATGATCGGCGTTGACATGAGGGAGCCAAACACTCCGCCATTGGAAATGGTGAAAGTGCCGCCCTTCATATCGTCCATTGTCAGGCTGCCCGCTTTGGCGCGCGCACCGAAATCACCAATGGTCCGCTCAATCGTCGCGACGGACATATCCTGAGCGTCACGGATCACGGGAACAACAAGGCCGTTCGGCGCGCTTACCGCAACCGAAATGTCGGCATAATCGTGATAGACAATCTCATCACCCTCAATCGACGCATTGACCGAAGGAATGTCGCGCAAGGCCATGCACGCTGCCTTCACAAAAAAGCCCATGAAACCTAGCCGCACACCGTGTTTTTTCTCAAAAAGCTCTTTATATTTTGCGCGCGCGGCCATCACCGCAGTCATATCCACATCATTGAACGTGGTGAGAAGTGCGGCTTCATTCTGTGCCTGTTTCAGACGCTTTGCCACAGTCTGGCGCAGGCGTGTCATGCGGACGCGTTCTTCCGGGCGGGTACTGGTGGCGGAAACAGCAGGCGCAACCGTCACAGCTGGCGCGGGCGTGTTCGCAGCGGCCATGACATCATCCTTGGTCAGACGGCCATCCTTGCCCGTGCCCCTGATCGTTGAGGGATCAACCCCGCGTTCAAGCACCAGACGGCGGACCGAGGGAGACAGTGTGAGATCACCTGCCGCGTCGGCAGCATCGACAACAGGGGCAGCAACGGGTGCAGCTGAAACGACCAAAGCAGCCGCATTCCCAGCCTCAATTGACGCAATCACCGCGCCAACCTGCACTGTGTCGCCCGCTTTCACAAACTGTGTGCCCATTACCCCAGCAACCGGCGACGGCACTTCGACCGCGACCTTATCGGTTTCAAGGCTCGCAATGGCTTCGTCCTGCGCGACAGTCTCACCTGGTTTTTTAAGCCAGACGCCAAGCGTTGCTTCGCTGATCGATTCGCCCAATACGGGCACGGTTACTTCGGTTGTCATGGGGAGGGTCAACCCTTTCTCTGGCGGCGAATTTCACCGCGAACATTATGGCCAAGAGCGTCAGCAACAAGCGCTGCTTGTTCTGCCTGATGCCGTTTGGCGAGGCCGGTGGCTGGAGATGCACTTGCTTTCCGTCCCGCATAACGCGCGCGCGCCGGGCCAGTTTTGGCATCGGCGAGGCAGGCCTCAATATAGGGTTCAACGAAAGACCAACTGCCGTTATTCTTTGGTTCTTCTTGTGCCCAAATCACTTCTTCAAGATTGGTCATGCGCGCCAAGCGTATTGCCAAAGGTTCACCGGGGAACGGATAAAGTTGTTCAATCCGGACAATGGCAGTGTTGGTGTCACCCGCCGCATCGCGCGCCTCGATCAGGTCATAGGCGACCTTACCGCTGCACAGTACAAGCCGCGTCACATCTGCGTCCGCTGGCGGATTGGTGTCCGACAATATCCGCATGAAATGGCTGGCCCCCTGAAATTCAGACGCAGCAGAAACCGCCAGCTTATGCCGGAGCAAAGATTTTGGTGTCATGATGATCAACGGCTTACGGAAGGACCGGTGCATTTGACGCCGCAACAAATGGTAATAATTGGCTGGAGTTGTGATATTGGCGACCTGAATATTATCCTCAGCACAAAGCTGCAAATATCGTTCCAACCGCGCTGAAGAATGTTCTGGTCCCTGCCCTTCATAGCCGTGGGGGAGCAGCAGAACGAGGCCGTTGGCGCGCAGCCATTTGGATTCGCCCGACGCGATGAACTGATCAATCATCACCTGTGCGCCATTAGCGAAATCGCCGAACTGTCCTTCCCACAGCACAAGAGCCTTGGGTTCAGCGCCGGCATAGCCATATTCAAAACCCATCACGCCAAATTCGGACAGTGTCGAATCGAGCACCTCAAACCGGCCGTGCTTGAGCGTTGAAAGCGGAATATATTTGGCTTCAGTCCCCTGATCGACCCACACCGCATGACGCTGGCTAAACGTGCCGCGCCCGCTGTCTTGCCCTGAAAGACGGACACCGTAACCTTCGGATAATAGCGATCCGAATGCCAATGCTTCCCCTGTTGCCCAGTCAAATCCTGTGCCATTTGCAAACATAGCCCGCTTGGCGTCAAGCACGCGGCCTAGGGTTGGGTGGATCATATGCCCCTCTGGCACGGTCGTCAGCGTGCGGCCCAAACCGTCGAACAGCTTTGCTGAAATCCCGGTTTCGACATTGCGGCGCGCCGTTTCAGGGTCAGCCGGTTTGTTCAACCCTGCCCAACGCCCACCGAACCAATCGGCTTCATTCGCTTTATAGTTTTTACCCGCTTCAAACTCTCTTTCGAGCAAAGCAACAAAGCGCATGGCGTGTTCGGCAGACCAGTCTTTGTCGATCACTGCTTGATCAATCAGGCGGCGCGCATAGACATCACTGACGCTGGGGTGGCCTTTAATCTTGGCATACATCAGCGGCTGCGTGAAACTGGGTTCGTCGCCTTCATTGTGGCCAAAGCGGCGATAGCACCACATATCGATCACAATATCGCGGTGGAAGCGCTGACGGAATTCAATCGCCATTTTGCACGCAAAGGTCACGGCCTCTGGGTCATCTCCGTTGACGTGAAAGATCGGGGCCTGAACCCCCTTCGCCACATCAGACGGATAAGGGGATGAGCGCGCAAATTGAGGCGAGGTCGTAAACCCCACCTGATTGTTGACGATAAAATGGATGCAGCCGCCGGTATTATAGCCGCGCACACCGGAAAAGCCGAGGCATTCCCAAACAATCCCCTGCCCCGCAAACGCCGCGTCGCCGTGAAGCAGCACGGGCAACACCTGCAAATGTTCGGCCAGATCATCGCGGTCGGTTTGGATCGCGCGAACCTTGCCCAGCACTACGGGATCAACTGCCTCCAAATGTGACGGGTTGGGGGCGAGCGACATATGCACTTTAATCCCGTCAAATTCACGGTCAGTGCTGGTGCCCAAATGATATTTGACATCGCCAGATCCGCCGACATGATCGGGGTTTGACGATCCACCGGAAAATTCGTGGAAGATCACGCGGTACGGCTTTGCCATCACATTGGCGAGAACGTTGAGACGACCGCGGTGCGGCATCCCGACCACAATTTCCCGGACACCCAGTGACCCGCCATATTTGATCACGGCTTCAAGCGCCGGAATCATCGCTTCGCCACCGTCAAGACCAAAGCGTTTTGTGCCAACATATTTACGGCCAAGGAATTTTTCGTATTGCTCCGCCTCAATCACCTTGGCGAGGATTGCTTTTTTGCCTTCGGGGCTGAACTGAATGGCTTTATCCTTGCCTTCCATCCGTTCCTGCAAAAACCGCCGTTCTTCAACGTCGGAAATGTGCATATATTCAAGACCCACTGGTCCGCAATAATTGGCGCGTAGCACATCAACCAGCTCTCGCACCGTCGTCCATTCTAGCCCCAGTGCCCCGCCCGCATAGACAGGCTTATCAAGTGCCGCCCCCGTAAAACCGTGATATTCCGGCGTCAGGTCAGGCGGAATATCCTGCTTGGTCAGGCCAAGCGGATCAAGGTTCGCGGCCAAATGACCGCGCACGCGGTAGGTGCGGATCAACATCATCGCGCGGATGGACTCTCCCGCCGCTAGCACCACAGCGGTTTCATCAAGAGGCCTGCCTGCCTTGGCTGCCGCCGCCTTAATCTCAACCGCCATCTGGGTCGGGTCAAGCGCTGCCGTCAGGGCATCAGTGTCGAGCGGCGGCCAGTTTGACCGCGCCCAGCTGGGGCCTTGCTCTTCTTGGTCAAATTCGTGGTTTTCGAAACCCATCTTCACCTCGTTCCCCCGCGCAGGCGGGGGGCCAGAACCTAAAACAAAGACTCGAACAGATCGTTCCAGTCAGGATTTAATTCCTCAATCACCCGCAACTTCCAAAGTCTGTTCCATTTTTTCATCTGTACTTCGCGGCGTCGCGCATCTTGCAGATCATCAAAAAATTCTTACCACACTAAAATCTTACAGTCGTTTTCCTTGGTAAAACCATCAATAAATCCTTCTCGGTGGTGCAAAACACGTTGTGGCAGATTGCTGGTTACACCGATGTATATCGTTCCGTTGCGCCTGTTCACCATGATATAGACACAGCCAGATTTCACCCATCATTCCCTGAACACTTTCCCTTGAAGATGGTAACTCAGTCCAAAACAAAAGTATCTTAGTTCAAGGTCTGGACCCCCGCCTGCGCGGGGGAACACAATCATTAGCCCTTCAGCAATGCCGCGAGTGTCGTGCCAAGTTCTGAGGGTGATGGCGACACGCATATGCCCGCAGCTTCCATGGCCGCAATCTTATCTTCCGCGCCGCCCTTGCCGCCCGAAACAATCGCACCAGCATGGCCCATACGCCGCCCGGGAGGGGCGGTAAGGCCTGCGATAAAGCCAACCATGGGTTTCTTGCGACCGCGTTTGGCTTCATCGATCAGGAACTGGGCCGCTTCTTCTTCAGCCGATCCGCCAATTTCTCCGATCATGATCATCGATGTGGTCGCATCATCGCCAAGGAACAGCTCAAGCACGTCAATGAAGTTTGTGCCATTGACGGGATCGCCGCCAATACCAACCGCTGTCGTCTGTCCCAAACCTTCGGCTGTGGTTTGAAACACAGCTTCGTACGTCAGCGTGCCCGAACGCGACACAACACCGACCGATCCTTTTGAAAAAATGCTGCCGGGCATGATACCGATCTTGCATTCATTGGGGGTCAACACGCCGGGGCAATTCGGACCGATCAGGCGCGATTTTGAGCCTGACAGCGCACGCTTTACCTTGACCATATCCAGCACCGGAATGCCTTCGGTAATGCAGACGATTAGCGGCACTTGCGCGTCAATTGCTTCCAAAATCGAATCCGCAGCAAAGGGCGGCGGCACATACACCACGGTGGCATCGGCCTGTGTCATCTGCACAGCTTCAGCCACGGTGTTGAACATGGGCAAACCGATATGCGTCGTACCACCTTTGCCCGGCGTCACGCCCCCCACCATCTGTGAACCATAAGCAAGTGCCTGTTCAGTATGGAAAGTGCCGGTCGCGCCTGTCATCCCTTGGGTGATGACACGCGTATTTTTGTTGATGAGGATCGACATTAATCAGGTTCCTTGATGTGTTCCGCATAGGCTGGAGTGATAGATATCAGGTGAGCGTGGGATCAATCGCTTTACACGCATCCAGCAGCTCTTTGACCGCATCGACTGACACTTGCAGTCCGGCCTTGTCGGCATCATCAAGTTCGATCTCGACGATCTTCTCAACACCGCCTGCGCCAATCATGACAGGCACGCCGACGTAAAGCCCGTCAAGGCCGTACTGGCCGCTAACATGTGCGGCACAAGGCAGAATGCGCTTTTGATCATTCAGGAACGCTTCGGCCATTGCGATGCCGCTCGCGGCTGGCGCGTAAAAGGCCGATCCTGTGCCAAGCAGAGCAACGATCTCTCCGCCGCCCCCGCGCGTACGCTTAACGATAGCGTCGATCTTTTCCTGGCTGGAAAGCCCCATCTTGACGAGGTCTGGCACAGGAATGCCATTGACGGTTGAATAGCGCACCACCGGCACCATCGTGTCGCCGTGGCCACCCAGAACGAATGTGTTCACATCGCGCACCGAAACCTGAAATTCGTCTGCGATAAAGTGACTAAAGCGCGCAGAATCGAGCACACCCGCCATGCCGACCACCATATGATGCGGCAGACCGGAAAATTCACGCAGTGCCCACACCATCGCGTCGAGCGGGTTGGTAATGCAGATTACGAAGGCGCCCGGGGCATTGTTCTTGATACCTTCGCCGACAGCCTTCATCACTTTCAGATTGATACCCAACAGGTCATCGCGGCTCATGCCGGGCTTGCGTGCGACACCAGCGGTGACGATGATCACGTCCGCGCCTGCAATGTCCTTATAATCGTTCGATCCGCTGATTGTCGCGTCAAAGCCTTCAACCGGGCCGCACTGTGACAGATCAAGCGCCTTACCCTGCGGCACACCTTCAACCACGTCGAACAGGACGATATCGCCCAGTTCCTTTTGTGCAGCGAGATGGGCGAGTGTCCCGCCAATGTTACCCGCGCCGATAAGCGCAATCTTTTTGCGTGCCATGACTCTCTTATGTCCTTCCAGGGTCAAATAAGGAATTGTGACCGCGCTTAAGCTGATTCGGCTATTGGAACAACCTTCTAAATCTTCATTCTTAAGACTTTTTATGCGCATCATTCGCAATAGCAATAATTGCCTTTATTTTACTTTATGCGCTGATCCATTAATGTTGCGAACAGGAAAATATGACGGATGTGATGATGATGACACCCCCCGCCAATCTTACCATAGACAGTGTATCCGATGTCGTGTGTCCGTGGTGCATTATTGGATACCGACAATTGCAGCAGGCGCTCGCCCAATTGGAAGGCAAAGCAAACGCCATTATCAGATGGCATCCGTTTGAATTGGTGCCCGGCATGGCACCTGAAGGGCAAAATTTGCGCGATTACGGGAAGGAGCGCTACGGCGCGTCCCCCGAACAAAGCCGCGCCAATCGTGACCGCTTGCTGACGATCGGAGAAAAGCTGGGCATAGATTTCCGCTATTCGGAAGACAGCCGGATTTACAACACGCGCAAGGCACATGAACTCCTCCTCTGGGCGGCGAACAGTGGCAAGCAGACCGATCTCAAACTCGCGCTCTTTGATGCTTATTTCACCGCACAGGCCAATGTGTCGGACCCAGAAATCCTGTTGGCAATTGTCGCAAGCGTTGACCTTGACCCCGATGAAGCACGTCACGTTCTTACCGATGGTCGGTTTACCACTGCCATCGCGTCAGAAATTGCCTATTGGGTTGACCAAAATGTTACGGGCGTTCCCGCCTTTGTTATCAATGGCAAATATATGATCCCCGGCGCACAGGACGCCGGAACATTTGTCCAAATTTTCAACCGCATTCTGGCAAAAGAAGCCGCCTAACCCGCGAGCGCCTTTACCAAATCATGCCAATGGTCAAGATTTTCATCGAAAGCTTTCACTGGAATACGTTCATCACGCCCGTGCGCCCGTTCATCTTCTGGCGTGATAATCCATGTCCCATCAACCCCGTAAACCGGCATGCCCGTTGACCGGAAGGACAGACCGTCAGTTGCCCCTTGGGACATTTGCGGCACGACCTCTCCTGCTGGATGGCGCTTACGGATCGACTCCGTAAAGGCTTTGACAACGTCCACGCGGAGCGGCGACGCAGGGGACGGTCGCGCGATTTGAATGGGGTCAATAATGACGCCTTTGCCCGTAATGTTTTGCAGCTCTGCCTGAACCGCCTGCGCGGTAAGGCCCGGCAATATCCGGCAATTGACCGTAGCGCGCGCCATTTGCGGCAAGGCATTGTTGGCATGACCACCTTCTAACCGCGTCGCGACACAGCGTGTGCGGGTGGAGCCAACCTCTGTCGGATCAGCTTCAATCACATCTGCTGCTGCGCCATTCTTTTCATCCGCAAGCCACGACCGCATGGCATCACCCAGCGCCCCCTTTTCACGCTTTTGGCGGAAATTGAGGTAGGCGCGCGTGGTTTCATTCAATTGCGGGGTAAAACGGTGCGTCTCCAACGCTTTTAACGCGGCAGACAATTCATAAATTGCATTGTCAGGGCGCGGACGCGAACTGTGCCCGCCTGTATTGCGCACCGTAAAGGTGAAATCCTGATACATTTTTTCAGATGTTTGCAGGCCAAAGCCAACCATCGTTCCATCCTTCAAAAACGCCCCGCCGCCAGCATCGGCATTAAGCGCATATTCGGCGTCGACCTCTCCGCGCCATGCTGTGGCGGCCAGAATAGCGCCGTTGCCGACGGTTTCTTCATCGCCGGTGAACAGCACAATGATGTCCCGCTTGGGCTTAAACCCCTCGGCCTTGAGCCAGATCAACGCATTCGTGATCGCGGCAATGCCGTTTTTCATATCAACCGCGCCGCGCCCGTAAAGATAGCCGTCGGCTTCAACCATAGTGAAAGGATCGCGCGGCCAATCTTCACGTTTGGCATCGACGACATCCAGATGTCCCAACAATAGGATCGGTTTTGCTTTGGGTTTACCTTCCGCAGACCAGCGCACGATCATCGACTGTGTGCCGTCATGGTCCTTGACCACAACGTTTTTCAGGCCCCCTGCTTCAAATGTTGCTTTCATATAGGCAACCAGTTTTTTAACCTCGGCAGGCCGGTCGGTTACCGAAGGAATGCCAACCGCTGTTCGAAAAATCTCGCGCCCTTGTGCATGCCACTTATTATCTGGCACCTGCTTATCAGATGTCTGCGCCGTGGCGGCGGATGCAAAAGCAAGTGCGGAACAAGCAAGAATGTAACGACGCATCACGGTCTCCCCAAGCAGCAGTTAAAACACACTAGCCGAAATTTCACACTGCGCCATGCCCCAGTGCAAGATAGTCACGGCTTTGCATTTCCATCAGGCGTGACACGGTGCGGTCAAATTCAAACCGACCGTCTCCGGCTGCATAAAGGGCAGCAGGGACATCATCCGCTGTCCCAATCAATTTGACCTTCTGTTCGTATAGCGCATCAATCAGGGTCACAAAACGCGCGGCTTCATTGCGGTTTTCTGGGCCCAAGGCCGGAATGCCAACAATGAAAACAGTGTGATAATGGCGCGCGATGGCAAGATAGTCAGATGCACCGCGCGCTTCGGCGCACAACCGTTTGAAAGAAAAAACTGCGACCCCTTTAAGGCTTTTAGGAACATGGATCGTGCGGTTGCCCGTCAGTGCCAGTTCCGCACTTGGCACATGGGCCGCATCTTCAGGCGCATAATCTGTCAACTTAAAGAAAGCGTCCCGAACCGCCGCTGTCGCTATGCTGCCGTTTGGCACATGCCAGGTTTTAACCCCCGCCATCCGTTCCATCCGGTAATCAGTCGGGCCATTCAGCGTCAGCACATCCAAACGTGTTTCAATCAACCTGATGAAGGGCAGAAAATGTTCACGGTTCAGGCCGTCTTTATAAAGGTCAGAGGGTATCCGGTTCGATGTCGTGACCAACGTCACCCCTTGATCGATCAAACCCGCGAAAAGGCGTGACATAATCATAGCATCAGCACTGTTGTTCACGACCATTTCGTCAAACGCCAAGCTGCGGGTTTCTTCGGCAATCGCCGCGACCACTGGCTGGATCGGATCGCCCTTTTCGTTCATCCGTTCAACACGCAGCCGATCATGAACTTCAAGCATGAATTCATGAAAATGCACACGCCTTTTGCGGTTGATGGCAAGGCTATCGTGGAACAAATCCATCAGCATGGATTTACCGCGCCCCACCCCGCCCCAAAGATACAGACCGCGCGGCGATGGCGGTTTTTTTCCACCAAGACGCCACAGGACACTGCCCCGCGGCGGCACAGCCTCCAATTCTGATTGCAAGCGGTCGAGCCGCTGGGCTGCACTTGCCTGTTCTGGATCAGCGCGGAGCTCACCTGCCGCCACGAGGGCTTCATAGCGGGCGGCAACTTTCACCTTTTTGTGGGTTTCCGGATTGTCCCCGCAAACGCCGCAATTTTATTGTCACCCTGCATCACGATCCCCCGCAGAAACAGCAAGCGTCCTGTCTCACGAAGCAATTCAACCTCTGCATCGAGCGCGATGTCAATTTTGCCTGAACCAATAAACTGGGTCGACAGATCAAGCGTCACAGCGGTGCCCGCCTCAATCAATCCAAACATCCGCGACGCGCCGAACAGAGCGACATCAATGAAAGCGAGGGTCACGCCGCCGTGGACATTGTTCGACAGGTTCGAATGTTTAAGCTCCGGAAACATCCTTAGCCGCGCCATAGTGTCGCTGTCCCTGCGCACCAACATTTTGCCAAGCACCTGTCTGTTAAAACGGCGCTCATCAATCAATTCCCAATTCAGCCAGCCCGGATGATCGGGGTCAGGTTCATTGCGAAAGGCGGGCGTATCCACGTTTACAGCGCGCGTTCTGCAACCATTTTTTTGGTTTCGGCAATCGCCTTACCTGGTGACAATCCTTTAGGGCAGACGTTGGAGCAATTCATAATCGTGTGACAACGGTAAAGCCGGAACGGATCTTCCAATTCGTCAAGCCGGTCGCCGGTCATTTCATCACGGCTATCGGCCAGCCAACGGTAAGCCTGCAACAGAATCGCTGGACCCAGAAACTTATCTGAATTCCACCAATAGCTGGGGCAGCTCGTCGAACAGCATGCGCACAAGATACATTCGTACAGACCGTCCAGCTTTGCGCGGTCTTCGGGCGATTGCAGGCGTTCTTTACCCGAAGGCGGCGGCGTTACGGTTTGCAGCCACGGCTTGATGGACGCATATTGCGCATAGAAATGCTTGAAATCAGGGACCAAGTCCTTGATCACTTCCATATGCGGCAACGGGGTGATGCGGACATCCCCCTTAATCTCATCAATCGCCTTTGTGCAGGCGAGCGTATTGGTGCCATCAATGTTCATCGAACAGGATCCGCAAATCCCTTCACGACAAGAGCGGCGGAAGGTCAGACTGGGATCTTGATCTGATTTCATCTTGATCAGCGCATCCAGCACCATCGGCCCGCATTCATCCAGATCAACCTCAAAATTATCATAGCGCGGGTTTTCGCCGCTATCGGGATCATAGCGATAGACTTTGAAATTTTTAGTTTGACCCCCGGTGTCGGATTTATGGGTCACACCCTTTTTAACGACACTATTTTTTGGGAGCCTGAATTCAGCCATTGACCATCGCCTTCATGTGTTGTGCAAATGGCGATAGTCCTATGACACCGCAGGCTCAACCTCCAATGCCAAAAAAACTTCACCCCGCAATCACGCTCTCGCAGTGTGAACAAAGCGCTGCTATAGCCATACAAAATAAAGTGGGGCGCTACAGTTTTGACGATTGAACCGGACGCAGTGACAAGCCGCGACGTGGCCAAGGGGGCGGGAACGACTCTGCTCGCGCGGCTGGGCGGGGTGATCGATGTCGTTGCCCAACCGCTTTATGTTTTGCTGTTCGGGCTAACGGGATTTGGTCTTTATGCTGTTTTATGGGCCGCCATAAACCTGATTGAAAATGTCGCTGATTTGGGGATGACATCGGCGCTGCAACGTACCGTTCCTCAAGCAAAAACAGAACGCGATGCCGTCGCCTCGCTCCGCGCCGCACTCCTTATGGGGGTGGGGCCATGCCTCGTTATCGCCCTGATCATAAGTTTGAACGCGGGATCCCTAACGCATGTGTTTAATGCGGCAGAGGCCGATCAGCGGCATTTGGCACAAGCAATCGGCCTTTTCATCTGGGCACTACCGCTTTGGGCCTTTATTGAAATTGCAACGTCGGCGCTGCGTGCGCGCCGTGTGTTCGGGGCGGAGGTGCGTTTACGCCTTTTCTGGGAACAAATCGTGCGGATGGCAATCGCCGCTGCCCTTTGGGCTGCCGGATTTTCGACCATGGCGTTATTTTATGCGCACATCCTTTCGCTATCTGTGATCTGCATCCTGTGCGTCCGCTTGCTCGCACGCCATTATGATTTGAAGCTGCTTGCAGACGGTCCATTAATCGACAGCGTTTGGCATGACACGCTCAAATCGGGACTGTCAGTCCTTCCAGCAAACATTGTTGCGCGGCTTTTTGGCGATGCTCCGACCCTTGCCCTCAACACATTATTGCCCGGTGCTGCTGGCGCAACCGCAGGCGGTCTGTTTGCGATTGCGCGCAAAATTTCAAGCGTGGTGCAGCTTGTGCGCACTGCGTTTGCTTATGTCCTTTCCCCACTGGCATCGCAGGCCTCAACCGGAAGCAGGAACAGCGTGCGCGATATATATGGGTTCGCAACACGGGTTTCCTTCGCCCTTGCCTTCCCTTTGGGCGCGGTCATGGCCGCAGGCGGCCCGGCGATCCTGCGCATCTTTGGTGAAGAGGCGCTGATTGCGTTGCCCGCGCTCACCATATTGATCATCGCGCGCATTGCAGAAGCGATCAGCGGCGCTGCTGTTCCCATCCAGCAAGTCATTGCCGGATATAAAAGCCAGTTGGTAGGGAGCATCGTCGGCCTTGGACTTGCGATCATGATTGGTTGGGCGATTATGCCGGACGCGGGATTAACCGGCATCACACTGGCCGTTGGGATCGGTTTGGTCGCAGCATCAGCACTGCCGCTGTGGCAGCTCCACCGTTACGACGACATTCATCCTTTTGCGCCGCCATTTCTGGGCGTCGCCGCGCGCAGTATCGGGTTTGCGGCCACCGGGTTGATCGTTGCCTTGTTGATCAATATCCTGCCAACACCCGTCCAATTGCCGCTGTTGATCCCTGTGCTGTTGGCAACCTTATGGTGTTCTTGCCGTTATTCCCTCGCGCTTGATGACCGCCAAGCACTTGGTAAAACCGGACGTGTGCTGCGCTTAAGTTAAACGCGCGCTGAGAATGGTTTCAGCCAGGCTGTGATCGCTGGATTTATCAACATCAATCGCTGCTTCGGCAAAGGGCAGCGCCACCAATTTTGCGCTCAACCCCAACCGTTTTCCTGCAAGCGCAAAGGCATGATCCAAACCAATTGTCCGCGAGATCGCGCGCAAGGCCAACCAGGGGCCGAAATGGAGAAAAAGTTTCCACGCCTTTTTACGATCCTGTTCGGCCTCCGCCCAAAGTGCTAGCGCGGCGCGCGCCTTTTCTGTGCGCAACGCAAAAAGATTGGCACCAGACCAGGCACCATCACTGAATTTCAACCAAGTCCGCTTGTTTTTGGGATAATGTGCCAAAATAACGTCGCGTTCGACCATGCCAACCGCCAAATCGCCAGATTGGCTCTGCGCAATAAAATGCTCAACCATTTCAGCGGTTAGCAATGGGTGATCTGCGGTCGTCACAAACACAGGCCACGGCGCAAATTCTGTGCCCGCCACAGCCAATATACTCGCGGAAATACCCGCTTTACTGGCAATGATTTTTGCCTCACCCCCTTGCGCCACAGCCGCCGCAATAACCGGGGGATCTTGAGCTAAAACAACGATATGGGCGACCGAGGGACATCCCGAAATTGTCCTGACAACATGCGTCACCATCGGCTCCCCCCCAATGGTGACCAACGCCTTATAGGTTTCCCCAAAATGCGCGGCAAGACCATCAATACCGGGTCTTTGCCCTGCCAAAATAATGGCCGTCCAATCGGATATTTTTTCATTCATGGCTGCACTGTCATTTTTTGGCCCCAAAGTTGTTCATAGGAATGTCATAAACCAGCATAAGGATTGCGACACGCATGTATCAACAGGAAATGGCCCGCAGTGGCAAACGTCTCTTCTTTGTGCGCGGACTCTATATCTATACCATCATTGGTTTGGCGACTCTGATCGCGTGGTGCTCAAATGATGTCGGACCCTTTGGTGACGTCGCAAAGGATTGCGCATGGTTTTGGGCGTCGGTTGCTGTCGCAAGTGCAGGTGCGCTGGTGCGTGTTATCACATCAGGCTATGCAGCGCTCGGTACATCGGGGCGCGCAAAAGTTGCCGCTGAAGCCTCGGAACTTAATACCACTGGACCATATTCGCTGGTCCGCAACCCGCTTTATGTTGGGCGCATCCTCAATTTCACGGGCATTGCCATGCTGTCAGGCAGCTGGGTGTTTGGTGCAGTCATCTTCTTGCTCGCAGTCCTCGTTTACGAGCGTATTTCGGTTTATGAAGAAGAATATCTGCGCGAAAAATTCGGGAAAGCGCACAGTGCCTGGGCCGAACATGTCCCCGCCCTCCTTCCCCGTCTGCACGGTTGGGTGAAACCCA
>JAYUPB010000050.1:0-4446 GCA_043760405.1 Sphingomonadales bacterium
CAGGATCAATCAATTGATTGCCATGATGCAGAACCAAATCCATCTCTGCGGCGATTTCAGACTCGGCTTCACGCCACCACGGTTCATACTGACGGTTGGCATGAACGCGGGTCGCCCCGGTTTGCGCCGCGATCTGCATCAATTCCGCCACTGCAGTGCCCCGTCGCAGGATCAAGTTTGGCAGCTTTTTCTGCAATGCCAACAGCGAATGGTGCAACCACCAACGCGATGCGCCTCCCATGCGGCGTTCACCCGCACCCTCATCATCAAGGATATAGACTGGCACAACCTCACCTTCCGCGCAGGCAGCAGTCAATGCGGGATTATCGTGAAGACGCAGGTCTTGGCGGAACCAGAAAATACTGGGCAATGTCAGCCCTCAACCGTCCAGTTTTGACCCTTTGATATAAGCGCCTGTAGATTTGGCAATTTGCCCTTTGACAGCTCGGCATTTTGCGCAACGACCGCCGAGTCAAAAGTCGGGCGTGGATCATCATAGAGCACACCAAGCGCCATCGGAAACGCGCCCAGCGGCATTTCAACCAGCATATGCGCCACCGCACGGTTTGTGACATCATGGACAATCACGCCCGCCGTATCGCCGTCAACCACGTCAACAACCTTCAGCGTCAGGTTTTCAACATCGAGCGCGATGCCCTTTGCCCCGCCGTCAAATAGCATCGGTTGACCATTTTCGAGCCAAATCTGATTGAACTTGGCATTCGCCTTGTCCGTAAACGGCGCAAACACATCGTCATTATAAACAATGCAATTCTGGAAAATTTCAATGAACGACGCGCCCTTATGCGCATGAGCCGCCTTTAAGACGTTCGGCAAATTCTTGTTCACGTCAATCCCGCGCGCAACGAATCGCGCGCCAGATCCCAGTGCAAATGCACAAGGGTTGGCGGGGCGATCAACCGATCCAAACGGTGTCGAAGGGCTTTTGGTGCCGACACGCGATGTCGGCGAATATTGACCCTTGGTCAGGCCGTAAATTTCGTTGTTGAACAGTAAAATCTGGCAATCCAGATTGCGGCGCAACAAATGCATCGTGTGGTTGCCACCAATCGAGAGCGAGTCGCCATCACCGGTGATGATCCACACGTCGAGATCAGGATTGGCAAGCTTCACCCCAGTCGCAACCGCGGGCGCGCGACCGTGGATGGTGTGGAACCCGTAGGTCTCCATATAATAAGGAAACCGCGATGAGCAGCCGATGCCAGAGATGAACACCGTATTTTCAGGCTTCACACCGAGTTCGGGCATGGTCCGTTGAACCGCCTTGAGCACAGCATAATCACCGCACCCTGGGCACCAACGCACTTCTTGATCGGTTTCCCAGTCTTTGGGGGAGGATTTTGTGATGGGAGTCATGTCGTTCATGAAAGGGCACTCTCAATAGCAGCTTCAATTTCCGCAATACGGAACGGCTGTCCTGATACTTTGTTCAGCGGTTTGGCATCGACCAGATATTGATCGCGCAGCACAGTTTTGAACTGTCCAGTGTTCATTTCGGGAACAATCACTTGTTCAAAACTGTGAAGCAGATCGCCCAGATTTTTGGGAAGCGGCCAGATGTGACGGACATGGACATGGCTGACGTCCAAACCCTTTTCGCGCGCCTTTCGCACAGCCTGATGGATCGGACCAAAGGTTGAACCCCAGCCGACAATTACCAGTTTTCCGCCAGCCGTACCAAGACATACATCCTGTTCAGGGATGTCATTGGCAATGCCGTCGATTTTATTCTTGCGAATATCGGTCATCGCCTGATGATTGGCCGCGCCGTAATTGATATGGCCGGTATCGATTTCTTTTTCGATGCCGCCAATGCGGTGAAGCAAGCCAGGCGTGCCAGGCTTCACCCAAGGCCGCGCCAGTTTGGCGTCACGGCTATAGGGCTTGAACCCACCTTCTGGCACTTTGTCGAGATAAGTGACAGGAAACGGCTTGAAACTCTCCATATCGGGCACTTTCCAAGGCTCTGCGGCGTTGGCAATATAGCCATCAGTCAACAGCATCACGGGCGTCATATAGGTGGTTGCAATCCGCACCGCCTCAATCGCACATTCAAAGGCATCAGCAGGTGAGCTGGCCGAAATCACGGGCATAGGCGTATCGCCGTTGCGGCCGTAAACCGCCTGATAGAGATCCGATTGCTCTGTTTTTGTGGGCAGGCCTGTGGATGGCCCGCCGCGCTGCGAATTGACAATCACCAGCGGCAATTCTGTCATGACAGCAAGGCCCATGGCTTCACCCTTCAGCGCAATGCCGGGTCCGGACGAAGACGTTACGCCCAGAGCGCCAGCATAAGACGCCCCGATGGTCGATGCGATCGCCGCAATTTCATCCTCAGCCTGAAATGTCGTGACACCAAATTCCTTCAGGCGTGACAAGTGGTGGAGGATCGCCGAAGCAGGCGTAATCGGATAGCCGCCAAAGAACATCTTCACGCCAGCAAGTTGTGCGCCTGCGACAAGCCCGTAGGAAATCGATTCTGCGCCAGTGATCGTCCGGTACAGTCCGGGTTCGGCTGGTGCTGCGGCGACGCGGTTCTGCGGAATCGGTGTTTGACCGGGCGACCCAATTTCAGCGGTTTCTCCGTAAGCGTGCCCGGCATTGAGCGCGGCCACATTGGCGTCGATCAGGACTGGATTTTTGGCAAATTTGGCCTTCAACCAATCGACAATTGGCGCGCGATCACGGTCAAACATCCACAGGGCAAGACCAAGCGTCCACATGTTTTTACAGCGCAGTGCTTCTTTATTGCCCAATCCAAACGGTTTGACAGCGTCCAGCGTCAATTGTGAAATGTTAAAGCTGATCAATTGCCACTTGCCCAGTGACCCGTCTTCAAGCGGGTTGACCGTATATCCTGCCTTGGCGAGGTTGCGGGCGTTAAACTCCCCTGCGTCAGCAATGATGAGGCCACTGGGTTTCAAATCCCCAACGTTGGTCATCAATGCGGCAGGATTCATGGCGACGAGCACATCGGGAGCGTCACCAGCTGTTTCAATCGCTGATGATCCAAAATTGATCTGGAACGCAGACACACCAAATGTCGTGCCTTGCGGCGCACGAATTTCAGCCGGAAAATCAGGGAAGGTCGCAAAATCATTGCCTGCAAGTGCGGAGGACAATGTGAATTGCCCGCCCGTCAATTGCATGCCGTCACCCGAATCGCCCGCAAAACGAACGACCATGGCTTCTGCATCTTGGGGGGTGGATTTTGGTTCGGGTGTAAGGCTGCGCGCGGCAGTAGCCATCAAAAATTATCCTGCATTATGATCTCTAAAGTCCTTTATGGCCCTAAATGATGAAAACCAAAATAGTAAAACTGTCATATGCCGCATTGTGGCTTCGCCCGGGCTTTGTGCATGGACGTTCCGCGGCAGGCTGACTATGCCGCCAGAAGAACATAAAGCCCGGAGAAATACATATGCCTCCCCTGCCACAGCTTTTCGAGACACTGACAGTATGAGCGCCCATAACAGCCTGCCCTACCGCCCTTGCACTGGAATCATGCTCGCCAACCGTGAAGGTTTGATCTTTGTCGGACAGCGCCTCGATACAGATAATGATGCATGGCAAATGCCACAAGGCGGGATTGATGACGGCGAAGATGCCGAAACCGCAGCCATCCGCGAAATTGGCGAAGAAACCGGCATCGGCCCGCATCATTTCAACATAATCGCGCGGTCCCACCGAGAGCATTTTTACGACCTGCCTGACGCACTCATTGGAAAAATGTGGAAAGGCAAATATCGCGGTCAACGCCAAATGTGGTTCCTCGCCCGTTTTTCCGGTGAAGACAGCGACGTCAATATCGCAACTGAACATCCCGAATTTCGGGCATGGATGTGGACAGAAGCCGCCACCCTGCCCGACCTGATCGTGCCGTTTAAGCGCAAGCTGTATGAAGATGTTCTGGCAGACTTTAGCGGGTTAATTTGAGTGGATTAGAGCTAAAATCTTTTATCATTATGCGTTATGCGTTATGCGTTATGCGTAGAAGGAAGGCATATGCACAAACGGATGACAATCACCCTTGATGAGGCAGTCTATGACGGCCTCTACCGTACCGTTGGGAAGCGGCGGATGAGCCAGTTCATCGAAGACCTGCTGCGCCCTCATGTATCAGGCACGACCCTCGATGCCGGTTATAGAGCGATGGCCGAAGACGAGAGCCGTGAAGGAGAAGCGTCCGAATGGATCAATGCTTTGGCAGGCGACGGCAGCGATGAAGCGCGGTGAGATTTGGTGGGTCGAATTTGATCCCTCCATCGGTAGCAAAATCCGCAAAACGCGGCTTGCAATAATACTGAGCAACGACGCCGCCAACCGCAACTTATCGCGTGTCGTGGTGATCCCACTCTCTTCCAACACTACCCGTCTTTATCCCGGTGAGGCGCTAGTCTCGGCGGCGGGGAAGGCTTGTAAGGC
>JAYUPB010000051.1:0-12864 GCA_043760405.1 Sphingomonadales bacterium
CTGCTGCCTCCCGTAGGAGTCTGGGCCGTGTCTCAGTCCCAGTGTGGCTGATCATCCTCTCAGACCAGCTAAAGATCGTCGCCTTGGTGAGCCTTTACCTCACCAACAAGCTAATCTTACGCGGGCTCATCTCTTGGCGATAAATCTTTGGACTTTCGTCATCATCCGGTATTAGCTCAAATTTCTCTGAGTTATTCCGAACCAAGGGGTAGATTCCCACGCGTTACGCACCCGTGCGCCACTAGATCCGAAGATCTCGTTCGACTTGCATGTGTTAGGCATGCCGCCAGCGTTCGTTCTGAGCCAGGATCAAACTCTCAAGTTTGATGTCCGAACAAGCCCCGGGTGGAATTCCCCGGGCAAGTCCGCTCATTTCAAGGAGCCGTTCCTGCACAATTTCTATTACATATGGATATGTGATAGGACATGTAGGAACGGTTAATTTGCTACAGGTTGCTGGCGCCTTAAAACCGCCAGACCTGGAGCCGCCGCCCACATGTCCCTTCATCTAAATTCAACAATGTCAAAGAGCGCAAGACACAGACGCCTCGACTTCCCCCGTTTAACCGGGGTGACCGGGCATCTGTTATGTTGCGGAAGCGGCGGAGAACCGTGTGGTTCATCGCTGCGACAAGAGGGCCACTAGGCGGCGGTTTGATTCGCGTCAACACCAATTTTGCAATTTTATTTCAATCCGTGGTTTTTATTCGAAGGCTGATATTCATATTTTGCCCGCTATAGGGGGGTGTGGATGATATTGGAGCACAAACCCAGCCAGGTTTTGGAAACCGCGTAAGAAGCGCAGTTTTCTGGCGTTCGGGCAGTCAAATTGCCGCCCAATTGGTGATGTGGACATCGACAATTATCGTCGTACGCCTACTCGATCCCCATGATTACGGCCTCTTTGCCATGAGCCAAGTTGTTATGGTGCTGTTTAATTTCCTCAATGGCTACAGTTTCGCCAGCTCACTGATCCACGCTGATTCGCATGATAAAAAACGAATCGCGCAGGTATTCGGCCTGCTGATTCTCCTAAACGGGACACTGGCCATTGCGCAGTTCATCGCAGCGCCGTTCGCAGCCGCTTATTTCAAACAGCCCATTATTGCTGACATGCTGCGTCTCCAATGCCTGCTTTATATAGCCACGCCTTTTATCGCGATGCCTTCCGCTGTGCTCGCGCGCGGGCTTGATTTTAAGAATCAAGCGCTGGCCAATATCGCAGGGGCAATGGCCGGGGCAATAACCGCGCTTGGCTGCGCACTTTCCGGCTTTGGGGTTTGGACATTGGTCTATGCACCCATTGCGCTCTTTATTGTCCGAGCCATTGGCCTCACAATGGCGGCAAAGCTCTTGGTGTGGCCGAGTTTTAACTTTCGAGGCGCTGGTTCAGTGCTCAGCTTTGGTGGTGCGCTCTTGGTATGTCAGATGTTTTGGATCATCCAAAGTCAGGCCGACATCGTGATCGCAGGACGTCAGTTCAGCCCCCATGACCTGGGACTATATTCAGAATCGCTGTTCTTGACGTTGATCTTCACTGGAAAATTCATCCCGCCGCTTAATGAAGTGGCCTTTCCGGCCTATGCTGAACTCGACAAACAGGGGGGTAAAATTGCCAGCGCTTTCCTGACCTCTGTTCGGCTGACGATGTTTGTCGCCTTCCCGCTCTATTTCGGCATGGCGGCGGTGGCACACCCGTTGATCGCGACCTTGTTCGGCCCCAAATGGCTTGAGATGGTTCCCCTTGTCGCAACGCTCGCGCTTGCGATGCCCTTCTTTGCGCTGCAGATCATTTTCTCCCCAGCGACAAATGCGCTCGGAAAGCCAGGTATTTATGTCCGCACCAGCATTGCCGGGGCGATCATTATGCCGGTCGCCTTCCTCATTGGCATACGAAATGGGATTCACGGTCTGGCTGAGGCTTGGCTGATCGCCGCCCCGTTGCTGTTGTTCTTTACTGCCTTTGTATCCCTGCCGGTGATCGGTGCCCATTGGCGCGATCTGATCAAGGCGATTTTACCCAGCGGTTGTGCCGCGATGATTATGGGGGGCGTCGTCCATATGGTGTCGTTATTTTTAACCGATATACCAGAACCAGCAAAGCTTGCCATTCTGATCTCAATAGGCGTCGTGCTCTATTGCGGGCTTATCTGGGCGGTGGCCCGGCCATTGGTCGAAGAGCTTTATATGTTTGTGACCAAGAAGCAGCTGCCCCACGCGTAAAGCCAGGATCGCCTATGCCCCCTGAATATAATCACGCATAGCCGCAGCCTCTGATTCGATCCGGTCGATCCGGTATTTGACCAGATCACCAATGGAGATGAACCCAACCAAGGCGCCGTCATCGACAACCGGCAAGTGACGAATCCGCCGCCGCGTCATTAAGGAGAGCGCCACCATCACCCCCGTATCAGACGTGACGGTGACGGGCGGAGACGTCATGACATCAGCCACAGCGCCAGACATGCCCTCAATCCCCGTTTTGGCGAGGCCGTAGATAACATCTCGCTCAGAAAAAATACCGCGCACTTCGCCATCATCAACAACGGGAACGGCACCGATTCTGCGTTCTGCGAGCATCGCCACGGCCTCATGAACACTTGCTGCGCCTGATATTGAAGCAACAGTATGTCCTTTGCTGTCCAAAATTGCTTTGATCGTCATCGCCCGAACCCTCCCGCAGATTATCGAATCTCTCGTCTTGATGATCCCACGAGTTGAGCGCAAAGGAAAGCCCATGATGCCGCCCAAATCAAAACTCGATGATCCGACCTATGCCACCTTTGCATGGGACCGTTACAAACGTCTGATGTGGTGGATGGTGCTTGCATCCCTGACCACAACATTAGCAGGGTTGGGCGGCCTATATCTGTTGATTGGCCCCATTCCAATTCTGATGGCAGTTTTTACAGCCGGTGGCGTGTTTTTTGCAGTTTTACTTGCAGCCGCACTGATGGGCCTGGTCTTTCTGTCATCGGGTTCAGGCCACGATGAAACCATCGAAGACCCTTTTAAGGACCATCATGAGCAATGATATTTTAAGCCCCGTTCTGCGCGTCGTTCCCGTCCCCAGTGATATCAATTCAAACGGCCATATCTTCGGTGGCTGGGTGCTTGCGATGATGGACCGCGCGGGCGGAATCGTCGCCGGTCGGATGGCCGACGGGCGCTGTGCCACTGTTGCAATTGAAGCGATGGAGTTTATCCAGCCCATCCTGCTTGGCGACTTGATCTCTATCTATGCCAGCATCGAAAGGCGCGGTCACACATCGATTGCGATTCGGTTGAATGTCATGGCTGAACGTGATCGCGGCGAAAATCAGGTGAAAGTAACAACGGGCGTATTCACATTTGTTGCTCTGGATGAAGATTTCCGCCCTCGCCCGCTGCCGGTCAGCGTTGACCCTTGCGCTGCGGCGTCAACTTAACCGCATAGCTGAGCGTCGCCATATCATTGGCGGGAACCGTGATTGGCAGTTTCCAACCGCCGCGTCCGCGCTCTAAGCCTGCGGGCTTATCCGCGAGGTCATAAGGCACAATGATTTCCGCAGTCACCGCCACGTTGCGCGCATTGGAAATGGTCACGAGATAATCGGCGCGCTTTATGGTCCGTTTGGTTTCAACCTGCTTCCATTGGACATCAGGGCTTTGCCCCAGGGTGATTTCAACCTGCTCATCAACGGCCTTGTCTGCCATGTCATTTTGACCAACGAGTAAATCTTGCCCGTTTACGGTTTCAAACAGCGCGAGGCCGCCAGCGGGCAGTGGTAGCCCCAACCCCTTTTCCTTGCTGTTCTTACCGCGCAGCAATGACGGCATGGCGCGCCAATTAAGAGTGCCACTTCCGACAATGACCGAATAGAAGCGCGCGAAATCAGCCAAAGGCCGGTCAATCATCGCGACCTGCTTCTGACTCTGCGCCGCAACTGTCACACGTTCTGGTACGCGGTAGAGTTTGAGGTCGCCAAGTTCTTCTTGCTGGGCCACCATGGCGACGGGCGCCGGCAGCATCTGCGGGGCGGCCATTGAATAAAGGACTTCACCTCGATTGCGCTTACGGCCCGTGACGACAATGCTGCTATCTAAGGACAGCATTTCAAGGTCTTCCTCCGCCACCTGCGGCCATGGCATCCGCGTGAAAACAGTCCTCGGGTGAGTGCTGGTGATATCCATCGGCCAGCATTGCAACCGCAAAACCGGGCTTTTCTGGGCAAGCGGTGACGCATTGCGTTCTTTATTGGGTTGCCCCGCGACCACTTGCATCCGCGCATCCCTGAAACTCTGCGCGCCGCCATTGGCTACTGTCAGCCAAGCAAACAGGCCAAGTTTTTTGCCACTGGGGTCCATCCGCGCAACATAATTGGCTGACCAGTCAAAACCCTGTGCCATGTAGGTCAACTGAACTGTCACAGTTACAGTGCGGTCGCTGGTTGTCAGCACAGAGAGTGTGGGTTTTGCCGAGAGGTCTGTGGGAATTTCACTGTACAGCATGCGTTCGGGCAATCCTGAACAACCCAGCGCTTCAACCCCTTCTTTAGTTTGCAGAATCACGCCGCCATTGGGACCAGCTTGAATGATGGCATCTTGCTCTGTCACCATGCCTGTTTCGCGGTTGGTGCGTTTCAAGCGAACACTGCGCTTCAGAAAAGCATCGACCAACCCAGCAGGAGAGATCAATCGCGCATCGCGGTTCTTTTCGCGCACACCCTTGGGCAAACCCGTCACAATAGCGGTTTCGGGAAGCAATCCTTCGGCAACTCCTTCAAAACGGATAATACTGTCCCCGGCAGGAATCGTAATCGTCCGCGTTTCGCTGATCAACGCATAACCTTGCGGCCAATTGCGATCCATTGCCCCTTGCCCCCGGTTTGGGGCACGGTAAATTGTGACCGAAACGTCGGAGACATCGGCCGAAACCACCGTCTGCGCTGCGGATGGCGCGGCCCAGATGAGTGACATCACAAAGAGCGTGATCGCCCGCACCCGATCAATACCGCGTATCAAATGACGCCGTCACCTCTGTCGTGCCATTGGCGGGCACAAGCACTTTCCATTCGATCCGGTCAGCAGAAACCCGTGTCCCTTCGATGCTTTGCGCGTCCATCCGGACATCACCCCACAAACCGCTTTGCGCCAAATCAACGGTGACGGGCGCGGGGCGCGCGTTGGTGACGATATAGCGCATCTTGGTCCGCCAACGCTTGTTGGATAACTTGGTGCGTTCTTCAACGACGGTTTTCACCTTTACGTCAAATGCTTCACCCGTGCGGATTGCCATCGATGATCCCATCGGCGTGTGATCAATCCGGCTTTCGCCGATAAACTGCGGGTCACCGCGCGCATCGCGCATATAGACGCGGATGGTGCCTGCTGGCAGCTGATCGCCGAGGCCGCCCTGTTTGGATGTTGAAAATTTGATCGCAGTGATCGCACTGCGCGGATCATCATTGCTGCCAAGCCAGCCGTTCACAAATTCATACGCCTTGCGCGCGGGCGCGCCCTTCACATCAAGAAAGCTGACCTGTTTCTGCTGCGCATTGGAAATCGTCGTGCGTTCGGGCAGGGGATAAAGATAATAATCACCTAGCCGTTCGCGGGTCCCGCTCTCGGTCCCGGCCTCCTCTAGCGCCCCCGACAGTGCATTGAACTGATTCTGCCCACCCCCGACATTGCCTGCAACAAGCAAAGTGTCGGCATTGTTATACGTTGTGCCGGTGTTGTTGGTCAGCGTGATCCAGCCCTGCATGTCTGTAGCGCCGGATTTTTCATCAAACAGCATCACATAATCGCTGGTCCATCCCATCCCCGGGGTGAGGTAGGACAGCCGCGTTGGCACTTGTCCGCCCTGCGCGCTGTTGATCGTCACCGACAGTGTGGGCCGCGCGCGCAGATTTTCCGGCACTTTGTCAAATACCACCCGTACCGGCAGGCCGTCGTCTCGTAGCACTTCGATCCGCTGCCCAATTTGCAGAACAATACCGCCATTGGCGGCAAGAACCCTTGCCTGTTCGCGCGTTTCAGCGCCATTTGCAGGATTGGTGCGCACAATAGTTACCACCTGCCCCACCGCCTTTTGCATCAGTTTGTCAGGTGAGAGCAGGTCATAATCAAAATTCTGTTCGACAATCGATATACCCGCGCCAGACAGAGTCGCGGTTTCAGGCCGGATTTGCGCAGAGACATCAGGAAATTCTTGTTTCGACCGTCCCGCAGGAACGCTCAGCGTCCGGGCATCCTGCACCAGTGCCAGATTGTTATTATAAATTGTGACATGGACATCGCCCTGTGCGCTTTGCGCAACGGCTGTTACCGAAACGCCCGCCAACATTATGCCAAGACCAAAACGAAACATGGGCCACTCTCCTACTTTTGAAAGCGGAGAATGGCCCAGTTTTGTCATCTTGCCTAGGGGGAGGGGTTAGCAAGATGAACTAGTACGCAGTTTTACCAATCAAATGCGAAACGCATCGCAAATGTATCAACGCCGTATTTGCGATTATTGACCGCTGCGGTTGAGGTTGGCTCCACAATCGAAGCGAAAGGTCCGCCTTCAATGGCCGCATGCGCAAATTGTGCAGTAACACGGACATAATCGATGGGCTGCCAAACAAGGCTGGCCAGATAACCGGTTTGCTTGCCACCGCGTGCGGTGCTGGTACCGACGCCGCCAGTGTAAAGCGCATTGTCAGCCAAATCGAGATAATCATAGCGCAGGTTCATACCAATTGCGCCAATCCCACCTTTGTCAAAGCCCTTGAGCGGCTTTGTCCGGTCCCATTCACCCTTTTTATAGCCGCGTGTTTCACCGGTAAACCAGTAACCCACTTCAGCATAATAGCTCATAAAGCTAGGGTCAGACAACAAACGGTTGGTGGTTCCGGGGACTTCGCCGACGACAAATACAGTGGTGGGTGCGTAGCTGTTAGGCTTTACCCACTGCGCTTCAGCAGCAACATGAAGCGGGCCAAATACACCGGCCGCTTCCACACCGAACACATCATCACTTTTTGCGGCATAGGTGTTCGTATCAACAAAGCGCGTGCCCGTGGTCGTCAGGAAAGGGCGAGCGCGGTAGCGAAAATTAAGCGCCGTGTTAGAAAATTCACGGTGCTGATAATTCAAACCAAAGTGCAACTGATTTGCGCCCATTTTCGGGGCCCATACTGCACGCGCACCGAACATCCATTCATCATTGTTCAAATCAGCGTTGATCGTGTCGTTAAACACACCAGCGCGGAAAAGGAAGTCGCCCTGATCAAAACCAACTGCCGCACCAAGACGGCGGGCATGACCAAAAGCATCATTCATCTGTGCGCGTTCAAGGAACATAATGTGGCGCGATGATGTGATCTGCTCTAAACTCTGGAAGGTTTCAAAATGACCAACCCGAACCGAAAGCGGCCCCTTACCCTTATATTCAAGGAACGCATCAGCCCAGCTGACGGCGCTGTTCGCGAAATCGGCCTCGACCTTGTACGTAAATCCAGCGCCAAGACCACCTTCGACACCAATACGCGCACGACGCACACGGCTGTTGAAACCCAGATCTTGGGTCGGGGAAATCGCAATAGGTGTTGGCCCTGGATCGCTGACAAAGCCGACATCATACATCAGACGGCCACGGACTTTGAAGCTAAGCCCCTTATCCTTATCTTCCCATTGCGGGGCGCCTTTCCAGCTTGGCGACGCTTTTGGCAGCGCCTTTTTCAAATCATCAAGCTGGGCTTGAAGAGCAATGATTTGCGCCTCAAGCAATTCCGAACGGGCGTCAGCAGCGCTGGCCGACATTTCTTCCGCGCCAACTGTCAAAAGTGACGGATCATCGGCGGACGGCGCGTCTGCCGGTGCTTCTGCTTCTTTTTCAGCTGTTTGTGCCAGTGCTGGCACGGTCAGCGTCATCGCTGTTCCTGCCAACAGAATGGCAAATAAATCTGTGGTCTTCATGATATACCCCTTAATGGTGTGTTCGGATGAACCGAATTACTTCAGGCCAGCGGCCGTCATTGGTGTGAGTGTGGTCCCCAGTTTTGCATAACGTGTACGCAGGGCATCCGATGATACAATCAATCCGCGCGGGGCAAGATAACCGCGAGGTCCAAACGTGCTTTCGCGAACATATTCAGCTACGAAAGCGCGCACGCCCGGGATGGCTTTGGCATGCTGGTTTTTGACGTAAATGAACATGGCGCGCGCGCCTGGATATTTGAAAGACTGGATTGAAGCCGTATTCGGTACAATGCCGTTCACGTTAATGGCATTCAAACGGCCTGGATTTTCTTCAACATAACTATACCCCATGATGCCAAGCGTCCCTGGGTTTGCCGCAAGCTTTTGCACGATCAGATTGTCGTTTTCACCTGCCTCAATATAAGCGCCATCGCTGCGTATGCCCGTGCACACTTGAGTATATTTGGCTTCATTGGTTTTTTTCAAGGCAACCATAGCGCCGCTGGTTTCACACCCTGGTTTCAAAAACAATTCATGCAGTGAATCGCGCGTTCCAGATGTCGTTGGCGGGCCATAAACACGAATGGGTGTTGCAGGGAGCTTGGGATTTACATCTTTCCAAGTCTTGCTCGTATTAGGTTTCCCATATGGTGTTTTTGCTAATGCCATATAAATTTCACGCGTTGTCAGACCAAATTGCGCTGAGCGTTCGCCAGTTGCAACAGCAAGCCCATCATAACCAATTTGAATCTCAGTGACCTGGGTTACACCGTTCGCCAAGCAGCTTTTAAATTCAGACAATTTGATCCGGCGGGAGGCATTTGTAATGTCTGGATAACCAGCGCCGATACCAGCGCAGAATAATTTCATGCCCGCACCCGTTCCCGTCGATTCAACGATCGGGGAAGGAACGCCGGGATTCGCACGGTGGAACCGTTCGGCCACTGCCGTCGTGAATGGATAGACCGTCGATGACCCGACGATACGGATATTACGGCGCATTTGCGCCCACGCAGGAACAGCAACGATGCTGACAGCGATGATTGCGGCAAACGCTTTTGTTGAATTCTTCATAGTAACCCCTGAGTTTCATAGGTGCCGAGCGACTCGCGCGCCCGGTGCACTCAAAGGTTTAGAATTTCGTCATGCAAGTTCAGTGACACTAATATGACATATCTGTGACACTGCCTGCTAGGACTTTATCTTTCCGCAGTAATTTCAGTCTCGGGTGCGGCGCGGCGCGGACGGCCCCGCCGTTTTGGTGCCGCTGCTTCGTCGCTTTCATTTTCGGGGGCTGTCAACGTGCCGAGGGCAGGCGGCAGGATTGAAATATCGATCATTGGTGCGTCTTCAAGTGGCGCTCTGTTACCATTGACTTGTGCTGTCCGGCGTGGACGAGCTGGTCGTTCATCAGAACGTTCCTGGCGTTCAGCACGGACTGGGCGTTCCTGGCGTTCGGCGCGTTCATCACGTTCGGACCGGTCAACACCTTCATTCCGAGCATCGTTGCGCTGGGTATCGCGCGGTTCATAGCGCGTATCCTGACGTACACTGTCCTGACGTCCAGTCTCCTGCCGTGCGGAATCAGGACGCGTGTCGCGGTTCCGGTCATTGCGGCGCGGTTCGCGCATGTCGCGTTCCCGATTGCGGTCCTGTGCATTTTCGCCATCATCATCATTGCTGGCTTCAGTGTCGCTAAAACGATCAGCGCCATTGTCGCCACCTTCGTTTTCACCGTCCTGCCAATCATCGCGGGGGCGCCGGGTTTCTTCAAACCGCACCCGTGCTTCGGCAACAATCCGGAAATAATGATCGGCAAACTGGAGATAATATTCGGTCATCACACGGTCGCCCTGCCTTTGGGCATCGCTGGCAAGTGTTTTATATTTTTCAAGCATCTGTGGGGCATTGCCCCGTGCGCGATTGTCAATCCGGCTGCCATTATCGCGGCTGCCATTGTTACTGCGTGGCGGCTGCCCACCCCGACCGCGACGGCGGCCAGCTTGACGATTGTTTAGCAAATGATGCGTCCCTTTTGGTATGGGTTCACGGGTGATCCAATAAGTCTGATTGCCGCTGTTCCCCCTCAAAGACAGACATGCCACAGCACATCCGCCGCCTGCCAAAGCCCGATAATCTGCGGCCTTAGATGGTGGGGGTAAGAGGGTTACACTGCATTCGCTGATAACAGCCGGAAGATGCGGGTAAACTCTTAAATCGCCCTTAGCGGGGTTATGCAGGCTTTCCAAGCGCAAAATGCAGGAGCGCACGATCACGCCCACCCAAATCTTTGGCAAGCGTTGTCGCCATCCCCTGTTCTGCAAAAAGTGCTTGGACTAAGGTCGCCTGCTGATATCCAATTTCCATAGCGATAAACCCCGCTGGGGCGATTAACGCGGACAGATGCGGTATGATCCGGCGATAATCATCCAAACCATCAACCCCTGCAAACAAAGCGGAATAGGGTTCATTCAACACATCAGGAGAAAGCTGCGCTTCTGTTTCAACATAAGGTGGATTGCACAGGATCAGATCAAATTTTTCTGTCATCCCGCTTGCCCAGTCGCCGTGACGCAGCGTCGCGCGGTCCGGCGCAATCCTATCCGCATTACGGCGTGCAATTTTAAGTGCGGCTTCGGAAGCATCAATCCCCAACCCAGTCGCGCGCGGCCAGTGGTCGAGTGCTGCCAGCAACAGCGCGCCCGACCCTGTCCCCAGGTCCAGAACCCGTACTGGCTCCGCTGATCCGAAATGCGCTATCGCCGCCTCAATCAATGTTTCACTGTCCGGCCGCGGGATCAAAACGTCGGGTGTTACCTCCAGAGAGATCGTCCAAAAATCACGCATGCCTGTGATATAGGCCAGTGGTTCGCGGGCAATCCGGCGGGAGAGCACGGTATCAAACTGCACAGGAACCGGCGCGTCCAAATATTGTATCAACAGCATATCACGCCCAATGCCCAGTGCGTATGCCATCAGCAATTCTGCATCGAGACGCGGCGTATCACTGTGTGTCAAACGCGCAGTCGCCGCCCTTAAGGCGTCACGCACCGTCATCAAGATTGGCGAGGCGCGATGCCTCATCCTCTGAAATCAGCGCGCCGATCAATTCATCCATCGCGCCCTCCAAAATTTCGGGCAAACGGTGGAGCGTCACATTGATCCGGTGATCTGTCACACGCCCTTGCGGAAAATTATAGGTGCGGATGCGTTCGGAACGGTCCCCCGACCCGACCATGGATTTGCGCGCACCGGCACGGGCCGAATGGAGCCGGTCACGTTCAAGTTCATAAAGCCGCGTGCGGAGCACCCGCAACGCCTTTGCCTTGTTCTTATGCTGTGATTTTTCATCCTGCTGGATCACGACCAGACCGGACGGGATATGGACAATCCGCACTGCTGAATCGGTCGTGTTGACCGATTGTCCGCCGGGCCCGGAGGAACGGTATATGTCGATCCGCAGATCCTTGTCATCAATCTGGACATCGACCTCTTCAGCCTCTGGCAAGACCGCGACGGTGGCAGCGGACGTGTGAATACGCCCGCCCGATTCAGTAACGGGTACGCGCTGGACCCGGTGAACGCCGCTTTCAAACTTCAGCTTGGCGAACACACCCTTGCCCGTAACCGACGCCACGACTTCTTTATAGCCGCCCATTTCAGCGGCGCTGGCAGAGATGAGTTCAACCTTCCATCCCTGCCCTTCGGCATAACGGCTGTACATGCGGAACAGATCGCCCGCGAACAAAGCGGCCTCATCCCCGCCGGTTCCCGCGCGCACTTCAAGCATCGCCGAACGTTCATCAGCCGCGTCTTTGGGCAGCAGCGAAAGCGCCAACGCGCGTTCGGCCTTGGGCAACGTCTCACGGATCGCTTCAGCTTCTTCTTGCGCCATGTCACGCATTTCAGGGTCAGCGAGCATAGCTTCAAGGTCAATCAGTTCGCCGCGCAGCCGCTGAAGTTCACCCGCTGCAACCGCAACCGGTTCAATTTCGGCATATTCTTTCGACAGCGCGACAAATTTGTCCGCCGCAAGATTGCCCGTGGCAAGCATCGCCTGCACTTCATCCCGCCGCGCGAGGAGCGATGCGATACGGTGGGGGGAAATTGTCGTCATAGTCTTTAATCGATTCTTTCAATCACAAGAGGCGAAGTTCACACTGTTCATTATATCGGTTTTCCTCCATTTTTTAATCTCCGTTGAGTGAGAAAATCGATCATGGAGACCATTATAGCTTTAATGGAGCGTGTAGGACAGCGCGCCGGCTAAGTTCCTTATGCACAACCCCGTGATAATAGCGCATTTTCATGGTCCTCGTCGTCACCCTGAACTTGTTTCAGGGTCTACGGTGGTGCTTATGCCATTCGGTTGGAATGGCCGTGGATGCTGAAACAAGTTCATCATGCCGTAATAAATCGCTATGCAGAATGTCATGACAAAACAACCCTGCGTCTACATATTGGCCAGTCAGGATCGTGGAACGCTTTACATTGGCGTAACGTCTAATTTGTTGGCTCGCCTTTATCAGCATCGAACCAAAGCCGTCAAAGGCTTTACCTCTCGATATGACGTGTTTCGATTGACCCGATATGAAATATACGATGACATGCCAGCCGCCATCGCCCGTGAGAAACAGCTCAAAAACTGGCATAGGGATTGGAAGATCAATTTAATCCTTTCTGAAAACCCGCAATGGATAGACCTTGCCATTGATTTTGGTTTTGAGCCACTCCCTCCCCGTGCCAAGTTGTCATGCTAAACTAGTTTCAGCCCTCTCGCATCCTCCCCATCTGTAAGGTGCAAGCGGAACCGTGGACCCTGAAACAAGTTCAGGATGAGAGCATTTATCTAAATTGCTATGATTAAACAAGAAAAACATATATAAACATCCACACAGACCCTGCACAGCTACGGCA
>JAYUPB010000052.1:0-4348 GCA_043760405.1 Sphingomonadales bacterium
GACGCCGGAAGGTCAACCTTTTACTGCGCAAAATGCCAGCGTTGAAGGTTGACCGCGCCGCATAGTCTGGCTAAGGGCGCTGCTTCAATCGGGGCGGTAATTGCCGAACCGTTTCCACTATCTAGCAAATTTGAGGTTTCAGCATGGCGAATACGCCGCAAGCAAAAAAGCGCATCCGTCGCAATGATCGTCGCGCGGAAATTAACGGCAACCGAATTAGCCGGATTCGCACATTCGTGAAAAAAGTCGAACTCGCGCTTGATGCCGGCGACAAGCCCGTTGCAGCAGCAGCGCTTGCTGCGGTTCAGCCAGAGCTTGCGCGCGGCGTTGCGCGCGGCGTGATGCACAAGAACACGGCTTCGCGCAAATTTGCCCGGTTGACCAAAGCGGTCTCAGCTCTCGCCTGATCTTACCGCATCGTGATTTACATGACCCGTCGATGTTCGCATCGGCGGGTTTTTTGTGTTTTGCCCGAAAACCTAGGTTAATCGCCGATTCGGCAATTCACGTGACACGACCCCCACTCAAAAAATGTTTATTTTGCAATGACTTATGCTCGATCTACGGATTCCAGCCATTGCATGAGTCAACAGTAAATATTTCATTTTTTTGACATCATTGCGCTTGATCGCCTGCCCAACACCCCCCTACAAAGTGAGGAGAGCAGCAGGCGAATCGATCTGCGGCCCATCATCGGACTGTCGCCACGTAACGGAGCTGCATAGCAGCACGTAGGGGTTTTTGTGTTTGGGTGACTGGCTGCGATTAGGCGTGCTGATTGAGTAGTATGGGGGGAAGATTTTACACGCTATGTCGAATTCGATGCCCCCTGAAGAGCCGTCTGTGCAAGTGCATACCGCTGGCATTGAAAATGATTGGCAATCGGTTCGCGAAACATTGCGCAAAAGCATCGGCGTGCGGAGCTTTGATCATTGGTTGAAACCAGTGAAGTTTATCGGCTTTTGTCATGAAGATAATGCGGTCCGGCTCGCGCTGCCGTCCGAATTTATGGCGAGCTGGGTTCGCTCACACCACGGCGAACGACTGCTGCAAGCATGGCGCGCGGTTACGCCGTCTGTACGTAGCATCCGGATTGAGGCCAGTGCTGATCATGACGCCGCACGGTATGAGGCACCCGCCGCTACGGTTGCGCCAGTTGCGCCAAAATCGGCTGATCAGTTCAGCTTTGATCCCCGTCTAACCTTCGCCAACTTCATCACTGGCCCATCTAACGCAATTGCCGCAAACGCTGCGCAGAATTTTGCAGCCGGCGGCCCGATGCGGATTAACCCGCTTTATATTCATGCGCAGACTGGCCAGGGCAAAACGCATCTGCTCCATGCCATCGGCCACCAATTTCAGCAGCTTAACCCGTCGGCTAACATCGTTTATATGTCAGCTGAGCGGTTTATGTTTGATTTTGTGACCGCGATGCGCGCGCGCGATACTATGGCATTCAAGCTACGGTTGCGCTCGGTTGATCTGCTCATGATCGACGATGTGCAGTTCATCGCTGGCAAGGAATCAACGCAAGAGGAATTCCTCCATACTGTTGATGAACTGATGACCAATGGTAAGCGGCTCGCGATTAGTGCCGACCGCAGCCCGCACGCGCTTGACGGCGTTGAGGGGCGTATTCTGTCACGATTGACGCAAGGGCTGGTGACCGACATTCAGCCGCCCGAATATCCGCTGCGCCGCGCGATCCTCGCCGCGAAGGTTGCAGCGCTTGGAAATGTGGTGATCAGCGATAACGTCATTGATTTGCTCGCTGCACGCATTGCCACCAATGTGCGTGAGCTTGAGGGCGCGCTTAACCGTCTTGCGGCCTATGCAGCACTTGGCAATCGGCCAATCACGGTTGAATTTGCCGAAGACGTGCTTGGTGAAATGTTCCGTGCCAGCCGCAGGCGGATTACCATTGATGAAATCCAGAAACGCGTGTCGGAGCATTTTCATATTCGCCACGCTGAAATGGTTTCAGCCCGCCGCGCGCGTGAAGTTGCCCGCCCGCGCCAGATTGCGATGTATCTCGCCAAGCAGTTGACGCCGCGATCGCTCCCAGAAATCGGACGGCGTTTTGGCGGGCGTGATCACACCACCGTTATTCACGCGGTTCGGCAGATTGAGAAACTGCGCGCGAGCGATTCAGAGATTGATCATGACGTCATCGCACTGATGCGCTTGCTCGAAGGCTAGGCCGCGCTAGCGTTTGCTAGGCGGCGCAACCGTGATCTTGACTGTTTCACCCGAATTGCCGGGGAAGCCAGTGAACATCGCCTCGACCAAGTTGGGCACCAGATAGGTCAAATTATTGTTGAGCGACATGGCATCAGCCTTGCCCTCAAACACGCGCTGACCATCGGCCTTGCGTGAAATATTGACGTTCAAGCCGCTGTTATAAACGGTGTAGCTCTCAATTTCATCGAAGCCCCCGCCGAACAGGAAAGGATCGTTGAAACCGTAAACGAACCGACTCCGTCCAAACCCGCCGAAGCGATTATAACCGCCAAAACGGCTGTATCCACCAAATCGGCCAAAACCAAACCCGGTGCTTGGATAAGAGCGGATCTTCTCACGCCCGCCATCAATTGCATAATCAAGCGTGACGATCAGGCTTGCTGCATCGGCACTCGGCGCAGCTTGATAGCCAATTTGTGTCATTTTGCTGCTGACGAGCGAGGCATATTGCGCGAATTCAAGGCTGCCCTCACGCTTCGGGTCGGCTGGTTTGATCACAAAGCTCTGACCCTGCGGCGCTGGCATCGCTTGAAAGCGGTTGACCTTCGCTTTGAACGGGGTCGCGCAGGCGGCAACCGAAAGCAACGCCAGTGGCATTATCAGCCGAGCAATAGTTTTAGTACGCGACATGGAAATAGCCTTTCGTTGCACGAATCAATCTTTAGCAATCCGCGATATAATGAGTGTATTCTGTGGTTCGGCTGCTGAATAGAGGTTGAATGGAACAGCCGCGTTGCTGTGGTAAATCTGCCATAGGTTGTCATAAAATGACACATGCTGCGTTGCGCAAGATTGACCCGAGTCCTCCAACAGCCCAAACCTATCACAAATAATCAATAAAGGGGTTTTTGATGCGCGATCAGGCAAATGATAATCTGTGTGCAGCCAATTCGGGAAGACGTACCGCGATAGCTGCGCTGCTTGCTTCAACGCTGCTCACCGCAGCGCCAGCGCTGGCTCAGGAAACAGCGCCAGCCGAAGAAGCGGACTCGACCGAGATTATCGTCACCGCGACCAAGCGTTCGGAAAGCCTGCAAAATGTGCCGATCAGCATTCAGGCGTTTAACACTGAGAAACTCGCTCAAAATCAGGTCGCGGCCTTTGATGATTATGCCAAGCTGTTGCCGAGCGTAAGCTTTCAGTCTTTCGGCCCTGGTCAGAGCCAGATATTCTTTCGCGGTGTAACCAGTGGCGGTGATGGGCTTCGCACGGGGTCGTTGCCAACCAGCGGACTTTATGTGGACGAAATTCCGCTGACCACGATTGCAGGATCGGTCGATCTCCACATTTATGACATCGCCCGTGTTGAGGCGCTGTCAGGGCCACAGGGAACGCTCTTCGGTGCCAGTTCGCTTTCGGGCACACTCCGCGTCATCACCAACAAACCTGATCCGAGCAAATTTTCGGCTGGATATGATCTCCAACTCAACAAATTCAAAGCTGGTGAGGCTGGTGGATTGGCCGAGGGCTTCCTTAACATCCCACTTTCAGACCGTGCCGCAGTGCGCGTTGTTGGTTTTTACAGACGTGACGGCGGCTATATCGATAATGTCGCCGCAACGCGGACATTCCAGCTCGGCGATCTTGATCCAACAACCAACTTAACCGTAAATAACAGCACACTCGTTGAGAAAAACTTCAACAATGTTGAAGCCTATGGTGGGCGTATCGCGCTGGGAATCGATCTTGATGATAATTGGACAGTGACGCCGTCGTTGATTTATCAGCGCTTGGAAACCGAGGGCGGCTTCCTGTTCGATCCACGCGTCGGCGATCTTCAGGTTACCGATTTCACACCGTCGAGTAATAAGGATCGCTTCTACCAAGCGGCCCTGACGATTGAAGGGAAGATTGGCGATTGGGATATCACTTATGCGGGTGGTTATTTCGGTCGCAAAGTCGATAACTTGCAGGATTATTCTTATTATACAGTGGCTTATGATCAGCTGCTGGGAAGTTATTATACCAATTTCACAACCGCGACAGGCTTCCTTGATCCAACCCAGACTCAGTTTTTGCGTGACCGCTATACCAAGCTTAGCAATGAGCTTCGCCTCAATTCCCCCGCCGACAAACGTTTCCGCGTTACCTTCGGTGGCTTCCAACA
>JAYUPB010000053.1:0-4343 GCA_043760405.1 Sphingomonadales bacterium
GCCGAAGGCAAAATCTATCAGCGCCCCTTTGGTGGCATGATGCAAAATATGGGCGAAGGTCCACCCGCACAGCGGACCTGTGCCGCCGCCGACCGCACCGGCCACGCCATGCTGCACGCTTTGTATCAACAGAGCCTGAAATATGATGCGGATTTCTTCATTGAATATTTCGCGCTTGACCTGATCATGGAAGACGGGGTCTGCCGCGGTGTCATCGCGCTGTGTATGGAGGATGGGTCGATCCACCGTTTCCGCAGCCACGCGGTTGTGCTGGCAACGGGCGGTTATGGCCGCACCTATTTCTCTGCAACGTCGGCGCACACCTGCACCGGCGATGGTGGTGGTATGGTGCTGCGCGCTGGCCTGCCCTTGCAGGATATGGAATTTGTTCAGTTCCACCCGACCGGCATTTACGGTGCGGGCGTTCTCATCACTGAAGGCGCGCGCGGCGAGGGAGGTTATCTGACCAATTCGGAAGGTGAGCGGTTCATGGAACGCTATGCGCCTTCAGCCAAGGATCTGGCCTCACGCGATGTGGTGTCACGGTCAATGGCGATGGAAATTCGCGAAGGGCGCGGCGTTGGCAAGGAGAAGGATCATATCTATCTCCACCTTGATCATATTGATCCAAAGGTGCTGGCCGAACGCCTTCCTGGAATCACCGAAACGGGTAAGGTTTTTGCCGGTGTTGATCTGACGCGGCAGCCACTGCCAGTGACGCCTACTGTTCATTATAATATGGGCGGTATCCCTTGCAATTTCCACGGTGAAGTCGTGACATTGAAGGGCAAGGAGCCTGATACGGTTGTTCCCGGCCTGTTTGCAGTGGGCGAAGCAGCCTGTGTATCCGTACACGGTGCGAACCGTTTGGGGTCAAATTCGCTGATCGATTTGGTCGTGTTCGGACGCGCCACGGGTCACCGTTTGGCAGAGATCATCAAACCCGGCACAGCGCATAAACCGCTGCCAAAGGGGAGTGAGACGCTTGCACTGGGACGGCTTGATCATTTCCGTAATGCCAAAGGAAAATCACCCACAGCCAGCATCCGCCTTGAAATGCAAAAAACGATGCAGGCGCACTGTGCCGTGTTCCGCAATGATGAACTGTTGCAAGAAGGCGTGGCGAAGATGGATAAAATCTACGCGCGCATGGCCGATGTCGGGGTGACAGACCGCAGTCTGATCTGGAACACCGATTTGGTTGAAACGCTAGAGCTTGATAATTTGATCAGCCAAGCGGTCGTGACCATCCGCTGTGCAGCCGATCGCAAGGAATCACGCGGCGCTCATATGCATGAAGATTTCCCAAACCGCGATGACAAAAACTGGATGAAGCACAGCATCGCATGGTTCGAAGGCTGGGGCGGAAAAGGCGGCACGGTCAAAACCAACAGCCGTCCAGTGCACGAATATACGCTGACCGATGAAATCGAATATATTAAGCCAAAAGCGCGGGTGTATTGAGGGGAAAGGGATGCAATGCCGGTTATTTTTCGAGAGAACGGTTTTCGCTTCCATTTCTTTTCAGACGAAGGTGACCCGCTTGAGCCTGCACACGTTCATATTACCAAAGATGGTTTGAACGCAAAGTTCTGGCTTATGATTACGGTTTAACGGGCGTATCTTGTCTGACCTCGGAAAAATGGTTGAGGCCCATCGGCAAGAAATTGAGGAGGCTTGGAATGACCATTTCAACGAGAGCGACCGCCGTCCGCTTCGACGACTATATGATGTGGGTCGATTTGGAAGATGGCCGAAATCTTGGCGTCCCGCTTGCCGGACGCGGGGATATGGCCCATTCACGCAAAAGAGCAGCGTGACCCGAGCAGCAATGCTTTCACGACCGTTTCAATAAACGTTCTACCGCTTCATGACTGCCACTGCTGCTGTCTGGAAGGCTTTCTAACGCCGCGCGGATGCCTTCCAGCTCCTGCTCGGTCAGATGTTCGATCCCGATAAATTCGTTGCGTGCTGTACCCAGTGCGCGGATCAATTCATCAAGTTTGGCCTGGATGGCACTGGCATCGCGATTTTGGGCATTCTGGATCAGGAACACCATTAGAAAGGTAACGATGGTCGTTCCGGTATTGATGACCAATTGCCATGTATCCGAAAATCCAAATAAAGGGCCTGTGATCCCCCAAGTGACGATGATCAACAGCGCGGTGATGAAAGCGATGGGTTGGCCCGCAAGCATTGCGACACGTTGCGCGATCCTGGTGAAAAACCTGTCCATAGGCATTATCCTTTTATCGCCAACGCAAATTCTCGCGAGAGAGGTCTGCAACTGATGCTGCCCCCATTAATTTCATGTCGCGTTCGATTTCATCACGGAGTTTGCCAACCGTGCGTTCGACGCCGGCCTGGCCAGCGGCCGCGAGCGCGTAAAGATAAAGTCGTCCGCCCGAACACGCCTTTGCGCCGACCGAAAGTGCCTTCAAAACATGGCTGCCACGGGTAATGCCACC
The DNA here is from genome assembly GCA_043760405.1 of Sphingomonadales bacterium. Lineage (GTDB taxonomy): Bacteria > Pseudomonadota > Alphaproteobacteria > Sphingomonadales > Sphingomonadaceae > Aquisediminimonas. The sequence goes on from JAYUPB010000053.1 coordinate 2,469, forward strand.
GTCGCAAATCACATCAATCTTGTCCCCCACAGCATCACAAATTTCGGCGAGCTGGTCGAACGGTGCGCGGCCACCGTCCAATTGCCGCCCGCCGTGGTTTGACACCATGATGGCGGTCGCGCCAATATCGACAGCGCGCCGCGCATCTGCAACCGACATAATGCCTTTGAGGCAAAATTCGCCGCCCCACTGCGCGCGCACGGCCTCAGCTGTTTTCCAGTCCATGGACTGATCGAGCATGGTATTGAAATAATCAGCCACTGAAAGCGCGACATTGGAACCTTCAGCGACGTGGTCTTTGAGGTTGGAAAGTTCAAATTTTTCGCGGAACAGGTAATTGAGTGTCCATGCAGGGTGTGCAGCAAAACTGATCGCAGACCCCGGCGTTAGGCGCGGTGGGGATGTGAAGCCAGAGCGTAAGCAGCGTTCACGGTTGCCCCCAACAATTGTGTCAACGGTCAGCGCGATGGCATCAAACTTTGCAGCTTTGCAGCGTTCAATCATCGCATGGTTTAGCCCCTTATCCTTATGGATATAGAGCTGAAAAAGTTTGGGGCTGGTGATGCTTGCCCCGATTTCCTCAATGCTGACAGTTGCAAGACTGGAGATACCAAAAAAAGTCCCAAATTTTTCCGCAGCACGCGCGGTTGCGCGTTCCCCCTGCCAATGGAACAGTCGCTGGAGCGCTGTGGGCGAGAGGAAAAGTGGCATGGCGATTTTTTTGCCCATCACAGTCACGCTCAAGTCCACAGTTTCAACCCCCGCCAATATGCTCGGGACCAGATCGCAGTTTTCGAATGCGGCGGTGTTGCGACGTTTTGAGACTTCATCGTCAGCGCCGCCGTCGATGTAATGGAAGACAGGTCCGGGGAGACGCTTTTGCGCGAGCCTGCGAAAATCAGCGATATTGTGGCAATCGGAAAGGCGCAAAATTATGGTTCCTTAGGCTACGACGCATTTTTTACTGTGGATTCTCCGCAAAGCGTTTGCACAGCCCCAACTTGGATCAGGGTAGCTTCCTCAGTGCAGATGACCCAAGCACTTTGTCAATCGCCTGCGTCGCAGCGACCCGTTCATCCTCATACAGGCCTGTCGCATCGAGATCGACAATGGGGGCATCATTGAATTTGAGGAGTGGGGTTGCCGCAACCTTTTTTTCTATGAGCGCGCGGGCATGATCGGGCTTTCGTGCCATTGCCGTGTCCACATCGACGTGAAGGCGTATAACCAGCGTTGGAATATGTGACGCCATCCATTCATAGATAATGCGTTCGCGGGCAGCGAGTTTGCTGACCACCCAGCCGTCGGCGCGCGCGGCGGACAGGCCGGGGCCATCGTAAAATCCTGCGACCTCCGTTTGTGGATAGCGGTCAGTGACAACGGTGATGCCAGACCGGCGCAGCGAAAGAACGCGTTCAAATTTTGCCTTACGTCGCAGAGAAAACCCATAAAGAACAAGCGCCGTCAGGATGCCCGGAATTTTATCCTTTGGGTCACGTGCGCGATTGGCCCGGTTTGACAAGGTCCGTTCCAGCGCCTTGCCTATGATGGGCCACGCCTTAATTTTAGTGCCCATCGCCCCAGAACCAAGGCCCAGATAACTTCTTTCGGCCAAACGGGTCTTCTTAAGATGCGCCAACAGGTCAGCTGCAAGCGTTGACTTGCCTGATCCGTCGCAGCCGACAACGGCAATAAGGGGCGCGAGTTCTGCCATCAGCTCAATTCTTTGAAAAAACCAATCATTTTGAGGCCGCCTATGAAAAAGCGCAGAATGACCAACGCGGCATAAACAAATGTGAACTGGCTTTGTTCAAGGACTGCCACATCAAAATTATGGCGCGCCGCCCAAGTCAGGAACACAGCCGTTACCAGCAA
>JAYUPB010000054.1:0-12740 GCA_043760405.1 Sphingomonadales bacterium
CCTCTATTGGTGGACAATAAGATCAGCCGTGCCCGCGCAAGCGGCCCCATAAAGACCGGTCCGCCAACACTTCACGCGCGGCATTATGCCCGGGCGCACCCGTCACGCCGCCGCCGGGATGGCTGCCCGCACCGCACATATACAACCCCTTGATCGGACCGCGATAAGCGCCATTGCCGAGCACCGGCCGTGCCGACCAAAGCTGATCAAGCGACATTGCGCCGTGCATGATGTCACCGCTGACCAGTCCGAATTTGCGTTCCAGCCCTTTGGGAGACAAGATCATTTTGCCAAGGATTGATGCCCGGAACCCCGGCGCATAGGCCTCAACCGTATCAATGATGCAGTCGGCAGCTGCGTCTTCTTCCGTGTCCCAGTCCCGGCCATCGGGAAGTTCAGGCGCGAATTGTTGACAGAAAAGGCTCGCGACATGCTGACCCTTGGGCGCAAGACTATCGTCGATAATCGATGGAATCAGCATTTCGACAATGGGCGCTTTGGACCAACCATGCGCCTTCGCATCCATGAACGCGCGGTCCATATAGTCGAGCGTGGGGGCGAGTATGATCCCTGACTGTAAATGCTCTCCTGCTTCTGGCAGGCACGTAAAGCGCGGCAGATCGGACAGCGCGACATTCATGCGGAACGTGCCTGACCCCGTCTTGAACCCCTTTACCCGCCGGTGATATTCGGGGGTAAGGTCAGCTTCGTCGATCAGTTTGCCGTAGAGCAATTTGGGGCCGACATTGGCGATCACTGTTTTTGCAAAAATCTCCTCACCCGATTGCAGCTTGACCCCCACAGCTTTGCCGCCATCAACCAGCACGCGCGCAACAGGCGCTTCGAGGGTGATTTCAACGCCGTGCGCACCGCAGACCTTTGCCATGGCTTGTGTTATTGCCCCCATGCCGCCCACCGCATGGCCCCACGCGCCCTTTTTGCCATTCACCTCGCCAAAGACGTGATGGAGCAGGACATAGGCTGACCCCGGCGTGTCGGGTGACGCATAATTGCCAACCACAGCATCAAACCCGAACGCCGCCTTGACCGCTTCACTTTCAAACCAGCTGTCGAGGAAGGTCCGTGCGCTCTTGGTGAACAGGTCAAGCACATCACGTTGCTGGCTAAGCGAAAGCCCCGCCAGTTTGCGTCCCTGCAATGCACCGTCGATCAAGGTCTTCACCCCGTCTCCAACATTGGGGGGGGATTTCATCGCCAGATCGCGCAGCACATCGGCAACCGATTCCAGCATCGCATAATAATCGGGCAGTACCCGTGCATCATGTTCGGAGAATTTGCGAAATTCGGCCTGCGTTCGTTCTAATCCGCCACCAAGTTTGAGATAGCCCGCACCAGAATCATTGGCGTCCTGCGGTAGAAAATTGGAGATAGGTCGTTCGATCACGCGGTAACCGTGATCGACAAGCTTCATGTCTGAAATGACTTTGGGCTGAAGCAGGCTGACGGTGTAGCTGGCCACCGAATTGCGAAAACCGGGGTGAAATTCCTCCGTCACAGCAGCCCCACCAATGATGTCGCGCGCTTCAAGAATGCGAACCTTCAATCCTGCGCGCGCCAGATAGAATGCGCAGACAAGGCCGTTGTGGCCCCCGCCTATGATCAAAACGTCGGTCATGGTTTAGGCCTTTTCATAAACAGATGGTGGAGCGATCAACCGCGCCTCAGGGATCAGATTGCGGAGTTTGCGGGCAAAACTGCGGAGGCAGACTTCGCTTTCACCCAAAGGGCCCGGCGTATAGGTGCGGCTTTCCATTCCCGCTTGCACCCGCGCGATCAGGGCCGTGTCTTCGTTATTGACCTGCCGATTGATCCGCCAGTTGAGATAGCGCGCAGCTTTCATCTCTCTGCTTTTTTCAGGGGGAGAATAAGTATCAGGCAACGCATAGCTGATTTCGCGAATGAGCGTTTGCGTGGCCGAGACCGGTATGAACTGCATGAAATCAACCTGATCTGGATAGATATCAAAAGCGACATTGGGCCAAAGTTTGAAATAGAGCCAATGCCGCTGTAGCGCTTCAGGTAAATGGTCGATGCGCGGCAAATAGTGTTGGTAAGCGCGTTCGGACAGGTTCGCCGAAGGCCGGTCAACCATATCGCCCCACATCCGGTCAACATGGTCCGTCGCTTCAATTCCGTAGCTGCGACCAAACAGGCGCGTCAGGCCAGGATGGGCGACAGGAATATGCAACGCGTCTGAATAATTATCCGCAATATTTTTCCAATTTACGGATCGCGGTCGCAGTGTAACACGGCCAAAGGCGCGCATTTCAGGGAAGCGATAGGGGGCAATCATCGCCGCATAGGGTGCCATCATCTCTGCTATGCTGGGGCCATCGCCCTCCAGCCGGACGAAGATAAATCCCTGCCAAATTTCGCATGTGACAGGGTTGAGACCAAGAATGGTCAGATCAAGCCCCGTATAATCGGCTTTGTTTGGCACGCCCGAAAGCCGACCATCCTTTTCGTAAGTCCAGCCGTGATAAGGGCAGACGAGCTTTTTCGCACACCCTGTGCTGCCATCGACAAGGCGTGACGCGCGGTGACGACAGACATTGTGAAAGGCGCGGACGTCTCCATCATCGCCGCGCAGGACGATCACGCTTTCACCGATATAATCAAGGCTGTGCCAATCACCCGCATTTTCGATGTCATTAACATGGCACACCACCTGCCAACTGGGGCGGATGACGCGGTCCATTTCTTGGGTGAAAAAGGCGGGGTCATGATAAACCCAGCCGGGCAGGCTTTGGTTATCCTGTGGATCGAAGTTTGCGAAAGTGCCGCGCATAGTGACTTGATTCCTTATTTTACAGTCGTATAACAAGGACGTGATCCCAAGGCAATCCTTTACCCGCGCGGCGGCAGACGAACGGCGCGCAAGCCTGATCTCCGCCTGCGCCCGCTGTCTTGCCGCGCGCGGTGCGCAGGGGGTTTCGGTGCGCGCCATATGCAAGGAAGCCGGGGTTTCCGCTGGATTGCTGCGCCATTATTTCAGCGGGATTGACGCCCTGATTGCAGAAACATACCGCGCGACCGGCGACCGGGTTGAACGCGCGCTGGCCAAGGCGGTTGAAGGCGCACCCTCCACCCCGCGCGCACGTTTGCTCGCTTATGTCACTGCCAGTTTCCGCGCGCCGATTGCCGACGCAGATTTGCTTGCGACCTGGCTTGCTTTTTGGGGGCTGGTCAAAACCGACCCCGCCATCGCCGCGATCCACAGGGATATTTACCGCAGTTACCGTGCGGGGATAGAGATGCTCATCGATGCGTTGTCAGAAACGCCGCGCGACAACCGCCTGACCGCCGTGGCGCTGACCGCTTTGGTTGACGGCCTGTGGCTTGAACTCAGTCTGGGCAACGCACCCTTCACCCCCGACGAAGCCAGCGCGCTCGCAGAACGCTGGCTTGATACCCTGCTCACCTGACCTATAGTGTCGTTATGACACAGACTGAAATGACTTATGCGCGCTACCTTGCGCTTGATACCTTACTGGATTGCCAAAATCCTGGATCAGAGCTTGATGATGAAATGCTGTTCATCATTATTCACCAGACCAAGGAGCTGTGGCTCAAACAAATGATCCGCGAATTGCAGTTCGCCAAAACCCAGGTCCGCGAAGGCCATTTGATCCCAGCGTATAAAGCACTCGCCCGAGTCAGCCGTATTCAGGCGGTGATGACGCTAAGCTGGGACGTGCTGTCGACGATGACGCCGTCGGATTATACACGGTTTCGCCATGTGCTGGGACCAAGTTCGGGCTTTCAATCGGACCAGTTCCGCACGGTTGAATATCTGCTGGGGCTCAAAGATGGCACGTTCCTAAAATATCAGGAGGATCGCCCTGCCGCCCAAGCCGCGATGCAAAGCGCGCTCGACAGCCCAAGCCTGTGGGATGAAACCATAGCCGCATTGGCGCGCAGTGGATTTGCACTGCCCGACGCGCTCCTCACCCGCGATTGGAGCCAGCCGCACACACCCAGTGACGCTGTCGAGGACGCTTTCCTTGCTGTCTACCGTGATCCTGAACGCTATTGGGATCTTTACCAGCTCGCCGAAAAGCTGATCGATCTTGACGATGCAATGGCGACATGGCGGCACAAACATGTGCTGACCGTGTCACGGATCATCGGCGGCAAACGCGGCACTGGCGGAACCGCAGGCGTCCCTTATCTGCAATCAACCGTCGGTAAACGCGCCTTCCCCGAATTGTGGACGCTGCGCACATCGTTATGAGCTGGCAACATCTTTTCACGCGCGCGCTGAGCGCCGATCCGGACCGGCTCCATTTCGCCGCGCACAGCCATCATCTGTGGCCCGATGCAAGCTATGGCGGACAGGTTGAAGCGTGGCAGGATGCAGTCAGTTTGGCCGATCACAAATGGGACAAGGTGATGGGGCCGGTCTGGGCAGAAGCACAGGGCCATATTGCCCGCAACCTCAATCTTTCTGACCCAGCCACGATCGCATTTGCCCCAAACACCCATGACTTCATTGTGCGAATTGTATCGGCGCTACCCCAGCGCCCGATCCGCGTGCTTGCAACAGACGGAGAGTTTCACAGTTTTAGCCGACAAATGGCGCGCTGGGTTGAAAGCGGCGATGTGGTGCTGGATACAGTGCCACCAGCAGACCTCCGCGCGGCGGCACAGGCGAACGCCTATGATTTAATCTTTGCCAGCCAAGTGCTTTTTAACAGCGGTACTGTCACCCCAGATTTAGACGCCTTGGCTGCACTTTCCCACCCCGATGGCCCATGGATGGTGATTGATGGCTATCACGGATTTATGGCAATCCCCACCGACCTTTCGCGCATCGCCGACCGTGTCTTTTACCTTGCGGGCGGGTATAAATATGCAATGGCGGGCGAAGGCATATGTTTTCTCCATGTGCCGCCTAAGTTTGCACCGCGCCCACGCGTCACCGGATGGTACGGTGCCTTTGATGATCTTGCCAAGTCCGCCGACACGGTTGGTTATGCGCCGGATGGCAGACGATTTCTGGGGGCAACCTTTGATCCTTCCGGGCTTTACCGCTTTAATGCGGTGCAACAGATGTTGACACACGAAGCAATGACCACAGCAGCAATCTCTGCCCATGTCACGCATCTGCAACACCATTTCCTTATCGCAAACCCCTTGCCTATGATGACTTTGCTCAACCCCCTCAGCGCTGCCCCGCACGCGCGATTCCTTGCATTTCAAGGGAACGACGCGCTGGCGATCCATGACCGACTGACTGCACAGAACGTCATCACCGATGTGCGCGGCACTGTGTTGCGCATTGGTTTTGCCGCCTATCACAGTGAAAGCGATGTTGACCGTTTGATTTCCATCGTCACACTGAAAAATTGAAACAAAAGGATCATCGATGACGCTCCGTATCAATCGCCGCTCCCTGATCCTCTCTGCTGGTTTTGGGCTTGGTGCGCTTGCCTTTGGCAACAGCGCAGCCATTGCTCAGCTGATCGCGGCGCGCGGATTTACGCACAGTGTCGCCAGCGGCGAACCGGGACCGGATTCGGTGTTGCTCTGGACGCGGTACGTGCCCGCAGACAGCGGGGCGACAAAGGTCCGTGTTGAAGTTTCTGAAACCGCTGATTTTGCCAAAATCGTCAGCGGCGGGCAGATGATCACGGGGCCGTGGCGCGACCATACAGCAAAGATTACCGTCGACGGCCTGCGCCCCGGCGTACGCTATTATTATCGGTTCATCAGCGCGGACGGATCACTCTCTCCCACAGGACGTACAAAAACGCTGCCCGTTGGCGATGTCAAAAAATTCAACATAGCGATCTTTTCCTGTTCCAATATGGGTTTTGGCTATTTCAATGCCTATGCCCACGTTGCGGGCCGTGAAGACATTGATCTGGTGCTGCATATGGGCGATTATATTTATGAATATAAACGCGGCGGATATGATCAGCGCGGCAATCCCCGTGTTCTCGACATTCAGCCCGAACATGAAATCCTGAACATCGCCGATTACCGTTTGCGCTATGCCAGTTACCGTGCAGACCCCGATTTACAGGCATTTCATCAGAACTTCCCGGTCATTCCGAATACCGACGATCATGAGGGTGCAAATGACACATGGGAGGGTGGCGCACAAAATCATCAGGGAACCGAAGGCGATTGGAACATCCGCCGCGCAGCTGCCATGCAGGTATGGCGTGAATGGTTGCCCGTTGGCGAAACCCCTTGGAAAACCTATGAATTGGGGAACCTTGGCAGTTATTTCCGCACCGACAGCCGGATGATCGCGCGCAGCAAACCCTGGGCACTGGATGAAATTTTGGAAGGCCGCGATGTTGAAAAGGCGCTGGTCGATTTCCGCGAAGGGCCTTGGGGTGATCCCGCCGCAACCATGTTTGGGACGGAACAAGAAAGCTGGCTGTCACACAGCCTGTCCGCCTCTGTCCGTACAAAGAAAAAATGGCAGGTCGTTGGATCAGGCACGATTTTGGGCAAAGGCTTCATGCCAAAAGAAGCTGAAAGCTGGATCAGCCCGACCGCCCCCGCGCGCAACAAAGCCTATACCCGCAACGGTATTTCCGCCGCCAAAGCGGGACTCCCCTTCAACCTCGACAATTGGGGTGGCTACCCCGCCGCACGGTCGCGCCTGCTGACATCTGCACAAGCAGCGGGGAGCAATATGATCGTTGTGTCGGGCGACAGCCACAATGGCTGGGCGCATGACCTGATCGAAGGCGGTAAAGCAGCGGGTGTTGAATTTGGCGGGCACAGCGTGACATCGCCGGGTTATGAAAGTGCTGTTGCGGTTGATCCCAAAATCGTCGCCAAAGCATTGATCGATGCCAGTCCCGAACTGCGCTGGTGCGACACCAGCAATCGTGGCTACATGCTCCTCACACTCACGCCGTCCGCTGCGACCAATGAATGGATTTTCATGGAAACAGTGGCGGCGCGGTCAACCGCGATAAAGGGCAGCAAGAAAATGAAAGTCCGCAGCGGCAAGAATGCTTTGGAAGACGCGTGACGGCTTGGCCAATGCCTCGTCAATTCACTTGGGCTGTGCTTGTCGCAATATTTCTGTTCTGCACCACCCCCGCGCATGCCCAAACCACATCTGTGCGCGCGGGGCAGATGATTGATGTCCGCAGCGGCACGGTCCTGTCCGACCAGCGGATCGATATTGAGGGTGAGCGGATCAGCGCGGTGGGGCCGTGGCGCAAACCGCGCAAGGGCACGGTCATCATTGATTGGTCACGCTATACTGTCCTGCCCGGCCTGATCGATCTCCACACGCATTTGGCCGATGCTGGACAGTCTGCCGACATTGCCGAACCGCTTAAAACCTCCCCCGCTGCCACCGCGCTGATCGGGGCCATGAACGCGCGTACCACCCTGATGGCTGGATTCACGACCGTGCGTGATGTTGGAACCTATCGCGGTTTGACCGATATTGCCCTGCGCGACGCAATCAATAAGGGTCAGGTTCCCGGACCACGGATGTTTGTGTCAGGTGCTTATCTGACCATTCCGGGCGGCGGCGGCGAATTGAACGGGGTCGGCGATCTGCCAGCTGATATGCGTCTGGGGGTCGTGCATGATGCCAATGAGGCGAGTGAAAAGGCCGAATTCCTTCTTTCCAAGGGCGTCGATCAGCTTAAATTCATTGCGACCGGCGCGGTGCTCGCCATTGGCACCGAACCCGGCACCCTTGAACTGAGCGAAGCACAGATGCGCGCGGCGGTTGCCGTGGCGACCAAGCACGGCACCTATGCCACTGCCCATGCCCACGGTGCAGAGGGGATAAAGACCGCAATCCGCAGCGGCGTGCGTTCCATCGAACATGCCAGCCTGATCGACGATGAAGGCATCGCTATGGCCAAAGCCGCAGGTGTCTGGCTGGTGATGGACATTTACGACGGTGATTGGATCGAAGAGGTTGGCACCCGCGAAGGCTGGCCCGCCGAATATCTGCGCAAGAACCGTGAAACCACCGATGAACAGCGGGTTGGATTTACCAAGGCTGTAAAGGCGGGGGTGAAGCTGGCCTATGGCACCGATGCGGGGGTTTATCCCCACGGCCTTAATGCGCGGCAATTTTCTTATATGGTCACATACGGCATGACACCAATGGCCGCGCTGCAAAGCGCGACGATCCGCGCCGCTGAACTGATGAATAAAGACCCTGATATTGGCAGCATCGCGCCGGGGCGCTTTGCAGATATGATTGCGGTGTCAGGCGATCCCCTTAAAAATGTCCATATTCTGGAATCGGTCGTTGGTGTGATCAAGGGCGGGCAAAGGGTGAAATAATGCAGACATGTCCCCAGCAACTTCCCCTTGAATGTTCTCCATAATTGCGTAACGGAAACTTCTGAGATTTTCTGAGTCGGAGAGGGCCGGAAAGGTCGTCCGCCACCTGCGCAACGTGGGGGCGGACGATATCCAAAAAAACACTAAATTCGAAGGAACCCACCATGTCCCATGACGCTATCGTTATCGCTGGATATGCCCGCACACCAATGGGCGGCATGCAGGGGGTTTTTTCAAGCGTCAGTGCAACCCAATTGGGGTCCGCTGCGATCAAGGCCGCTGTCGAACGCGCAGGCGTTGCCCCTGGCGATGTCGATCAGGTGATCATGGGCTGCGTCCTGCCGGGCGCGCTGGGTCAGGCGCCCGCGCGTCAAGCGAGTATTGGCGCGGGGTTGCCGCTGTCCACGGGTGCGACCACGATCAACAAAGTCTGTGGTTCTGGCATGAAGGCCGCAATGATGGCCGCCGAAGCAATCACCGCTGGCACGTCGGACATCGTCGTTGCGGGCGGAATGGAGAGCATGACCAACGCGCCCTATATGCTGACCAAGCACCGTTCCGGCGCGCGGCTTGGCCATGATGCGCTGAAGGATTCGATGTTCCTTGACGGGCTGGAAGACGCCTATGAACCTGGTCGTGCGATGGGATCATTTGCTGAAGAAAGCTGCACCACATATCAATTCACCCGTGAAGCGCAGGATGAATTTGCGCTGCGATCCCTCTCCCGCGCGAACGCCGCGATTGCCTCAGGCGCATTTGAGCGTGAAATCATCGCGGTTGAAGTTGCTGGGCGCGGCGGTTCCACCACTGTCAGTGTTGATGAACAGCCCGGCAATGCCAAGCCAGACAAAATCCCGTCACTGCGCCCCGCCTTTGCCAAAGACGGCACAATTACAGCGGCCAATGCATCGTCCATCTCTGACGGGGCGGCGGCCTTGGTTGTCACCAAACAGAGCGTGGCAGATGCCAAGGGCCTGACCGCCATCGCCCGCATCGTTGCGCACGCCACCCACAGTCAGGAACCAGCTCAGTTCACCTCTGCGCCTGTGCCAGCCATCCGTAAGGTGATGGAACGTGCGGGCTGGTCGGTCGCAGATGTCGACCTGTTTGAAATCAACGAAGCCTTTGCGATGGTGCCGATGATCGCGATGAAGGAGCTGGGCATTCCCGCGGACAAACTGAACGTCAACGGCGGCGGCACAGCACTTGGCCACCCCATCGGCGCATCGGGCGCGCGGATCATCGCAACGCTGATCGCGGCCCTCCAAAATCGCGGGCTGAAGCGCGGGATCGCAAGCTTGTGCATCGGCGGCGGCGAAGGCACGGCGATGGCAATCGAACTGATTTAATCCCCTGCGACCACCGATCTGATACTGAAATGGGTGATCAGCCGCTGTACCCCGGGGAGGGCGGCAAGCACTTCACGGTGAATGCGTTCAAAACTGTCGCTTTCGGGAATTTCCGCCTTGAGCAGATAATCGGATTCGCCGCTCATCAAATGGGCTTCGACAACCACGTCTGATTGCGCAATCGCCCCTTCAAACGCCTCCATCGTTTCCTTACGCTGATCAACGAGCGTGACAGATACAAAGACCGTCGACGGATTTCCGCGGGCGCGGCGTGACAGACGCGCACCGTAACCAAGGATCATCCCGCCATCCTCAAGCAATTTGATCCGACGGTGGGTCGCCGAGGGGGACAGACCAATCTGGTCACCAAGCTGTTCGCTGGTCAGCGCCGAATCCAGAGTGAGCGAAGCGAGTATTTTGTTGTCTATTGCGTCCATACAGGAATTTATCCCATTTATTGTGCAAAATGCAATATATTTTACTATTTTTGGGGCTTGAACGCCCAGACTTCACAAAGACCTCCACTGTATTTTTGCATATAATAATCACAACATACAAATCTTAGGAGCATGGCATGAAAATCGGCGTCCCCAAGGAAATCAAAAACCACGAATACCGTGTTGGGCTTACCCCCGCTTCAGTCGCTGAACTGGTCGCGGCCGGGCATGAAGTGATCCTTGAAACCAATGCGGGCACCGGAATTGATTTTGAGGACAAGGATTATACCGATGTCGGCGCGCGCATTGCGGGCACCCCTGCTGAAGTGTTTGCTGCTGCCGAAATGATCGTCAAGGTCAAGGAACCCCAGCCGTCCGAAATCGCAATGCTGGAGGCGCGGCACACTTTGTTCACTTACCTCCACCTTGCCGCTGATAAACCACAAGCGCTTGGTCTGATGAAATCGGGTGCGACATGCATTGCCTATGAAACGGTTACGGCGGCGCGCGGCGGCCTGCCATTGCTGAAACCCATGTCTGAAGTGGCCGGCCGGATGTCAGTGCAGGTTGGCGCGCACTATCTGGAAAAGGAACAAGGCGGTCGCGGTGTTCTGCTCGGCGGCGTCCCCGGCGTTGCACCAGCCCGCGTGGCCATCCTTGGCGGCGGCGTTGCCGGCGTCAATGCGGCACAAATGGCGGTTGGCATGCGCGCTGATGTGACCATTTACGACATTAGCAATGACCGCCTCGCCGAACTCGACATGTTCTTTTCCAGCCAGATCAAAACCCAATATGCGTCCAAGGCGGCAATTGCAGCGGCTGTGGCCAAGGCACATCTGGTGATTGGCGCGGTTCTTGTCCCCGGCGCTGCCGCGCCAAAACTCGTTACACGTGAGATGTTGAAAACCATGAAACGCGGTTCCGTGCTGGTCGACATTGCGATTGACCAAGGCGGCTGTTTTGAAACCAGCCACGCGACCACCCATGATGATCCGGTTTTCATCGAAGAAGGCGTGATCCATTACTGCGTTGCCAATATGCCAGGCGCTGTGGCGCGGACATCGGCGTTCGCACTTAACAATGCGACGCTGCCATTCGCGCTCAAGCTTGCCAATTTGGGGGCCGACCGCGCAATGGCGGCGGACCCGCATTTGGCGGCGGGGTTAAACGTCGCGGGCGGGCATATTCGTCACAAGGCAGTCGCCGAAGCGCTTGACCTGCCCTTCGAGGCATAGGAGGATCCAAGGATGAGCGCACGTCCCGTCCTTGGCATCATTTGTTGCAACCGCATTGTCGGCACTGAAACTGCGCAAGCGGTGATGAACCGTTATGTGCGCGCGACAATGATCTACGCCGATGTCGCGGTTCTGCTCATCCCCTCCCTCCCCGATCTGATGACGGCGGCGGAAGTGGCCCCGCGCCTTGACGGTCTCTTGCTCACAGGCAGCCCGTCCAACGTTGATACGGCGCGCTACGGCGAAACTGAAGGCGATGGCCCGTTTGATACGGCACGCGATGAAATTGCCCTGACGATGATCGACGCAATGATCGCGCGTCAAAGGCCGGTGTTCGGCATTTGCCGTGGCTTTCAGGAAATCAATGTCGCGCTTGGCGGCACACTGCGCCGTGATACGAGCGCGAGTGATGATTTGATCCGTCACCACGCCGCAGATGATGTCAGCTTTGACACCATGTTTGATCACCGCCACGGTGTGGCTTTGACACCCGGCGGCATGTTGGAAACCGCATATCAAAAGAACAGTCTCGACGTTAATTCAGTCCATTATCAGGGTGTGGGTACACTCGCCCCGGTTTTACAGATTGAGGCGGTGGCCGAGGACGGATTGGTTGAGGCTTATTCAGCAATCATAGGCGGCGCTCCTGTGCTCGCGGTGCAATGGCACCCCGAATGGAACACCGAAAAGAACCGTGATAGCCAGACCTATTTCCACTTGCTCGGAAAAGCATTAAGAGGGGTGTCATGAACCTGACTCGGACCCGCTTTAACCGCTATCTCGCGCGGCTTGGTTTCTCACCCTGAAACGGTTTGGCTGAGCTTTTTTGACGGGCTCAATCCGATACCTAATTTCAAACCAGACTGTCCAAGTGAGAAAAACCATGCCCCGCAATTATGACATCGCCGAACTGAAACGCCTCGACATTGCGCACCATTTGCCTGCGCAAGCCGATTGGCAGGAAATTGAAGATTTGGGCGGCAGCCGGATCATCACCCATGCCGATGGCTGCTATATCCATGACGGCGACGGCAACCGGATTCTTGACGGGATGGCCGGACTTTGGTGCGTTGCGGTGGGTTATGGCCGAGATGAACTTGCCGATGTGGCCGCCGAACAGATGAAGGAACTGCCTTATTATAACAGTTTCTTCAAAACGGCGAACCCGCCTGCGGTGATGCTCGCGGACAAAATCGCCAGTCTGACCAATAACAAATTACCCCATATTTTCTTCAACAGTTCCGGATCAGAAGCCAATGATACGGTGCTGCGCATGGTCCGCCATTATTGGCAGGTAAAGGGGCAAACCAGCCGCACCATCTTCATCAGCCGTCACAATGCCTATCACGGATCAACCATCGCTGGCGTTAGCCTGGGCGGGATGAAAATGATGCACGGTCAGGGTATGCATGTCG
>JAYUPB010000055.1:0-4292 GCA_043760405.1 Sphingomonadales bacterium
TACCATCTCGTCGGCCACGTCGGAAAGCTGCGGCCGCCACAGAAAATGAAACTTCACCGGTTCAACAAGCCCTGCAAGATAGTCCAGAAAGCCCATCACCTGTTTGGCGGTCATGCCACTGGCAAGAAGATGTTCGGCGCGGGTCAGGACAGCCTCATATTCCAGAAACAACGGCACACTGGCCAGCATGACAAATCCCTGCTCATCCAAATGCCGCAGAAGTGCATTCGATGCCCCCGTCCGGCTCCGGCGCGCCGCAACCAGCACATCCGTATCGATCACCCAGAAATGCATCCCGCAGGCAATATCATATTGCAGGGAAATATCAAACTTTCAAATGTCGCCTCGTGACGTCGATAGACTCGCGCGCTATCAGCCGTTCATGCCCCCCATCTCCATCCCCCTTCTCCGCCTCCCTCACGGCACAGACCTCCCCCTCCCCGCCTATGCCACCACCGGCGCAGCGGGTATGGATGTCGTTGCCGCCGAAGCCTTGACTCTCGCCCCCGGCGCGCGCCATGCGGTTGCCACGGGCTTTGCAATGGCCATTCCGCTCGGTTTTGAGGTACAGGTGCGCCCCCGCTCCGGCCTTGCGCTCAAACACGGCATTACCTGCCTCAACACGCCCGGGACGATCGACAGCGATTACCGCGGCGAAGTGAAAGTGATCCTCGCCAATCTGGGTGAGGCACCCTTCCCCATCGCGCGCGGAGACCGGATCGCGCAGTTGGTGCCGGCCCCTGTACAGCGCGCGGTGTTCAATGAAGTGGCAGACCTTGACGAAACGGCGCGCGGCGCAGGCGGGTTTGGTTCGACCGGCATATGACGCTTTCTGACGCCCAGCTTGACCGCTATGCGCGCCACATCGTTTTGAAGGAAATTGGCGGCACGGGGCAGCAGCAATTGCTTGCCGCGCATGTCTTTCTAATTGGAGCGGGCGGCATCGGCTGTCCTGCCATCCAATATCTGGCGGCGGCTGGTGTGGGCCGGATCACGGTGATCGATGATGACTGCGTGTCGCTGTCCAATCTGCAACGGCAGGTGCTTTTCGGATCGGATGATCTTGGCAAGGCCAAAGTCGCGGTTGCGGCAAGCGCCGTGCAGCGGATCAACCCTGACGTCCACTTCACCGGCTTGCAACGCCGCCTGACCACCGCTGACGATGCCACACTTTTGGACAGCGTTGATGTTGTGCTGGACGGGTCGGACAATTTTGCCACGCGGCTGTTGGTCAATGACCTATGCGTTGCTGCGCGCGTGCCGCTTGTTTCAGCGGCCATCGGGCAGTTCCACGGGCAGATCGGGACGTTCCGTGGGTGGGAAGAAGGCAAGCCCTGTTACCGCTGCTTCGTGGGGGACGCGCATGATCCAGAGGAATGCGACAGTTGTTCAGAGGTCGGTGTGCTCGGCGCGATGGTCGGCATGATGGGCAGTTTTGCCGCGATGGAGGCCATCCGTGTGATCACCGGATTTGGCGATGATCCGGCGGGAAAGCTTCAGATTATTGACGGGTTAATGCCGTCCATGCGCGCGATCCGTCTGCCCAAAGACCCCGCATGCAGCACGTGCGGAACACACTCCATTTCGGTGCCTTAACACTCTGGTAACCATAATTCTCTAAAGAATTGATCATGTTACTGGGGGAATATAAATGTCCGGAATGGCGCAAATTACGGTAAGCCTTGCGACGTGGAAAGCGATTGAGGCACAGCGCCTGTCTTTTGTCGAAGACCATGATGCGATCATCCGCCGCGCACTCACCGTGCGCACCGACCGCCGCAGTCAAATGACACGCGCGCTGATCCGCACTGACATTCCCGTTGAACGAAGACGCGGCAATATGTCAGTTGAGGTTGCTGGCCGTTTTTCTCAGGTTGCAAACCTCAAATCGGCTTACATCACGATCCTAAGCCAATTGGTGAAGCGCCGCCCCAGCCTGTTCCAAATGCTGTTGTCAGAAGGCACACAGCGCCGCCGCTGGATCGCGATCCGCGCCGAGGCGCTGTTCCCAAACTCCCCCCATCTCGCGCGCGACCACGCCCACGAAATCGCACCCAGTTGGTTTATCGACACCAATGTCTCCAAAGCACAGATTATGGCACGCCTAGCAAAGGCCTGTGCGCTGTCTGACCTGTCATTCGGAGACACTGTCAGGATTGTCGAGGGTTAAGCCTTTTTCTTCGCCACCGCCTTTTTCACAGGTGCTTTTTTGGCAGCAGGCTTTTTGGCAGGAGCTTTACGTTTGGGTTTCGCCTTGCCCGGCCCCTTGGCGGCGCGGATCGCAAGAAGCTCAACCGCCTCTTCAAGCGTCAGTGCCTGTGGATCGGCTGATTTGGGCAACGTCGCATTGGTGGTGCCATCGGTCACATACGCGCCAAAACGCCCTTCCATCAACTTAACCTCTGCCCCGCTTTCGGGATGCGGCCCGAATGCCTTTAACGGCTCACGCGCAGCGCCGCGTCCGCGGTTGCCCCCGGCAGCGGCCTCTGCCAATTTAACGACAGCTGCATTCATGCCGGTTTCAAACACATCGTTCGTGGTTTGCAACCGCGCATATTTTCCGTTGTGAATCAAATAGGGGCCGTATCGCCCGATGCTGGCGCTAATGGTTTCTCCGGTTTCGGGATGTACGCCAATTTCGCGCGGAAGCGACAACAGCTTAACCGCCCAATCCAACCCAAAGTCCTCTGCGGGCACATCTTTTGGGATCGAGGCGCGCTTGGCTTCCTTGCCTTCGCCCATTTCGACATAGGGCCCAAAGCGCCCCGATTTGCGGTTGATGTCTTCGCCTGTTTCGGGGTGTTGGCCCATCAATTCCGGCCCCGTGTCGGCCCCTGCATCCGCGCCGCCGGGTTGAGCAAATTTGCGGGTATATTTGCATTCCGGATAGTTGGAACAGGCAATGAATGCGCCGAATTTACCGCCGCGCAGCGCCAGTTTTCCAACCGCACATGCGGGGCAGGAACGGGGATCGCTGCCGTCTTCTTTTGCAGGGAAAAGATAATCTCCCAAGAAAATATCAAGCGCCGCTGTCACTTCGGACGGCTGCTGTTCCATCACTTCAGCGGTCTTGGGTTTGAAATCTTTCCAAAAAGCCTCAAGCACCGCTTGCCACTGCGCACGCCCGCCCGACACATCGTCCAGACTTTCCTCCAGCTGGGCAGTAAAGTCATAGCTGACATATTTTTCGAAAAAGCGTTCGAGGAATGCCGTCACCAAACGCCCGCTTTCATTCGCGGTAAACCGGTTTTTTTCGACACTCACATAATCGCGGTCTTTAAGAACCTGAAGCACCGACGCATAAGTGGACGGGCGGCCAATGCCGATTTCTTCCATTTTCTTGACCAATGATGCTTCGGAATAACGGGGTGGCGGCTGGGTAAAATGCTGTTCAGCTTCAACCGATTTCTTGGCCGGCGCGTCACCTTCATGCAGCACTGGCAGGCGGCGCGCATCTTCGTCCCCCGCATCATCCTGACCTTCTTCATAGAGCGCGAGGTAGCCGGGGAAAAGAACAACCTGCCCGGTCGCACGCAGTCCGGTTTGCCCGGTGCCATCAGCCATTTCGATTGTGGTCCGCTCCAGCCGCGCAGACGCCATTTGACTGGCCATCGCGCGTTTCCAGATCAAATCATAAAGGCGACCGTGATCGGCACTCCCTGCTTTATCCTTGCCAAAATCGGTTGGCCGGATCGCTTCATGGGCTTCCTGCGCATTTTTGGCTTTTGCCGTATAATGGCGGGGCTTATCGGGCACATAACTGGCGTCATAACGGTTAGCGATGGCACCGCGCGCGGCGGAAATGGCACTGCCATCCATCTGCACACCGTCTGTCCGCATGTAGGTAATTGCGCCGTCTTCATACAGGCCCTGCGCCACGCGCATGGTGTGGGAGGCCGAAAAACCAAGCTTACGCGCTGCCTCCTGCTGTAATGTTGACGTGGTGAAAGGCGGCGGCGGGTTGCGCGACATCGGCTTGGTTTCTACCGACATAACGCTGAAGCGCCCCGCCTCAACCGCAGCCTTTGCGGCCATTGCTGTGCCCTCTGCACCGATGGTCAGACGGTCAATTTTTTCACCCTTGTGCCGAACCAATCGCGCGATAAAGTTGACACTATCATGTTCCATATTGGCGATAACGGACCAATATTCCTGCGGCTTAAACGCTTCAATTTCGCGTTCGCGTTCGACCACCAGCCGCAACGCGACAGATTGCACACGGCCCGCTGATTTAGCCCCCGGCAATTTGCGCCACAGCACGGGGGACAAGGTAAAACCGACCAAATAGTCAA
>JAYUPB010000056.1:0-140418 GCA_043760405.1 Sphingomonadales bacterium
GTTTTTATAACGTCGAGATTATGTTCGATCACCACGACGCTATTGCCCTGTTCGACCAGCGCATGAAGCACCTCCAGCAATTTGCGGACATCTTCAAAATGCAAACCCGTGGTCGGCTCGTCAAGAATGTAGAGTGTCTGTCCAGTCGCACGCCGGCATAGTTCCTTGGCGAGTTTTACCCGCTGCGCCTCACCGCCCGAGAGTGTGGTCGCCGATTGCCCGACCTTGACATAACCCAACCCGACCTCTGCCAACATCGCCATTTTGTCGCGGATCGGCGGCACAGCCTTAAAGAATTCAAGCGCGTCTTCGATGGTCATGTCGAGGACATCAGCGATGCTTTTGCCCTTGAATTTCACCTCCAGCGTTTCGCGGTTATAACGCGCACCCTTGCACTGTTCGCAGGTCACATAGACGTCGGGCAGAAAGTGCATTTCAATCTTGATCAGGCCGTCACCGCTGCACGCCTCACACCGTCCACCCTTGACGTTAAAGCTGAACCGCCCGGGTTTATAACCGCGCGCACCGCTTTCAGGGAGGCCCGCAAACCAGTCACGAATGTTGGTGAACGCGCCGGTATAGGTGGCTGGGTTTGACCGCGGTGTGCGGCCAATGGGTGACTGATCAATATCGATCACTTTGTCACAGTGTTGCAAGCCGGTGATTTTTTCATATTTACCCGCAACAATGCGCGCGCCGTTGAGCGCACGCGCCGATGCTGCATAAAGCGTGTCGATGGTAAAGCTCGACTTGCCCGACCCCGATACCCCGGTGATACAGGTGAAGGTGCCAAGCGGGATGCTCGCCGTCACATTTTTAAGGTTGTTCGCGGTCGCGCCCTGCACGGTCAGTTTCTTGCCACTGCCCTTGCGGCGTTTGGTGTTGATCGGGATGCTGCGTCGCCCCGTCAGATAATCGGCGGTCAGGCTCCCCTCCGCCGCCTCAATGTCAGCGATCAAGCCCTGCGCCACAATTGCGCCGCCGTGAATGCCCGCCCCTGGCCCCATATCGATAATATAATCGGCGGTGCGGATTGCATCTTCATCATGTTCAACCACGATCACCGTATTGCCCAAATCACGCAGCCGCTTGAGCGTGATCAGCAAACGGTCATTGTCCTTTTGGTGCAAACCGATGCTGGGTTCATCAAGCACATAAAGCACCCCCGACAACCCCGACCCGATTTGACTGGCGAGGCGGATCCGCTGGCTTTCGCCGCCGCTTAGCGTGCCTGACGTCCGGTCGAGATTGAGGTAATCCAGCCCGACATTATTGAGGAAACCCAGTCGCGCGTTAATTTCTTTCAGGATCGGTGTGGCAATCTGTCGCTGCTGACCCGTCAATTTATCCTCAAGCGTGGTAAACCAGCCGAGCGCGTCTTCAACACTGCGCCGCGTCGAAATGCTAATGTCTTCACCCGCAATTTTGACGCAGCGCGCCTCGGGACGAAGCCGCGCACCGCCGCACACTTCGCATGGGGCCGAAGATTGATATTTGGCCAGCTCCTCACGCATCCACGCGCTTTCGGTTTGGAGCATCCGGCGGTTGAGATTGCCCATCACCCCGTTGAAGGTTTTGACCACATCATAGGATTTGCGACCGTCCATAAAGGTCAGCCGCATCACTTCCCCCTGCGATCCGTTCAGCACCGCGTCACGGTGCACCTCTGACAATTCGTTCCACGGGGTGTCCATGTCGAACCCGTAATGGCGGCCAACACTGCCCAGCACCTGCATATAATAGGGGCTGGGCGGATTGCTTTTGGCCCAGGGTACAATCGCTCCCTTTTTGATCGACAGATTTTCGTTGGGAACCACCAGTTCAGGATCGAAATAGAGTTTTTCACCCAGCCCATCGCACGCCGGACACGCCCCCTGCGGCGCGTTGAACGAAAACAAACGCGGCTCGATTTCGGCAATCGTAAAACCAGACACGGGACAAGCGAATTTTTCGCTGAACACAATGCGGCCTTCAGGCGCATTATCGGCCAGCACCGTTCGCCCTGAGATGTCGAAGGGCTGCCTTGTTCGTCCTCTGACGCCGCCAAAGAAGAATCTCCTTCGACAAGCTCAGGACGAACGGTATCGGGGTCAGTCGCGATCACATCCGCCGGATCCGCAAACGCCAGCCCCTCAGAAAGCTTCAGTGCGGTTTCAAACGAATCTGCCAGACGTGTTGCAATCCCCGCGCGGACAACGATGCGGTCGACCACAACTTCAATGTCATGCTTATATTTCTTGTCGAGCGCGGGCGCGTCTTCCATGTCATAAAATACGCCGTCGATCCGCACCCGCGTAAAGCCCGCGCGCTGCCATTCGGCGATTTCCTTGCGGTATTCTCCCTTGCGCCCGCGCACCACCGGGGCGAGTAGAAACAAGCGCGTCCCCTCTGGCAATGCCATGATCCGGTCCACCATCTGGCTGACGGTCTGCGCGCTGATCGGCAGGCCGGTGGCGGGCGAATAAGGAATGCCAACCCGCGCCCACAGCAGCCGCATATAATCATAAATTTCAGTGACGGTCGCTACGGTTGATCGCGGATTGCGGCTGGTAGTTTTCTGTTCAATGCTAATTGCGGGTGACAGGCCGTCGATATGATCGACATCGGGTTTTTGCATCATCTCCAAAAACTGCCGCGCATAGGCGGACAAGCTTTCAACATAACGCCGCTGCCCCTCGGCATAGATGGTGTCAAACGCAAGGCTTGATTTGCCCGACCCCGACAGACCCGTAATGACCGTGAGCGTATCGCGCGGAATATCCACATCGACATTTTTAAGATTATGTTCGCGCGCACCGCGCACTTTAATGTGGGTCAGCATCCGCGTCCTGTTCCATATTTGTTCGAATGGAGCAAGGGGGCGTGTGTGTGGGTTCGGCTTTTTCTGATATTAGGCCGCCAACAATTCCCGGACCAGGGACGGCTTGCGCGCAATCATTGCAAGCAACACCTGCGCCGGGCCAGTAGGCTGCCTGCGGCCATGCTCCCAATTGAGCAATGTCCCATCCCCCCCACGCACCCTTGCAATGTAGGACTTGCTATGAGAAATTTCGACACGCTCTTTCTCATTTTGGATATTCAGTTAACGCTTTCGGGCAAAACTAAACGCCTCACGCTGCTTAACTTCGCAGTGGGGCGCGCGTCCCTAGGAAGTTTGCGAAGCTAAGGGCTAAAAATCCCAGTTTTGCGTTCGCCGCACTGCCAAACAACGCCCTAGCGCGTGATCCATGTCCCGGAATTTTGATAGGCGGCGGCCACATCGCTTTCGGGCAGCGCGCCGGTGACATAGCGGTCATCCTCGCGCACTTTGGCTTGGCGGGTTGGGGCTGTGATCGCGGTGGGGAGCGGCGGCGCTGTTCCTGCCACAGGATAGGGGATGAGCGCTGCACTCTGTGATGGCACGGGCAATGCTGCTGGCGGCACAGAGGCGCGGGGCTTTGGCCCCGGATTGGGCTCACCGCCGACATAGCGGCCATAGAAGGCGCGCAGCACACCGTTGGTGCCGGGCATCCGGTAGAAGATATGATTGCCGATCAGTGCAGTGGTGATGAGACGCTTGTTCCACGTCGGGTTAACCTGCGGCGTGTGATAAAAAGTCGCAAGGCCAACCGGCGCGTGGACATAACCGGCCAGTGCAGCGCGGGCGACGCGGCTGGCGCGGACCCAGCCGTCACGGCTTGGCATACGGATCATTGATCCGTCGCAGGCATAGCTGAACTGGCATCCCGATGCTTCGGACCCCTGATAGATCACACCGCAGACGGTATTGGGCCAACCGGGGTGACGGACGCGGTTGAGGATGACTTGGGCGACCGCGCGCTGGCCATCATCGCTTTCGGAGGCGGCTTCGTAATAAATCGCCGATGTCAGGCAAATGGCCGCGCGCAACGAATCGGTTGGGTTGGCACTGGCAAAGACATAGGGCAATGCCGCAGGGCCGGTATCAAACAGGCGTGGCAGAACAAAGGGATGGGACATTTCGCTTGGGTGCGAAACCCCGGTCGGGGTGAAATCCGCAGCCGCCATCACGTCAGGAAAAGGGACCGGCGTATCAAGCGCCGCCGCTGTGGCAGGCACCAATCCAGCGGCCATATCCGCGGCGGTAAGGGGCGTGGGTTCACCCAGCGCGATGGTGAGGTCGGTTCCTTGCACACTGGGGATCAGGCGGTATCCGGCCTGTAACTGGCTGACCCAGAACATGGTTAAAAGGAACAGGCCGCCGACCAGGATAAGCCGTGCCTTTGTCCAATGTCCCCCTGCGGTGGGCAGTGCCCGTTTGATAACCATGATCACTCCTGACCAGCCAATACGCGCTGATGCATGGCCTATAAGCATATTGCGCGGTGTTTTTCGCCTGCTAATTTGGATTGTGCCGCTGTGAGACAGGCGGACGCGCATATCTTAACGGGTTAATTGTCGCCCACGCTTCCCTCATCCGCGATCAGTCATTAGAGACACGCCCACCACGGACTGGGAATCATCATGTCATCACCCTTGAAAATTGCACTTGCCGGACTTGGCACTGTTGGCGCTGGCGTCGTTAAGCTGATCGACGTCAATCGCGACCTCATCACCCGCCGCGCCGGTCGCCCGATTGAAATTGTCGCTGTGTCTGCGCGTGATAAGGGCCGTGATCGCGGGGTAGGCCTGGCGCGCTTTGACTGGGTGGAGGATGCGACAACGCTGGCCGATCACCCCAATGTCGATGTTGTTGTCGAATTGATCGGGGGGTCCGACGGCGCGGCGCTGACCCTTGCACAGCGCAGCATTGCCGCGGGCAAGGCGTTCGTCACCGCCAATAAAGCGATGATTGCGCATCACGGCCTCGCGCTGGCCAAGGCGGCGGAAGACAAGGGTCTTGCGCTTAAATATGAAGCCGCAGTGGCGGGCGGCATCCCCGTCATCAAAGGATTGCGCGAAGGCGCTGCCGCCAATGAAATCACCCAAGTGTACGGCATTCTCAACGGCACCTGCAATTACATCCTGACCACGATGGAAGCCGAAGGGCGCGATTTTGCAGCGGTCCTCGCCGACGCGCAGGCGCTTGGCTATGCCGAGGCTGACCCTGCTTTCGACGTGGACGGAATTGATGCCGCGCATAAATTATCCATTCTGGCGTCGCTCTCTTTTGGGACGCGGATTGATTTTGGCGCCGTTTCGACAACGGGTATTCGCACTGTTCTGGCGGGTGATATTGCCCAAGCCAAGGCGCTGGGATATCGCGTCAGGCTGGTTGGCCGTGCAGAGGCCGTCCCCAAGGGCCTGTTACAAAGTGTTCAGCCATGCCTCGTGCCCGTCAGCCACCCACTCGCGCACGTTGCTGGTGCCATGAACGCGGTGGTGGCAGAGGGCAATTTTGTCGGGCGGCTGTTCTTTGAAGGACGCGGCGCTGGCGAAGGGCCAACGGCCTCTGCGGTCGTCGCCGATCTGATCGACATTGCCCGCGGCGAAGTCGGCCCCGCCTTTGCCATGCCTGTCGCCAGCCTTGCTGACGCTGGAAAAGCTGACGCAGGTTTGCGGGTTGGGCGTTATTATCTGCGCTTTACGGTCGCGGATCGCCCCGGCGTTCTCGCCGAAATCACCGCCGCGATGCGCGATGCCGGTGTTTCAATCGAAAGCCTGATCCAACGCGGAGAGGCCCCTGATGGCGGCGTATTGCTGGTGATGACAACCCATATCTGTTCTGAAATGCGGGTAACGGATGCGCTCAAACGGCTTGACGGTTCGCCGAGTCTGGTGGGGCGCCCCATGCTGATGCCTATTTTGGACGTGTGACGCCATTATCAAAGCATTATCGACATTGTAACAACTCGTGCCTATCGCATAATAAACCCCATTCTTATGAAATGAGTATCCAATGGTAAGTCCGAGCAAACTTCTCGACCGCGTTCTGGTTATGGAAATGGTTCGCGTAACAGAGGCCGCTGCCATCGCGGCTTCAACCCTGATCGGGCGCGGCGATGAAAAGGCCGCCGACGCCGCCGCAGTTGAAGCGATGCGCGCGGCGCTCAATGAACTGCCAATGGACGGCACGGTGGTGATCGGCGAAGGCGAACGCGACGAAGCGCCGATGCTTTATATCGGTGAAAAGGTTGGTAGCGCGATTGGCACTGGCCCCAAAATCGACATCGCCCTCGACCCCTTGGAAGGCACAACGATTACGGCAAAGGCTGGTCCCAACGCGCTGGCCGTGCTTGCGGTTGCAGAACATGGCAACCTGCTCAACGCGCCGGATGTCTATATGGACAAACTTGCGGTGGGCCCGGGTTATCCCGATGGCGTGATTGATCTGAACAAATCAGTGGCTGAAAATGTCGCCGCCGTGGCCGCTGCCAAAGGCGTCAAACCCGCCGAACTGATTATCTGTGTGTTAGACCGCCCTCGCCATGAAAAATTGATCGCTGAACTGCGCGCTATTGGCTGCGGGATCATGCTGATCCCTGACGGTGATGTTGCAGGTGTTATCGCAACCACCAATCCTGACACCACCATTGACATGTATATGGGCAGCGGCGGCGCGCCTGAGGGTGTGCTTGCAGCAGCTGCTTTGCGCTGTGTTGGCGGGCAATTCAAAGGACGT
This sequence comes from Sphingomonadales bacterium, assembly GCA_043760405.1. GTDB lineage: Bacteria > Pseudomonadota > Alphaproteobacteria > Sphingomonadales > Sphingomonadaceae > Aquisediminimonas. The sequence continues at coordinate 6,581 of JAYUPB010000056.1, forward strand.
TTGCTGTTCCGCAATGACGACGAAAAAGCGCGCGCGCGCAAATGGGGCATCACTGACCTTGATTATGTTTACGATCTTAAAGAATTGGCCAAAGGCGACTGCATTTTTGCCGCAACCGGCGTGACTGACGGCTCACTCCTTGACGGGGTGAAGCGCCTGCGCGGCGGCGTTATGACGACACATACGGTTGTTATGCGGGCCAGTTCTGGCACCGTACGCTGGGTCAAAGGCGAACACCGCAAAGGCGAATAAGGGGGTTTTTGATGAAGAAAGTGCGCAAGGCCGTATTCCCCGTTGGTGGTCTCGGTACGCGATTTCTGCCCGCGACAAAGGCAATGCCCAAAGAAATGCTGCCCGTCGTAGATCGTCCGCTGATCCAATATGCGGTCGATGAAGCCCGGGAAGCCGGGATTGAGCAGATGATTTTTGTCACAGGGCGCGGAAAATCCGCCATCGAAGACCATTTTGACATTTCTTATGAGCTTGAAACCACGCTGATGGACCGCGGCAAGACGCTCGACGCGATTGAATCAACCCGCTTTCGCCCCGGCGAAGTGATCTATGTGCGGCAACAAGACCCCATCGGCCTTGGCCATGCCATTTGGTGTGCGCGCCATATTATCGGGGATGAACCCTTTGCGATTTTCCTGCCCGACGAATTGATGGTCGGACGGCCGGGGTGCATGAAACAAATGGTCGACGCGTATAATGAAGTGGGCGGGAATATTGTTTGCGCGCTTGAAGTTGAACCAGAGGAAACGAGCAAATACGGGATCATCACCCCGGGCATGACCAAGGGTAATCTGATCGAGATTACGGGCTTGGTTGAAAAACCAGCCGCCGGAACCGCGCCATCAAACCTGATGATTCCAGGCCGCTACATTTTACAGCCAGACGTGATGCGTGTGCTTGAGGGGCAAGCACGCGGTGCGGGTAATGAGATTCAATTGACGGATGCCATGGCGCAAATGATCGGCAAACAGCCTTTTCACGGTTTCCGTTTCGATGGTCGCCGGTTTGATTGCGGGGACAAAGCCGGTTTCATTACCGCCAATATCGCTTTGGCGCTTGATCGTCCTGACATTGCGCCAGTGGTGCGCGCCTATCTCAAAACAATTGGCCATTAGGATCAAGGACTTGCCTTTCAATTGGTTTTACAAAGTAAGGCTTTTTGAAAGATTTGCGTGATACGTATTTTGAATATGACACGCGGTGCAGCACAGATTGACAATGACCCTGCGGGATGGTGGCTTCTTCGCCTGTTGTTGCCTGTTTTCTTTTTGTTTGTTTTGACGGTTTCAATCGCCCTATTCCAAGTTGTGCGGCAGACAAACACTGTTGAGGCAGAGCGTTCTCGCCTCGCCATCGCAGCCATTGTCAGCAGTAAAATTGCCGCACTCACCGACTCTGCCTATGACAATGCAAATTGGGATGATGCTGCTAAAGCTGTCTATCAACCGGTCATTGACACAGAATTTACCGAAAGCGCCTGGATGAGCGCGACAGTGGACGGCCCTTTTTTCCATCAGCTGATGGTCCTTGATGCCAAGGGGAAACCTTTAATATCTTATTCGGACGGTAAAGAAACGGAGGCCGATTTTAGCAAAAACATTCGCAAATCTATTTCTCTTCTCCGTACAAAAATGATTAAAACTGGTCGCCCTGCCGGGGGTTTGGTTAAAACCCAGCACGGCATCGATATTATTGGAATGGCTGAGATTGTGCCGTCATCAGCGCGGTACAAAAATATCATCCCGCGCGCGGGCGCTTATCATCTTATCGCAATTGAACATTTTTCTCCAACGCTGGTCTCTGAAATTGGCAACACTTTGATGCTCGATGATATGAAGCTCGGCAGTAAACCTGATGGCAATCATGCGATTACCCTCCACGATATTGAAGGGCATCCCATCCGGTCTATCAGTTGGTCACCAACCGATTCTGGAACGGCAGCATTCTTCGCGGCTTTGCCGTTCGTGTTGATTGCAGCTGTGCTTCACCTCGGCCTGGCTGGGTTTACAGTCAGCCGTGGTTATCGGCAATTCAGTCAGTTGGGCAAACAGATTGCGATTGATAGTTTAAGCCAGTTGCCTAATCGGCGCGCGCTACGTCATGCTATAATAAAGGCCGAAAAACGAAAAGAATCCATCGCCATTGCTTTGATTGATCTCGACGGGTTTAAAGCAATCAACGATAGTCATGGCCATGGGGTTGGGGATCAACTGCTGCGCGCTTGTGCTGATGAGATTAAAGAATCAGCCGCTCTTGAAGCATTGGCTGTCAGATTAGGCGGTGATGAGTTCGCCATTTTCATCAGCGGGTCGACTACGAAAGCGCGAATTGAAGCGATTGGCTATCAGTTGCTGGAACGGTTTTCTAACCCAATATCAATTGCAGGGCGATCTTTGAAAATTGGTGTCAGTATCGGCCTTGCCCACGGCACTGTGCCAAAAATTGCAGGTGCAGAGATATTGCGCCGCGCCGATACTGCAATGTATGTTTCAAAGCGGACAGGAAAAATGCGGCTGACGTGGTATGATGACACCCACGATACCGAACGACTTGAAAAAAGCGCCATTGCCCAAGATTTACGAAAAGCAATTGACGCAAAGGAAATTTGTGTTGCGTACCAACCTATTGTGTCCAGCCAATCGGGCCAGATCCTCTCGCTTGAAGCTCTGGTCCGCTGGAACAGTCCGGAGCGAGGAGAAATATCCCCGATCACTTTTATCCCACTTGCCGAAGAAAGCGGATTAATTGACGAAATTGGCGCAATGATCTTTGATTTGGTGGCATTGGATTGTCGCGATTGGAGAGATATTCCCGTTTCGATCAACGTGTCCCAGGCGCAAATGCGATCACCCATGTTCCTTGCCCTCCTCAATCAGTGGCAGAAACAATCTGGGATTTCTGCCGAACGCATCGAGCTTGAAATCCGCGAATCAGTTTTGCTCTTTGACACGGAAAAGGCACGTAATTTGATCGACGGCGCGCGCGCGCTTGGTTTCGGCGTGGCTTTTGATAATTTTGGTTCTGGTCAAGCAGCGCTAAATTTGATCGCCCAAGGCGGGTTTACCAAGCTTAAAATTGATCGCCTATTGGTTGCTGCCGCAGCCGAAAATTCGTCTGCACAGGCGATTCTGCAAAGTAGTATTGCCGTTGCAAAATCACTAGGAATGGCGATTGTCGCAGTTGGCATCGAAACGCCCATGCAAGCGCAGATGATGCGCATGGCGGGCTGTGATGCCTTGCAAGGTCGGTTTATTTCAAAGCCATTAAATGCCGCAGCAATTTCGAATCTGCTGCCGCTTCAGGACACATTGCCTGTCCTGCGAAAACTCAGCGCCTGATTATCCGCGCGCTGTTTTGGCAATGGCGTCAAGCATCCCATTTACAAAGCGTTTTTCTTTCGCGTCGTAAAAAGCCTCTGCAACATCAAGATATTCGTTGATCACGCTGCCAATTGGAATGTCTGGCCGTGCTATAAGTTCATAACTGCCCGCGCGTAATATCTGCCGAAGCGGCTTGTCCAAACGCTCTAAGGACCATCCTTCCGCCAAATTATCACGAATGGCTGCGTCAATTTCAACGCGTCGCGCGTCAACGCCTTTGACAACATCATTGAAGAAATCAACCTCTGCGTCGATATAAGTGGTGTCTTCAATCGTCGCCCCCAACCGGTGACTGTGGAATTCATGCAGCAATTTGGCGATGGGCGTCCCTTCCATCTCTTGCTGATAAAGCGCCTGCACAGCGGCGAGCCGCGCGGCGGAACGGGATTTTGATCTGCTCATATTAGGCGCTCCCTGACTGACGCCGCATGCGCTGGCAAGCCTTCTGCCTCTGCCAATGCAACAGCGGAAGGGCCAATGGCCCGAATACTGGCTTCATCACACGCCAGAAAACTGGTTCGCTTCATAAAATCGAGCACCGACAATCCTGAGGAGAACCGCGCGCGCCGCCCCGTTGGCAAAACATGGTTGGGGCCGCCGACATAATCGCCCACCGCTTCTGGGGTGTGGCGGCCAAGGAAGATCGAGCCGGCATGACGGACACGCGCAAACAAAGGCTCAGGATCGGCCACCGCCAGTTCAAGATGCTCTGGGGCCAGCTGGTCGATCAAGGCCGGGGTTTGGGATAAATTCTGTACCACGATGATCGCGCCGTTTGCTTCCCAGCTCGCCCGCGCTGTTGCCTGCGTCGCAAGGCCCTGAAGTTGGGTCTCAATTGCCGCAGCCACCGCATCAGCAAACGCTGCGTCATCAGTCATCAAGATCGATTGGCTGGTGGGATCATGTTCGGCTTGGCTGAGTAAATCTGCGGCAATCCAGCGCGGATCATTGTCACCGTCCGCGACGACAAGGATTTCGGATGGCCCGGCGACCATATCAATCCCGACCACCCCGTAAAGCTGCCTTTTGGCCTCTGCTACCCAGGCATTGCCCGGCCCGGTGATGACATCGACCGGTGCGATTGTTTTCGTGCCATAGGCCAGAGCTGCGACCGCCTGTGCGCCGCCAATCTGCCAAATCTCATCCACGCCCGCAATATGCGCTGCGGCAAGAACCACGGGATTGACGATTCCACCAGGCGCTGGTGTGACCATAACAATCCGGTCCACACCTGCCACTTTGGCTGGGATAATGTTCATCAATACCGAAGAAGGATAAGCAGCGCGGCCGCCCGGGACATACACCCCTGCCGCCTCAACCGCGTTCCAGCGTGCTCCAATCCGCACCCCTGCATCATCGATCTCGTCGCGGTCTTCAGGAACTTGTTTCACATGATAATGGTGGATGCGCTTCGCTGCATATTCCAAAGCGTCCCGCAGCTTAGGGTCAAGCGCGATATAGGCTTCTTTTGCCACCTCAAGGCTGATCTGCCAATCAAGGCTATGACCGTCAAATTTTTCGGTCAGCGCCGCGACCGCAGGATCACCCTCTGCCTTCACGCGCGCAAGGATCGCAGCCACATCGCGTGAGACATCGTCGTCTGCTTCACGCCGTGCAGAAACAAGTGCTGCAAATACTGACGCGAAATCAGCCGAGCTGGTATCAAGTCTAACCACGAACAGCCGCGCGGAACGCCTCCACCAAGGGACCGATTTCGGCACGCGTTTTGAACGCCGCGCGGTTGACGATCAGCCGGGCGGATACCTGCGCAATCACTTCAACCTCAACCAGTCCATTTTCCTGAAGCGTTTTGCCAGAGGAAACAAGATCGACAATTCGGCTCGACAGGCCGAGCAGCGGCGCAATTTCCATGGCGCCGTTCAACTTGACACATTCAGCCTGAACCCCCCGCGCTTCAAAATACTTGCGGGTTAAATTGGGATATTTGGTCGCAACCCGCACATGACTCCACGTTCTGGGGTCATCCGACGCGGCCAATGCCACTGGCTCTGCCACTGAAATCCGGCAATGCCCAATGTTAAGGTCAACCGGCGCATAAAGTTCAGAATAGCCAAATTCATCAATCACATCGGATCCAACGATGCCCATCTGGGCCGCGCCGTGCGCCACAAAGGTTGCAACGTCGAAGGCGCGCACGCGGATCAGGCTGATATGATCGCGGTTGGTGGCAAATTGCAGCGCTCGGCTGCTTTCATCGGAAAATGAGGCTTCGGGAACAATCCCCGCTTTTGCCAGCAACGGCAGCGCCTCTTTGAGGATACGTCCTTTGGGGACAGCGATGATGAGGGAGTCGATCATGATGGCGGGGCTTTACTTGTGCAGTGCAATAAGGGCAAGTTATGAGGATGACACCAGAAATGAAAATTCGCGCAGCATTCCGCGATCAGGCCACTTTCTGCCGCGCGGCTGGTTCCCCGCTGACCGCCACACTATTGCTGACATTGGCCGACACGCTTGATCATTCAACCCACACTGGCGCGGCCATTTTGAACTGGCAAGGCGACCCCCTGATCGATGCATTGAAACTGCGCATTGCCGGTGGGCTCAATGCCTTGGCACGATCAGGCGCTGATCCTGAACTGTCAGCGCTTTACGCATCGGGTCAGGGCGACTTTGCCGGCATTTTGCGCCGTATATTAGCCACGCACGATGATGCCTTGTTTGCATGGCTGGACAGTCCGCCCCAAACCAATGAAGTGGCGCGCGCCGCGGCGCTTTATTCAGGTATGATGATGGTTGCAGACCGTTTTGGCCCGGATATCGAATTGATTGAACTTGGCGCAAGTGCGGGCCTTAACCTTAATCTCGACCGGTTTTCTTATGATCTTGGCGGCGTCAAAACCGGAACTGCAGAATCGCCGTTGTTCCTAAAGCCCGCATGGGTCGGTTCACCGCCCCCTGACGCGCAAGTCACTGTTGTGGACCGCGTGGGCGTTGATCAAAATCCACTCGACGTATCCCGACCAGAAATCGCTGAACAGTTGCTTGCCTATGTTTGGCCCGATCAGTTTGAACGCGTGGCACGCAGTGAAGCTGCCATAGCACTCGCGCACGCATTTCCCCCGCCACTTGTGCGCGGTGATGCAGCAGAATGGATCGAACACCGCCTGTCCCAACCCCAAAGCAAAGACGTAAACCGGGTCGTCTTTCACAGCATTGTCCTGGTCTATTTGTCCCCCGAAGGCCGCAAGCGGGTTGAAGCAGCGCTGTTTGATGCTGGTGCGCGGGCCACAACGGAACGTCCACTTGCATGGTTGAGCATGGAGTTTCATGCAAAAGTACGCACCGCGGAACTGCGCCTGACGCTGTGGCCTGGCGGTCAAACGCAGTTGCTAGCCCGCGTTCACCCCCACGGCGCGGATATAGAATGGCTGGCAGGCGATGCTTGATTGCCTTGCGCGAAATATTCCCATACCCAACATGTCATAAAAGGGGATGTGAGGGGCATGACGGTTACCATCGAGGATGTTTCGCGCGCGGCAGGGGTTTCGATAAAAACCGTCTCTCGCGTTGTGAACCGCGAAAAATATGTTGCCCAAGCGACCCGTGAGAAAGTTGAACGCGCTATCGAAGCGCTTGGTTTCCGTCCCAATTTTGCTGCGCGCGCGCTAGCCGGCCACCGATCTTATCAAATTGCGCTGATCTATGACAATCCCAGCCCCTATAATGCGCAGAATATACAGGCCGGGGTGCGCGCACGGTGTACTGAAGGTAATTACCGTATGATTGCCCAGCCATCTGATGCGGACTCACCCACTGTGCTCACAGAAATTTGTGGTTTGATTGATCAAGCCCAGTTGGACGGCATCATTTTAACCCCGCCCTTCACTGAGCGCGGCGATATTGTCGCAGAATTGAAACACCGCAATATTCCTTACGTAATGATTTCGCCTGCGGTGCGTGATCCCAAAACTTCATGTGTCTTTATCGATAACGCGCGGGCTGCTGAGGATATGACAGCCCACCTCATCGCACTTGGTCACCACCGGATTGGTTTTGTTGAAGGCCACCCGCACTATGCCACCAGCGCCCAGCGTCTTGATGGCTATCGGCGTGCGTTAACGCTCGCCGCCATCCCTTATGATGCCGAACTCGTGCAGCCTGGCCTCTATAATTTTGCGTCAGGTTCAGCCGCTGCAGAGGCTCTATTGGACCTCGCTGATCCCCCATCTGCTATTTTTGCCAGCAATGACGATATGGCCGCCGGTGTCTTGGCGACCGCACACAGGTTGGGCAAATCCCTCCCTCGGCAATTGTCCGTGGCAGGGTTTGATGACACTGATTTGGCACCCATCATCTGGCCCCCGCTCACCACCATTCATCAACCGGTGCGCGAATTGGGTTATGCTGCGGCTGACCTGTTGTTTCAACTGCCTGAAAAAATTGAACACCGGCAATTGCCCTATGGCGTGGTCATTCGAGGGTCAACCGCCGCGCAATTTTGACATTATGAGATAACCAGAGGCCCGTGTTCCAAATGCGGCAAGACATGACGCGCAAACAAATCGCATTCGGCCTGATGCGGATAGCCTGACAGAATGAAGGCATCGATCCCCATCGCCTGATAACGTTGCAGCTTGGCCAAAACCTGATCAGCATCGCCCACAATCGCCGCCCCGCAGCCTGAACGTGCGCGGCCAATGCCTGTCCAAAGATGATCCTCAACAAAGCCTTCATGCCCCGCAGCCGCGCGTAATTCCGCCTGACGACGCACACCTTCGGATTGGCTGTCGAGCGATTGCGCACGGATTTCGGCACCGATACCATTATCAAGTTTTGAAACCAGGCGCCCGGCATAATCGCGCGCTTCACTTTCGGTTTCGCGTACGATCACATGTGCACGGTATCCAAATTTAAGCGTCCGACCGTAAGTTGCAGCCCGTGCTGTCATATCTGCGATGATTGCGGCAACCGCGTCTTCGGTATCTGGCCACATCAAATAAACGTCGCAGCCCTTGGCCGCGGCATCCCGCGCATCGGGGGATAGGCCACCGAAATAGAGCGGCGGACATTGGCCTGTTACCGTCTTCATACGCGGTGGATCCAGTTTCAGTTTCCAAAATTCACCGTCATGATCAAGCGGCTGGCCATTGAGCAAGGTCTTCAGGATATGCATAACCTCAACTGTGCGCGCATAACGCGGGGCCGACGCCAGGGTTTCGCCCGGCATATCCGATGAGATGATGTTGACGTTAAGCCGTCCGCCCGCAATCTGATCCAGCGTCGCGATTTGCCGCGCGAGTTGGGGCGGCCAACATTCGCCGATGCGCACAGCCATCAACAGCTTGATCGTGTGGGTCAACGTTGCGATCGCGGCTGCAAAGGCCGTGGTGTCCAAGCCCAAAGCATAGCCTGACGGCAAGAGGATGTTATCAAACCCGCCTTTTTCGGCAGCGAGAACAATATTGCGGCAATGCTCCCAACTGGATTTCAGCGCGGGATCGGGTTGACCCAAAAATTCATAATCATCGTCGCATAACGCCGAAAACCAGCTGACTTCACAGGATGTATTCATGGCAGAGGCTCCCCCTTGGATGCAACAAAAACGGTGTACCAGTCTGCACGCGTCCACATGACCTTGAACACGTCTGCAGCCTCAAGAATACGTGCTGGATTTTGCGACCCGATGATAGGAATGGCACGCGCTGGATGCGCCATGATCCAACTCAGCGCCGCTGTGGAGGGCGAAACAGAAAATTTATCCGCATGCTTTTGCAGAGCATCCGTGACCGCGCGTTCCCGTTCCGATTGCGGCATAACCAAACGCCCGCCACCCAACGGTGACCACGCAAGAACCGCTACATCATGCGCCATCGCCTGATCCAGCGTGCCATCTTCAATCGGCGTCAAATGCAACGCTGAAAGCTCAGGCTGGATCGTCGCCAACGGCGTGTCGAGATGCGCCATCAGCGCCGCTGTTTGGGCGATTGTGTAATTGGAAACCCCAATTGCGCCAATTTTGCCGGCGGCCTTTGCCGTCTCCAATGCGCGTGCCAATTCGGCTGGATGCGAAAGGATGTCGGGGCGATGCACTTGCCAAAGATCGATATGATCGACGCCGAGCCGCATGAGCGACGCATCAATCGCTGTTGCAATATAAGCAGCGCCCGAATCATAAGGAGTGCCGATAACAATCCCGCCCTTGCTCGCGAGGATCATTTTGTGACGCAGCGCAGGGGCTTCAGCAAAAATTTTGCCCAACAAAGCCTCTGCCGATCCGAAACCTTCTGGGGTGTCAGCGCCATAAATATCGGCCGTATCAAACAGCGTGATCCCCGCCTCAAACGCCGCTTCGACACAGGCGCGGGCATCCTTTATAGGGGTGCCGGCAAAACGCCACATCCCCCAGGCAAGAGGACTAACATGCAATCCGCTCTTGCCGAGAGGACGCGATTCGGGTGAGAAGGGTAAATCAGACATCGCTGTCATATGGCCAAAGGAAATGAGAATGGGAAGGAAAATGCGCTACGGCATTATTGGCTGTGGCATGATTGCGCAGGAACATATCTGCAATCTGGCGATCACCAAGGATGTTGAGGTCGTGGCGATTGCCGATCCTGTCGCTGAATCCATAGCGATGACAAAGGCGAATTTGGGGGATGCTGGGGCGACAGTGCGGGTCTATGCCGACGCCGCGCATCTTGCACAGGACACAGAGATTGATGCCGTGATCGTCTCAAGCCCCAATTTTACCCACCGTGACACCCTTGCCCCCTTGTTTGAAACCAACCTTCACATTCTGTGTGAAAAGCCATTGGCCACGACACTGGAGGATGCCAGATGGGTGGCCGCAAAGGCCGCGCGCCACGCCGGCATTTTCTGGACTGCGATGGAATACCGCTTCATGCCGCCTGCCGCCGCGTTCATTGAACAGGTACACGCAGAAAGGATTGGACGGCTGGCGATGCTGTTCATCCGCGAACACCGCTTCCCGTTCCTGCCCAAAATTGGCGATTGGAACCGCTTTTCAGAAAATACCGGCGGGACGATGGTTGAAAAATGCTGCCATTTCTTTGATTTGATGCGGTTGATTACCAAGTCAGAACCCGTGCGCGTTTACTGTTCTGGCGCGATGGATGTGAACCATTTGGACGAACGCTACGGCGGCCGCACGCCTGACATCATCGACAATAGTTACACCACAGTTGATTTCGCTAACGGCGTGCGGGCAATGCTTGATCTGTCGATGTTTGCCGACGGCGCTGAAAATCAGGAAGAGATAACGGCTGTGGGGGACAAAGCGCGGCTCGATATGCTGGTTCCTGAAAGCAGTATCGTTTTTTCTCCGCGCACTGGCTTCATGGCGGCTAAGCAGCCCGAACGGATGCATATCGCGGTTGACGGTGCTGCGTTAGCAGCAGGAACACATCACGGATCAATCTTTTACCAGCATCAGGCCTTTCTTGCCGCAGCGCGCGGAGAGGGGCCAATTCTGGTTAGCGCAGAGGATGGATTGCGCGCGGTTGCGATTGGCATCGCTGCTGAAATAAGCGCAAAAGAAAAACGCGTTGTCGAAATGTCTGAACTCGGCATCGCGTAATTCCTTTGATCGGTGACATTTTTGTGATAGTGATGTTCCGACTGACAGCGATGTCAGAAAGAATCAATTCGGCCCAATGAGGCAAAATGACGCAGGGAGACTTTCTCATGAATTTTAAGACACTGGCAAATGCGAGCGTGCTTGCACTCTCAATCGGCCTGACGGCCCCCGCATGGGCACAAGATGCAGACGACGGCACGACAACCGCAGATATCGTCGTCACCGCGCAAAAACGCGAAGAAAAACTTCAGGATATTCCGCTTGCGGTGTCCGTGGTTGGTGGCACGGCCATTGCCAATAATGGCGGTATAACGCTTGAAAATGCGCAATATCTGGTCCCCAGCTTGAACTTCCGCAAATCAGGAACGTCGCTCAACCAGGCTTTGTTCCTGCGCGGCGTTGGCACGATTAATTTCTCCATTGCGGCAGAGCCTTCGGTTGCAGCCGTGCTTGACGGGGTTGTCCTTAGCCGTGCGGGTGAAGGGTTTACCGATCTGTTTGACGTTGAACGCATCGAAGTGTTGCGCGGGCCGCAGGGCACATTATTTGGTAAAAATGCGTCGGCAGGTGTCGTCAGCATTGTCACAAAGCGCCCTACCGCTGACTTTGGCATGACCGCCGAAGCATCATATTTCACCAAAAGCGAATTCCGTGGCCGGGCCACCATCAACGCGCCTTTGGGTGATAATGTCCGGTCACGCTTCACCGGCTTTTATGGTTCCTATGACGGCAACGTTAACAACTTGACCACAGGTAATAAGGTCAACGGATACAAGCATTACGGCGTTCGAGGCGCGATTGAAGCTGACTTTAGCGACACGATAACCGTCACTCTGCGCGGCGATTGGCGCAAGGCAGATGATGATTGCTGTGCAGAAATCATCGGCACGACGCCTGGTAACGCGCTTCCTGCAGCCGCCTTGGCTGGCACTGGTTTCAACGGTGATGGGTCACGCAACATCAGGCAAAACCTCGTGACCGCGACGAAGGAACAAAGCTGGGGCGTGTCGCTTCAGGCTGATATAGAGTTGGGAAGCCACACGTTGACTTCGATTTCCAGCTATCGTGGCTGGAATAATACAGAGATTCGCGATGGTGATTGGATGGATCGGGCCTATGCTGATCAGCTTCAGTTTGCGGGTTCACCTGGCCGCGTTGGCCTAGCTCAGTTGCACGATAACGGTCCGCAAAAGAGCAACACATTCACACAAGAACTGCGCATTACGTCGCCTGTCGGGAATTTCCTCGAATATGTGATTGGTGCCTATTATTCGCGTGCTGAATCTGATCGTACGTTCACGCGTAACGTCATCACCTGCGAAATTAATCCACGTCCGACGACTTTGGTACCCTGCGGTTCAACAGGTGCACCGCCTTCTTTGTTCCCGTCAGGCACCGCAGATTTTGGCTCTGTGTTCAAAAATGCTTCGTTGTTTGGGCAGGCTACATTCAATCTTTCAGACAGCATCCGTTTTATAGGTGGTCTGCGTTACACGCATGACAAACTCGACGTAAATCATATCAGGCGGACGACTCTCGCTGGACCCGGCGTAAACGGAAATTTCGACGCTGGCGTTTACAATAACGGCCTTGTCGCGACATTGCCAGCAACTGGATTTGTGGCAGGCGTGTCTAACGGCATTCCGTTCACCACGGGAACCAGCAACAACAATGTGTCTGGGAAGGCCGCACTCCAGGTCGATCTGAGTGAAAACAACATGGCCTATGCCAGCTATACCCGCGGGTATAAGGGCCCTGCCTATAATATTTTCTACAACCTTACGACCATCGGTACTGGCGTGATCGCGCCTGAAACCGTCAATGCCTATGAAATCGGGTTGAAGAATACATTTTTGGGCGGCGACCTGATCGTCAACATGGCGGCTTATTATGCAAAGTATAATAATTATCAGGCCAATAGCCCTGATTTCGTTGCTGGTGTCCGCACGACACGCCTGACCAATGCCGGAACGGTTTCAACCAAGGGCTTCGAACTTGATTTCGTGATCCGCCCATCGCGCGCTTTTTCAGTGTCCGGTGGTCTTGCCTATAACAAGGCGCAGGTCGTCAATTTCCGCCTGCCTCCTGGGGCCGATGCCAGTCAGCTGATTGCCAAGGGCACCCCCCTTGCCAATGCGCCGGAATGGAAAATGTCGTTGGGTGCCAATTACGCTTGGGAAACGGGTGGCTTTGCCAATGTCGATCTCGGCGCTCAAATGGCAATGCAGTCCGATCAAATCTATGAACTCAGCCCCAATCCCGCTGTACGTTTGGGATCAACGGTTGATGGTTATGCCACAGTCGATCTGAATGTGGCGCTGGTGGATCCAAGCGATAAATGGCGTTTGTCATTTCAGGTTAAGAATCTGTTTGATAAAAGCTTCGCATCATCAATTGTATCGGGTGGTCCCGGCGGGGCATTCCGGTACATCATTCCGCGTGAAGCAGATCGCTATTTCGGCCTGACAGCGCGCGTGAATATTGGCGGTAATTAATCCCAAAGGGTCGCAACCTTGGGAATTATTAGGCCCCGGCAGCAATGCCGGGGCCTTATTTTATGCAGTTTCAGATGATGTCCGAATGACCGGCAGCATGAAATGGATCCATGCGAGCGCAAGCAGATAGGCGACAGAGGCCATCGCGAACATCGGCCAGTAACCAATGCCGCTATCCAATGCATAACCAGTGAACTGGATGATCCCCATCCCTGCCAGATTGCCAAACACCGCACCAAAAGCGATCACCGATCCCACACGGCTGGCCGGAACAATATCGGCTGTCATTCCAAAGATATTGGTCGAAAAACCCTGATGTGCAAAAAGGGCAAGACCGATAATCACCGCCGCTGTCCACGGCGAACTCGCCTGAAGTGCCAGTGGGATCGGGACGATCAGACACGCATAAAGCAGCATCGACGTCTTGCGCGAGCGGTTGACACTGTATCCACGCCCCAACAGTTTGGGGAACAACCAGCCACTGGTCAACGCGCCCATGGCCGCCATCAGATAGACAAGTGCTGTCGGATACCCAATTTCTGACTGGCTGAGCTTGAACACTTTCGTGAACATGTCCGGCGTCCAGAACAATAGGAACCACCAAACCTGGTCGGTGAGCATTTTGGCAATCGCAATCGCCCACGTCCGACGATCCCGAATCAATTCGCGCCAGCTGACCTTTGATTTTTCAACGCCCACGCCAACCTCTGCAATCGGCACAAGATGTTTGGTCATCGGCATCCAAAATGCCAACCACACAAAACCAAGCGCGCCGGTGATGATGAAAGCGGCATGCCACCCCAGCGCCCCTGCCATAAGAGGGATCAACAGCGGCGCAAGAATAGCACCAATGTTCGATGCCATGTTGACCACGCCTATACTCATCGACCGCCGTTCTATCGGCATATAGAGCGCGGCGGCCTTTACCGCAGCAGGCGTATTGACCGATTCAGCGACAATCAGAATGACACGCGCGACCATAAACCCTGCCACTGTGCTCGACGCCGCATGGGCCATGCCCGCAACACTCCAGATTGCCACCGCGAGGGCAAAGGCCAGTCGAACCCCGAACCGGTCGACAAACCAGCCCACGAACAACAGCGCGCCAGCGGCGGCAAATTGTGACGCCGACCCCAAGGTTGCAAAATCACTGTCGCTCCACTTAAATTCGGCCTGCAGCGTTGGTTTCAAAAGCGACAAGACCTGTCGGTCAAGATAATTGAGCGCCGTTGCGCAGAACAGCAATATGATCAGACTCGTCTGTAACGCCCGCGCGCGGCGTAATACCTGTGTGTCTTCGGTCATGCCGCTCTCCCTTGTCTCTTTGGATGAGGATAGTGCATATGACAGCGTTAGCACAAGAGCCGCTATATGGGTACACGCGCACCATCCTTGCAATGTAGGATTTACTATGGAAGGTTTCGCGCGCTCTTTCTTATTTTGAATCTCCCGCTGCCTCCGCAGAGCTGCCTGTGACGCGGCCAATGGTCACTTACGCTGCGCCAACGCTTAGCTTCGCAGTCGAATGCGCCACCCTGCGAAGTTTGTGAAGCTAAGGACTAAAAATGCCTGGTTTTGGATTGGCAAGCTTTTGACACAACAGAGGTTGGTTGGCGATCAGCATCAGCCAAATACAAGAAAAATGGTGCCCGGGGACGGATCCGAACCGCCGACACTGCGATTTTCAGTCGCATGCTCTACCAACTGAGCTACCCGGGCAACCTGTCAGCAGCACCAACAGTGGAGGAGCCTATAATCAGGCTTCGGGGGTGCTGTCTACCCCATCTGCATGCTCATCGTCTTCATTTGGTGCAGAAGGCACGCGATAAGCCTCTCCCAGCCAGTTGAGCAGATCACGGTCACGGCATCCTTGTGAACAAAAAGGCGCGAATGCAGGCTTGGCTGGTTTGCGACACAGCGAACATTTATCAGAGCGAGGTGCGTTCACCATAGCCCCCTGCTATGGACAGGCTGGGATCAACACGCAAGGACACAGCCCCGCCCAATATGCGTGCCAGCTGATCGGTCCAGTGCGGATGGGCACAGATTATGCGTTCGACCGCCGCCGATGCCACCAATGTCACCTGCCCCGTCATGCCGGAACGTTCCACCCGCCGCAGCAGGGCCCGTGCCGCTGCCGCCGCAGGATCACTCTGCACAAGTTCACACAGCGACGCGCGGTGGCGTGGGCGGACCACCTGCATAAAACCAAATCCGTTGATCGCCGTCCGTTCAAACGGCAGCGGCAACAGCGCGTCAAAGGCTTCGGCACAGGCGACCCGTTCTGCCTTGCCACTCAATGTGGGAAGGTCGATGCCAATTGACCCGCATAGTCCAAAAAGGCGGATCGCCGTTGCCGCTGCGCGCGCGCCGGCAAGCGCCAAAGACGCAGGGTCAAGCGTACCATCAACATCAATCAGCGTCATTGCTGGGGTCAAGCTGATCCGCAGTGCACCGCCAGGAAAACTGGTTTCACCGCTCTGTGCCTCTTCCAGCCGCTCACTCCAACCCGCCTCCTCAAGCACATCAGGCATGGCCGCGCTCAGCGAGCGAACCGGGATGCCCGTGGCTGTGATGCGCTCAATGAGGGTCGGGCCATGATCAGCAATCGCCGCAAGCGGTGCAGGCCGCGCCTTGGCGCGCTTGGGCTTTCCCGTTTCAGAAAGCGCCTCACGCGTAATTTCAACCATCATCCCCGCGCCTTCGCACAGACCCTTGGGGACATAGTCCAGCAAAGCTTCACTGCCATCCTCAAGTGCTGCTATCCGGTTTGCCAGCAAACGCGCAGACATGAACGCGCCAGCGCGTGGTCCCGCATTTTCAGGCTCCACACAGGCTTCGACAATCACACCGTGATCGACCAAAATCGCACGGTTTTCACCAATGCCGTTTTCATAAAGCCATTCAGCCAAGGAAAACACCGCCCGCCAACAGCAACGCTCGTGTCTCATAGAGGGGGAGGCCAACAACCCCGCTATGTGATCCGGATAAAGCCCGCACGAATGCCTCTGCGCGCCCCTGAACGGCATAGCCACCGGCCTTGCCATGCCATTCGCCACTGACGATATAGGCGTCAATATCAGCCACACTGAGCCGCTTGAAGGTTAAGATCGTGGTTGAAACGCGGTGATGCGCGCGCCCGTCTGCGGCGATCAGCGTGATCGCACTGTGCACGCGGTGACGACGCCCTGACAGCAAGGACAGGCAAAACCGGGCCGTTGCCTCATCCTCCGCCTTTGGCAAAATACGCCGCCCCACCGCGACAACGGTATCTGCGGCAAGTGTGATCGCCCCTCTGTGCCGCGTGGCAACACGTTCTGCCTTTTCCGCTGCCATCCGGCGTGCATAGGGCAAAGGCAATTCATGTTTTAGCGGCGTTTCATCGCAGTCCGGTGGATCAATAACATCTGGAACCACATCCAACCGCGCGAGCAATTCCAGTCGCCTTGGGCTCGCGGAGGCTAGGATAAAAAGGGGGGGTGTCGGCACATTCATATCCAACGCCCTTAACCCCAGCGTGACACAAAAGAAAACCCCGCCTGAACACTGGGTTCAGACGGGGCATCTTTAGCGTTAGAGAAGGTGTCTAAATCACAGTGCGCTTTGTTTCGCAGCATAAAGTGCTGCGAGCAGCAAAAGCGCCACGATGTTGGTGATTTTGATCATCGGATTAACCGCAGGACCAGCAGTATCCTTGTAAGGATCACCCACTGTGTCCCCTGTCACCGCAGCCTTATGGGCTTCTGAACCCTTGCCACCGTGGTTGCCGTCTTCGATATATTTTTTAGCATTATCCCATGCGCCGCCGCCCGATGTCATCGAGATCGCAACGAACAGACCGCCGACAATCACGCCGAGCAAAAGCGCACCCAAGGCCGCAAAGCCTTCGGCTTGCCCAGCAACAGCCGTGATTACAAAATAAACCAAAATTGGCGCGAGTACGGGCAAAAGCGACGGGATGATCATTTCCTTGATCGCTGCTTTCGTTACCAGATCAACCGTGCGGGCATAATCCGGCTTGGTTTCATAGGTCATGATCCCGGGGTTCTTGGCGAACTGATCCCGCACATCCTTCACCACTTCACCAGCCGCACGGCCAACCGCCGTCATGCCCATTGCGCCGAAAAGGTAAGGTAGCAACGCGCCGAGCAAGAGACCAACGATGACATAAGGGTTTTCCAGACTGAAATTGACATTCAGCTCAGGGAAAAATTCCTTGAGATCGGTGGTATAGGCCGCGAACAACACCAGAGCCGCCAGCCCCGCTGAACCAATGGCATAGCCCTTGGTCACAGCTTTTGTGGTGTTGCCAACGGCATCGAGCGCATCGGTTTTTTCACGAACCGAATCGTCCATCCCCGCCATTTCGGCAATACCACCAGCATTGTCAGTGACTGGGCCGTAAGCATCAAGTGCCACAACCATCCCTGCCAGTGCGAGCATGGCGGTTGCAGCAAAAGCGATCCCGATCACACCAGCCAACTGATAGGCAATGATGATACCAGTACAGATCACCAGCGTTGGCAGCGCGGTTGATTCAAGACTGATCGCCAACCCTTGGATCACGTTGGTGCCGTGGCCGGTTTCAGATGCCTTCGCAATCGATCGCACAGGGCGGTAATTGGTGCCGGTGTAATATTCGGTGATCCAGATGATCAGCCCTGTAATCACCAACCCGAGCAGCATGCAGTAAAACAGCGTCTGGCCAGTAAATCCGCCCGTGCCATCAAGGTTCGCACCGATCACTGTGTTCATGTCGCCCAGCGCATATTGCGTTGCGAACCAGATTGCAGGGATCGACAAAAGCGTGGTGACAAGGAAACCCTTGTACATAGCACCCATGATGTTCTTCGATCCGCCAAGACGGACGAAATAGGTGCCGATGATTGATGTGATGATACACACGCCGCCAACCAGCAATGGCAAACTCATCAGTGGCATCAACATATCACCAGCACCCTTTACGAGCAGCGCCAGCAACACCATCGTTGCGCCAATGGTGACAACATAGGTTTCAAACAAATCGGCAGCCATACCGGCACAGTCGCCAACATTGTCACCAACATTGTCAGCAATCACCGCAGGGTTGCGAGGGTCATCTTCTGGAATACCAGCTTCAACCTTACCGACCAGATCAGCGCCAACATCGGCTGCTTTGGTAAAGATACCGCCACCCAAACGCGCAAAGATTGAAATCAGCGACGCACCAAATGCCAAGGCAACAAGGGCATCTACAACGATCCGGTCATTGGGGGCATGTCCCGCTGGGCCTGTCAAATACCAAAAGAAACCGGTGATCGCGAGGAGAGCAAGGCCCGCCACCAGCATGCCGGTGACCGCACCGGCGCGGAACGCCATCGTTAGGCCTTCTTGCAAGCCAACCTGAGCGGCCGCAGCTGTCCGCACGTTGGCCCGCACTGAAATGTTCATACCGATAAAGCCGGTTGCACCAGAAAGCACCGATCCCAAAACAAACCCAACCGCCGAAATGGGACCGAGAAACCATGCGACAAGCACAGCGGTGACGACACCAACCACCGCAATCGCGCGGTATTGACGGCCAAGATAAGCGCCAGCGCCTTCTTGAATGGCAGCGGCAATCGCCTGCATTTTTTCATTACCGGCAGATGCAGCGAGCACCTGACGGCTGGTAACAAAACCGTAAAGCACGGCAATAAGGCCGCACACGATTGAAATGGTGATGATTGACATCAGGGTTTCCCCTCCCCAGTTTTAGACAAATAATGAACGCTGCAGCATCGCCCGCAGAGAATTCAATGCGGCCTATAGCGGTGCAAAGTGAAGCATTGCAAGGGCGTAAAGCCAATCGCACCCTCAGTCATGAAGCCAACCAAGCCGGTCTGGCAAAGCCATCGTCCCATCGCGGTCATGGAGATGCAGCCCGTCGCCGCGCACAATGTGGCCAATGCGGACCACCCGTCCAGGAACAGGGGGCAGAGGCAGCGCACTGGTGAAGAGCAAAGCATAATCATCCCCCGCCGTGGCAGCGGCAAGCCGCGCGACGCGATTATCGCCAGCACAGCTTTTAGCTTCAGCAGAAAGCGGAATGGCGTCAAGATCAATCGAAACACCCACACCACTGGCAAAAGCCAACCGCGCAGCATCTATCAGCAAACCGTCAGATACATCCATCATCGCGGTTACCACCGGCGCTAACATGCGCCCGCTTTCCAATAACGGCACAGGGCGGCGATATGCATTAAGCAGAACCTCTGACCCTGTTCGTTCGCCTTTGGCAATTGACAGTCCAAGCCCCGCGTCACCAATCACCCCGGCGACATAAAGCCCGTCACCCAAATGCGCGCCGCTTCGGCTGGGGACGGGGCCGTGCGCACGGCCTATTGCCGTCAATCCAAAAGTTTTCGGGGCATCCTTTGGCATCACCACTGTGTCCCCGCCCAAGAGAGACACACCGAAATGCGCACATGCTGCGCCTAGCCCTGCAACAAAAGCCGCTGTCCAATCTGCGTCGCGGTTTAATCCCGCCCCCATCAACGCTCCCACTGGTATAGCACCTTTGGCAGCAAGGTCGGATAAATTAACTGCCAATAATTTCCACGCAACATCGCCTGCAGGGTCGCTGGACAGAAAATGGACGCCTTCAACAATCATATCGTGGGTCAGCACCAGATCACCCAGAACGGCGGCGTCATCAGCAAGACCGCGCGCAGCAGGATCAGTCGCGATACTGCGCAAGGCCGCAATAAAGTCCAGCTCTTGGTTCACGGTGTCACCGGCCGCACCCATGGATTAAGTGCCATCAGCGATTGCATGAAAGCGACCGGTTTCTTGATCAGCTTCTTTTCCAAGACCACTTTCAATCCCAATGTCAGGGCGACATCTCCGACAAAATGAATGCAATTGCGTTTGTCGAGATTATAGCTTTTCCCCTTCACCAGCCGCCATTTTTCCACAACGGACAATAGCGCATCATACTGCACGTCCGAAATTTTTACCGCGAATTGCCGCACGCTTTTTTTATAATAACTCACCGGCAACGTTTCCATTGTGCCGGATACAGACCCCATCAAAAGTGCTGGAGAAACAGATTTTGCGGTAAATCCGTAATTGGTGTCGACATTACGGCCATCTGCGGTTTCACCCTTCACAACAATGAAGGCGTGTGGGAAATCGGTCTTAAAGCCGACATCAAGGTCATGCGAATAAAATGCCACGACGACTTCTGCTTTCACCGCCGCCGGCGTTCCTATGACCAAGACTACAAACAGCCAAACTAAAATTCGCATTGGCACACGCCCTTTTTTTTCGATAGCTAGATCATAAGGCAATGACAGGGAATTTGAATATGGCGACACAAAAAACAATATTTATCACCGGGGCTGCTTCTGGCATCGGGCGCGCAGTTGCCGTTTTTTTCGCGGCCAAAGGCTGGTTTGTTGGTATCGCTGATGTCAACGAAACAGGTATGGCACAAACGGCTGCGCTTTTACCCCATGAGACATCGAGCACCCATGTGCTGGATGTGCGTGATCGCGCAGCATGGGACCGGGCGTTGGCCGCCTTCACAAAAGCATCGGGCGGGCGTCTTGATGTCCTGTTCAACAATGCCGGTATCGCGCGGGGAGGGCAATTTTGCGACGTCAGTCATGCTGATAATGATCTGCTGATTGACGTTAATCTTAAAGGGGTAATCAACGGCGCTGAAGCTGGGTTTTCTTATCTGAAAGCAACGCCAGGGTCGTGTTTGCTGAACACCAGTTCGCTGGCCGGCATGGTCGCTGCGCCTGGGTTGGCCGTTTATGCTGCAACAAAATTCGGTGTACGTGCCTTAACAGAAGCGCTGGAAACCGAATGGGCACCGCACGGCATCAAGGTTTGTTCGCTGATGCCAAGCTTCATCGAAACGCCTTTGCTGGATGAAAATACGTCAGGGACAAACCACAATGTCCGTCAGGGCGTCATTGAAGCTGGGTTGGAAATTACCCCTGTCGACCGCGTTGCAGAGGCGGCTTGGGCGGCCGTCCAAGGGAAAAAGACACATACAATGGTTGGAAAAACCGCGCAAGAGGTCGGTTTTTTAATCAATTGGGCACCGTGGCTCGCCCGCAGAAGGATAAAACGGACTGGCACCATTGCGAAATAAGATGCTTATCCCAAATCGGCCCGCACAAAATCAGCACAGCGTTCGCCGATCATAATCGACGGTGCGTTGGTATTGCCGCTTACAAGGCGCGGCATGACCGAAGCATCGGCGACATAAAGCCCTGCGACCCCGCGCACGCGCAACTGTGGGTCGCACACTGCATCCGCGTCTGATCCCATCCGCGCCGTTCCCACAGGGTGATAAACAGTATCTGACCGGTTGCGGATCATCTGTTCAAGCGCCGCATCATCTTCCAACGGGGTGTTATGGCGGTCCTTGCCGCCGTGGCGTGATAAGGGTGGCGCTGTTAATATGCGGTGCAATAATCGAACCCCTGCTTTCATCACCACCATGTCGCGGTCATCACTAAGGAAATTGGGGTCAATCAGCGGCGCGGCTGCAGGATCGGCACTGGCCAGACGGACTGTCCCACGACTTTCAGGCCGCAAAACACAAACATGGCCTGAAAAACCCGGCTCTTTGACTTTATCAAGACCGTGATTTTCAAGGATCGCCGGAACGAAGTGAAACTGAAGGTCGGGCACCGCAACAGCGGGCGATGATTTTGCAAAACCGCCTGCTTCAGCATAATTGGTCGTCAACGGCCCCGTGCGTTTACGCAACCATTGAAACAAGGCGCCCGCGGTTTTGAAGATGGTCTTCAAATTGGTGCCGTTAAAAACAGACCCCCCCGTTTCAAAGCCTGCAACATAATCAATATGGTCTTGCAGATTACTGCCCACCGCTGGCCGGTCCACAATCACATCAATCCCGTGGGATTTCAAATGTTCAGCAGGGCCAATACCAGACAGCATCAATGTTTGAGCCGTCCCAAACACACCGCCTGCCAAGATGACCGCGCGGCGGGCTTTGACGATGCGCCTGTTCCGTCCCTGTTTGAAAGCAACACCGACGGCACGACCATTTTCAAAAATCACTTTTTCAACAAGCGCTCCCGTTTCAACATGGAGCCGCCCTGCATCGCGGTTTTGCTCAACATAAGCGCGCGCCGACGTCCAACGCTCACCCTTGCGCTGTGTCACTTGATAAAGGCCAACGCCTTCGAATTTGGCACCATTGAAATCATTGTTGCGTGGCAATTGCAGTGAAGCGCCCGCTTCAACAAATTCGAGACTGCCCTGATTTGGGCAGCTTTGATCGCTGACCGTTAAGGGGCCGTCGCCCCCGTGAAAGGCATCGGCCCCGCGCACATTGCCTTCGGACCGTTTGAAATAGGGTAATACGTCCAGATATGCCCAACCATCGCAACCAAGGGCGGCCCAATTGTCATAATCCCAGGCACAGCCGCGGATATAGACCATGGCATTGATCGCGGAGGAACCGCCCAAACCCCGCCCACGCGGTTGATAGCCAAAGCGTCCGTTGAGACCGGGTTGTGGCACTGTTTCAAATTTCCAATTGGTACTCGCTGGCAAAAAAGGAAACAGACCCGGCGCGCGTACGCGAATATCAGTGTTCTTGCCGCCCGCCTCTATCAAACAGACTTTAAATTTACCGTCCTCGCTCAATCGCCCTGCCGCAGCACTGCCGCCTGATCCGCCGCCAACAACGATAATATCAAATTCTTCCATTTTGCTGCTCCATCCATTTGGCTCTCAGCGAGTCGCTCGTGTCGCGGCTGCCGTCGTGGGTCCACCCCGGTGGGCCGAGCAAATATCCAAGTTTACTACCCCAAGGCGCACGCCATAGATCTTGCGCGATGCCAATCCATTCATGGAAAACATTCCAGAGCAAGTTAAAGGAACCCAGCTGCTTCACGATACCGTAACGAATTTGTTCATCTTCGACTTCGGCTGTGAATGTCCCAAACATCTTGTCCCAGATGATAAAAACTCCTGCATAGTTACGATCCAGATAGCGTGGATTGGTCGCGTGGTGGACACGGTGGTGGCTCGGCGTGTTCATCACGGCCTCAAACCATTTAGGCAGGCGGCCAATCGCTTCGGTGTGGATCCAGAATTGGTAGATTAAATTAATCGCACCAACGAACAGCACCATGGCAGGATGAAAGCCGATAAAAACGATCGGCAAACGGAAGATAAAGGAGAGTGCAAAAAAGCCCGTCCAATGCTGTCGCAGCGCTGTCGATAGATTATAGTGCTGGCTTGAATGATGATTGACATGCGCCGCCCAAAACCAACGCACACGGTGCGCGGAGCGATGGTATATATAATAGGACAAATCATCGAGCACAAAACAAAGCGGCCATGCCCACCATGCAAATGATATTGTTGCGATCCGGTAATCATAGGCCAAAAATGCGACGCCGATGGCCATACCCCCAAAAACAAGCCCAGCAATAGAACTGCCGAACCCAAGCATCAGCGATGTCAGCGTATCTTTGGGTTCATATTTTTCTGGCGCGCGCCGCCGCGCCCAGATCATTTCAATGATGATCAGCAAAACAAAGGCGGGAACTGCAAAAACGAGAGGATCGGGAAGTTCATCCATGTTTCAAATGCCTTAATCCACTTGCCCAATATTGCGCCTGATCACCCAGATTAAGCGTGATCGTGCCAAAGGTTTTTTCAGCAGTACCAAGCGTCAAGAACTGGTGATCGAGCCGGGCCTCAACGCTGGGGTCAAGCAATCGTCCGACAAAATGCGCGCCGTTACGCCGGATTACCATCTGCCGACCCTCTGCATCTTTGAGCAGCGCACCAATCCCAGCACGGTCAATCACAACATCTTTGCCATCAAATCCGAACACCGTCTCTGCCGCTATTTGGCGGGCGTGAGCGGCATCCTTGATCCGCACATCACCGCCGAGTTTAAGCCAACGTGAAAGACCAGCAAGTAACAACACACTGATAAGCGAGACGATGAACGGCAGGATCACAGCCAGCGTCATACACGCGCTGCCAGCATATCGAGCATCGCGCGGATTGGACCCAGATCATAACCAGCGGCTATTGCCTTCTCCGTCAAAATATCAGGCGCGTCACCCTGTGCCGCGCGCGCCAAAGCCCAGAGCAATGTGGAACGTGTGCCAGACCGGCAATAGGCCAGCACTTTACCGTTCGCGCCGTTGAGGGCCGCGATCATGGCATCGACCTGCGATTGCGAAAACCCCGCATGTGTCACGGGAATCGCAATATAATCCAGACCCGCACCGTGTGCCGCGCGCTCAATCTCAGCCCCTGAAGTTTGGTCGTCCGACTCGCCCTCGGGACGATTGTTGATGATCAGTGTCACGCCGCCCTGTGCCGCTGCCGCTACGGCATCAACGCTGATTTGCGGGGCCACCCAAATTGTTTCATCCAAGATCCGGAACATAGCTTACATCCTTGTCATTAGCCGTTCAAAACTGCAAGAAAAGCATCGCCGTAAGCTTCAAGTTTGCGTTCGCCGACGCCCGTAATGTTGCCTAACGCTTTCAAATTGACCGGCTGGATCCGTGCCATATCACGCAGCGTTGAATCGTGAAATATAACATAAGGCGGCACCCCTGCTTCCTCGGCAAGTTCACGGCGACGTTTGCGCAGCGCCTCAAATACCGGATCCCCGACTGGATTATCGTCCTGTCCGCGAGTTCGCCGCCGTTCACGTTTGGGTGGAATGACAAGATGGACGCTTAAGTCGCCCTTCAGGATCGCCTTTGCTTCGGGGCCAAACATGAGCCCGCCGTGTTCATTGGGGCGCAGCGCATCTCGTAGCAATAAGGCGCGCGCAACAGGTTTTATGAGCGTGGTTTCTTCGCCGGCCACGATCCCGAAGACAGACAGTTGATCATGGCCCAATTTGGTGCCGCGTTCATTGACCTGCCCCGTCAGCACCGCTTCCAAATGGCCAACGCCAAAGCTTTGCCCTGTACGGTACACCGCCGACAGGAATTTGCGGGCCGTTTCGGTCGCATCAATCGATGCCGGCGCATTGAGGCAATTGTCGCAATTACCGCATATTTCTGAGGGACTTTCGCCGAAGTGTCTGAGCAGAATCGCGCGTCTGCACGTCGCAGTTTCGACCAGCGCACCTAAAGCGGTCAAACGGGTCCGTTCCCCTTGCAATCGCGACGGGTCAACGCCGTCCAAACGCTGACGAGCTTTGGCAAAATCATCTGCGCCCCAAAACAAATGCGCAACCGCCGGGTCACCGTCACGGCCAGCACGACCAGTTTCCTGATAATAGGCCTCAATCGATTTGGGCAGCCCCGCATGCGCGACGAAGCGCACATCGGGCTTATCTATCCCCATCCCAAATGCCACGGTCGCGACCATCACCATATCTTCTGACGCAACGAAGTCATGCTGATTTTTGGCGCGTACCGCTGGGTCCAATCCAGCGTGATAAGCGCGCGTTGGACGTCCCGTTTTGGCAAGCTGTTCGGCCAATCGCTCGGTTCCTATGCGGGTCTGGGCGTAGACGATTCCTGCCCCAGGTGTCGCGGAGACGACATCGGCAATCTGCTGCGTTGTGCTTTGTTTGGGCGAAATCGAATAACGGATATTAGGCCGGTCAAACCCGGCGACGATCATCCCGCCCACCGGAATTCCCAGTTGCGCCAAAATGTCGCCGCGTGTGTGCGCGTCCGCGGTTGCCGTCAGCGCGAGCCGGGGCACATCAGGAAAATCATCCATCACCGGACGGAGCAACCTATAATCAGGCCGAAAATCATGTCCCCATTCGGAAACGCAGTGCGCCTCATCAATTGCAAACAGGGAAATTTTGGCTTCTCGTAACAACCCGCGAAACTCCATCCCAGATGCGCGTTCGGGGGCAGCATAAAGCAGATCAAGATCACCGCATCGAAAACGTTCCATCGTTTCAGCGCGATTGTCATCAGCCGATGTCAGGGTGGCCGCACGAATGCCAATGGCGGTCGCCGCGCGCAACTGGTCATGCATCAAGGCGATCAGCGGAGAAATGACAATGCAGGTGCCGTCCATCGCAAGGCTTGGCAGCTGATAGCATAGTGATTTGCCAGCACCCGTTGGCATCACGGCGAGGGTCCGTTCCCCTGCTAAAACCCGCCCCACAACCTGTTCTTGTACCCCGCGAAAGGCCGGAAACCCAAAGGTGGTGTGCAAAATATCGTGCGGATTGGTCACGCCGTCACGTCCATCTCTTCATCTTGTTCAGCCTGTTGGCGCGCCCACATTTCTGCATAAAGGCCCTGTTTGCGCAGCAGTGCTGCATGGGTTCCGCGTTCAGCAACGCGTCCACCGTCCAGAACAACAATCTGATCAGCATCAACAATGGTCGAAAGCCGGTGGGCAATAACGATGGTGGTGCGCTTTTCGGAAACGCGCGTCAGGGTCGCCTGGATTTCGGCTTCGGTGCGGCTGTCGAGTGCGGATGTGGCTTCATCCAAGATCAGGATCGGCGGGTCTTTGACCAATGTCCGCGCAATGGCAACCCGCTGCTTTTCGCCGCCGGACAGTTTCAATCCGCGCTCCCCCACAGGTGTGTCATAGCCTTGTGGTTGGGCGGCGATAAACGCATGGATCGCCGCGCCTTTGGCTGCACCCTCAATATCCTGTTGGTCTGCACCTTCACGACCATATCCGATGTTATAGCCAATCGTGTCGTTGAAAAGCACCGTGTCCTGCGGCACAATACCGATTACAGCACGCAGTGATCCTTGCGTCACGTCGCGCAAATCCTGGCCGTCAATGGTGATGCACCCCCCCGTGACGTCGTAAAAACGGTAAATCAATCGCGCGAGGGTTGATTTGCCTGCGCCAGACGGGCCGACCACTGCCAATGTGCCGCCTGATGGCACTGTGAAACTGACACCCTTGAGGATCGGGCGATCCGCTTCATAAGCGAAGGTCACATCTTCAAATGTCAGTGCGCCACCCCTGACCAACAATGCAGGTGCGCCAACTTTATCGACAACTTCCGCTGGCGTGTCGATCAGATTGAACATCGCCTCCATATCAATCAGGCCCTGTTTGATGTTGCGGTAGACCATGCCAAGCAGATCCAGCGGGCGGAACAGCTGGGCAAGCAGCGTGTTGACCAGCACAACATTCCCGACCGTGAACAGCCCGGTGGACCAGCCCCAGACCGTATAGCCCATCGCCCCTGCCATCATGAGATTGGTGATGAGTGATTGCCCAACGTTGAGCAAAGCGAGTGAATTTTCAGATTTTATCGCCGCATCTGCATAGCGTTTCGCAACGCGGCCATATTGTTCGGCCTCCCGCGCCTCCGCGTTAAAATATTTGACCGTTTCATAATTCAGCAAACTGTCGACCGAACGCGAGACTGTCGCTGTATCGAGATCGTTCATTTCGGCACGCAGCGCGGTCCGCCAATCGGTGATCCTTTGGGTGAAGATGATATAGCTGACCACCATCACCAACGTTGCGACGACCAATCCGATCCCAAACTTGGTCCAGAAAATAACCGTCACCGCGATCAATTCAATCACCGTTGGCGCGATGTTGAACAGCATGAAATAGAGCATGGTATCGATGCTTTTGGTCCCGCGTTCTATCACCTTCGTCACTGCGCCGGTCCGGCGGTTGAGGTGAAAACGGAGCGAGAGCGCGTGGAGATGCGTAAAGACATTGACTGCTAGCCGCCGTGTCGCATCCTGCCCCACGCGTTCAAACACAATGTTGCGCAGATTGTTGGAGAGCACCCCGCCAAACCGCGCGCCCGCATAGGCCGCGACCAGCGCGATAGCGATACTGACCCCCGCTTCCTGGCCGGGCACCATCCGATCAATCGCCCAGCCGTAAAAATACCCCATGCTCAACTGAATAAAGATCGATGCGACAACCAATATAAGCGCAAAGACAATGCGCACCCGAAGACCCGGCTGATCCTTTGGCCATAGATAGGGCAAAAACCGCTTTATGATCGCAAAACCGGGGCTGGTTTGATCGAGAGTGTCTGTCAGGGGAGGCATGACGTTCATTTAGGGCGTTTCACCCCACTGTCCATGACAAGATGATGATATCTTCATTGCATATTCATGACGGCGGCCACATTCTGTCGCGATGTTTAAAAGCTCTCCCACGACTGATTCTGTTGCGCCCTCGCTTGGGTTGTTGTTGGGCGAAGTGCGCGTGCTGGCCGATTGGCGTCGCGGCGGACGGATGGGTAAGGCGATGTCGGTTAAAAACGAAGGCGATGGCCGCGCGGTCATGGTTCTGCCGGGATTTTTTGCCTCTGATGCGTCAACAATCCGGCTGCGGCGTACCTTAAAAACCGCCGGTTATTATGCCTATGGCTGGGGACAAGGGCGCAACCTTGGGGTGCGCGCCGACAGTCTTGCCAAAATTGATGCGCGGCTGGATAGGATTTCCCGCGAAGTGGACGGCCCTGTCACGTTGGTAGGTTGGAGTCTTGGCGGCCTTATGGCGCGCGAATATGCCAAATATGCGCCGCACCGTGTCGCAAAAATCATCACCTTGGGCAGTCCGTTTTCGGGTGATCCGCGCGCTAACCATGCGTGGCGCCTTTATGAATTCGTCGCGCGCCACCCCGTGGATGCGCCGCCAATACCGTCATCACTGTGTGACAAGCCACCCGTACCCACAACAGCGATCTGGTCTCGCAATGATGGTATTATTGCCCCGGCCTCAGCGCGCGGACAAAACCATGAACGCGATCACGCCGTTGAGGTTGACTGCGGCCATATGGGATTTCCATCGGACGACGCCGCCATCAGCGCCGTGTTGGATGCCATTCGGCGCTGACCGCTATCCGGTTTCGCCTAAAAACGGCGCGGCAACTTCTTTTGGCACGCGCAGGATACGCCCGGAGGCGCGGTCAATGATGGCCCATGTGGTCAGGCTGCGCACCTTCACTTTTCCGTCCGCGCCGATAAATTCCATATTACGATTGAAACGTGCGCCCTTGGGTGGTTCGCTAATCCATGTCCGCGCGGTCACGGTGTCACCTGCCCCGACATTGCCCATATAGTCGATTTCATGGCGGACAACGACCCAGACATAGGCGGAGATATGCGCGTCAGACGCAACCGCCTGCCAATGCGCAGTCGCCACATCCTGAATCCACCGCACCCAAACAGCGTTGTTGACGTGGCCTAATTCATCAATGTCGGCAAAGGCTGGGGTTATTGTGGTTTCAAACTTCTTCAATCAGCCATCCCCAATTGCCACAAGAAGAACGCAAATTCCTCGGCATCTTCGCGCAAACCTTCAAACCGGCCGGATTTGCCCCCGTGTCCCGCGCCCATATTGGTTTTGAGCATCAGGATGTTCTGATCGGTCTTATCACGGCGCAGTTTTGCCACCCATTTTGCGGGTTCCCAATAGGTGACACGCGGATCATTGAGGCCTGCTGTCACCAGCATGGGCGGATAATTCTGTGCTTTCACCTGATCATAAGGCGAATAGGAACGGAGCAGATCAAATGCGGCTTTATCCGTCACAGGATTGCCCCATTCGGGCCATTCGCCTGGGGTCAGTGGCAGGCTTTCATCCTGCATTGTATTAAGAACATCGACAAAGGGCACATGCGCCGCAACCGCGCCGAACAATTCGGGGTTGGTGTTGACGACAACGCCCATCAGTTCACCGCCAGCCGATCCGCCGGCCGCAACAATCCGGCCCGCACGGGTGAATTTCTGTGCGATCAGCCCCTTTGCGCTGTCCACAAAATCATTGAACGTATTCGTGCGCTTTTCAAGTTTGCCGTCAAGAT
This sequence comes from Sphingomonadales bacterium, assembly GCA_043760405.1. Classification (GTDB taxonomy): domain Bacteria; phylum Pseudomonadota; class Alphaproteobacteria; order Sphingomonadales; family Sphingomonadaceae; genus Aquisediminimonas. The sequence continues at coordinate 36,797 of JAYUPB010000056.1, forward strand.
ACCATTGTTGACCCAGATCATCGCCGCCGCGAATATGGGCGATGGCATAAGCAAATCCGCGGTCAAGGAGTGACAGGCGCAGCGTCGAAAATCCTGGCGGAACGGCATAGCCATAAGCCCCGTAGGCATAGAGATAGAGCGGGCCTTTGCCGTTTTTCTTGAAACCCTTTTTATAAACCACCGACACTGGGACCTTCACCCCATCGCGCGCAGTGATTTCAGTGCGCTCAGTGACATATTGGCTGGCGTCATAGCCGCTGGGTATTTCCTGCACCTTCAATGTGGTCAGTTTTTGACTGGCCACATCATAATCAAAGATTGTGTCGGGTGTGACCATTGATTCATATGATAGCCGCAGGGTCGTCACCTTATATTCCGGATTATCATCCAATCCCGCGCTATAGCTTGCCTCTGGAAAGGTGATCCGTTTCGGTGCGCCGCCGCCGTAAGCATGCACCGCTACCTGATCGAGGCCATTTTCGCGCCCCTCAACAACGAAAAAGTCAGCAAAGGTCGAAACGCCGGTCATGTAAAAGCTTGCGGACGGCGCAATCAATTCGGTCCATATGCTTGGTTGATCGATGGTGGCTGTCACCAATCGGAAATTGGTGCCGGTATCATTGGTGTGGATGAAGAGTGTCCCATCATGTTCTTCAACATCATATTCGACGCCTGTCGCGCGTGGACGCACAAGAATGGGGGCGGCGAGCGGGTTGTCCGCCGGATAAAGCCGCACTTCACTCGTCACATTATCACCCGTTGCAATGACAATGTATTTTTCCGAATGGGTGATCCCCACCCCCGCTTGAAACCCTTGATCGGGCTCACGGTAAATCACCACATCCTTGTCTGTGGCTGTCCCCATTTTATGAAGCTTGATTTGATCAATCCGCCAATTTTCATTGACCAAACCGTAGAGCAAGCCGCTGCCATCCTTGGTCCAAACAAACCCGCCAAGTGTGCTGGTGATGGTGTCGGGCAGGTCGGCCCCTGTTTTCAAATCGCGCACGCGCAATGTAAAACGTTCCGATCCGTCCGTGTCGGTGGCATAAGCGAGATAGCGGTCATCATCGCTGACAGCGACGCCGCCAAGGCGAAAATATTCCTTGCCCTCTGCCTGTTTGGCTTCGTCAAAAATGACCTCATCTGCACCGCCCGCAACGGGTTTGCGCATCCATTTTTTATACTGCGCGCCTTTTTCAAACTGTCGCCAATAGAAATAGTCGCCGTCCTTTTGCGGCACCGACGATTCGTCTTCTTTGATTCGCCCCTTCATTTCCTGAAACAATGTGTCAACCAAGGCTGCCTGGGGTTGCATTCGCTCTTCAAAATAAGCATTTTCCGCCTTGAGGTGTGCCAACACATCCGCGTCATCAACCTTGGGATAGGATTGATCTTTCATCCAGAAATACGGGTCCTCAATCGTAATTCCGTGGCGGGTGGAGCTGTGCGGGCGCTGGTCTGCGACCGGGGGTGTCATCGCGGAGTTTTTGGACAAATCAGATGCTTTCTTGGCTTGAGCTTGGCCAGTGAATGGCGTGGCAACACAAAAAACGAAAAGAGCTGCAAGAAGGGGTGCTTTCATAAAAAAATAGCCTATCTTAGAACGAACCCAACCTTAGTCGTGAGTTTGAGATAATGTCCACCTATGAAGCACGCTTGATCGCCCTGCGCGCGCAACTCTCCGCTGATCGTCTTGACGGATTTGTGGTGCCGATCTGTGATGAACATATGTCGGAATATGTTGGCTCCTATGCCCAACGGCTGGCATGGCTGACAGGATTTCAGGGGTCAGCGGGATCGGCAGTTGTGCTCCCCCAAGAGGCAGCCATCTTCACTGATGGGCGCTACACGCTACAAGTCCGTGAACAAGTGGACGGCGCGCACTGGGCCTATGTCGGGGTTCCTGGCACCAGCATTGCGACCTGGCTGGGCGAACATGCGCCTGCGGGCGGGCGGATCGGTTATGATCCGTGGGTCCACACCAAAGGTTGGGTTGAAGCCGCAACCACAGCATTGGCGGCGCGCGGGGCCGCACTGGTTGCAGTGACGCGCAATCCCATTGATATCGTGTGGACGGATCAGCCGGAGCCATCCCCCGCACTGATGGTTCCGCACGGGGATGAATTTTCAGGTCAATCTTCTGCGCAAAAACGTCAGAACGTGGCGGACTGGTTAACCGACCAAAACCTTGATGCCACAATTATCAGCGCGCTCGATTCGGTTGCATGGACTTTCAATGTCCGCGGGCAAGATGTGTCACACACACCGGTCGCTCTCTCCTTCGCAATCCTCAACAAAGATGCCACCGCTGACATTTTTGTGGAATCTGAAAAAATTGACGACCGCGTCCGTCAGCATCTTGGTAATGCAGTCCGTCTGCATGACCGCGCAGCGTTCGCCCCTGCGCTTGGCGCCATGGCGGGTAAACGCGTTGCTGTTGACCCAGACCGCGCCGTTTCCGCCATTTTCGGCGCACTCAAGGCCGGCGGGGCACAGATTATAGAAGTGCGCGACCCCACCGTTCTCGCCAAGGCGATCAAAAACCCCATCGAACAAGCGGGACAGCGTGCCGCACAAAAACGCGATGGGGCGGCACTTTCACGCTTCCTGCATTGGTTGTCAGTGGAAGCCCCGAAAGGTGAACAAACCGAAATTTCAGCATCGAACCGGCTCGAATCGTTCCGCAAGGATACGGGTTTGCTGCGCGACCTGTCCTTTGACACAATTTCGGGCGCTGGCCCCAATGGTGCCATCTGCCATTATAAGGTCGACGACACGACAAACCGCAAGATTGACCCTTCAAGTATCTATCTGGTCGATTCAGGCGGGCAGTATCTCGACGGGACAACCGACGTAACTCGCACAATATGGGTTGGTCCAGGAGTGCCGACCGCCGAAATGAAAGACCGTTTCACCCGCGTTCTCAAAGGTCATATCGCACTTGCCCGTGTGGTTTTTCCAGTCGGCACACGCGGCACACAGCTGGACACGCTCGCGCGCCAATATCTGTGGGCGGCGGGCGTTGATTATGCACATGGCACTGGCCACGGTGTTGGCAGCTTTCTTGCGGTGCATGAAGGGCCGCAGCGTATCGCGACGTCAGCAGGCGGTCAGGCTGGCACCGAAGAACCGCTCCACGCAGGCATGATCATTTCCAATGAGCCCGGTTACTATAAGGCGCATGAATATGGCATCCGTATTGAAAATCTGGTGCTGGTTGAGCCGCGTACGATTGCCGGAGCGGAAGGCGCATATCTAGGTTTTGAAACCCTGACCTTTGCCCCCATTGACCGGACATTGGTTGATACAGAGATTATGACGCGCGATGAATTGATTTGGTGGGACCATTATCACGCACAGGTGCTTGAAATTGTCGGCCCGCAGCTGGATGGCAATGCAAAAATCTGGCTAGAATCGGCGTGTGCAGGCTTGGGATAAACGCATTGCGACCATATCCCCCTTGAAATATTACCGCAAAAGGTTCACGCGGCTCCGTGGAAGCGACGTAACTGTGCGACGCATAACAGGATAACTATGAATGGCGTTTTTTAAGGATCCCGGATTTCAGGATCGCATCTCTCTTGCTGCCGCTGCCAAACTGAAGGCACTCGAAAAACTGCGCGCCAAGCCACCGGTTGATGAAGCTGTGCTTGCTGAACGCCGCGCTGCACAGGCTGAAAAAGCAGCGAAAGAAGCTGAAAAACATGCCGCCAAACGCGCTGCGAAAGAAGCAGCACTAGCTCAAAAGGCTGAAGAAAAAGCAGCCGCCCTCGCAGCGGCAGCACCAAAAGCCCCGCCAAAAGTGCCAACACCCGCTGAAATGAAGGCTGCACGTGACGCCCGCTATGCCGCGCGTAAAAATAGGAAATAAGTCTAGCCTGACGATTTTGGCTCAGTTGAGCGTTCCCGCTCCTTACGTTTGCGCAGATTAGCGCGCAGGGCGTCGGCCAATCTTTTAGCGCGTTCATCCTGTTTTGTGGCATCTTGTGTTTTGCTCATAAATCACCTGATAGAAGCAGATCGCTTGACGCGTCCACATGCTTTGTTCATAGGCGCGCCTCACCTGACCGCCCGTGCGGTTAATGTGCTGCTGTAGCTCAGTGGTAGAGCGCGTCATTGGTAATGACGAGGTCGGGAGTTCAATCCTCCCCAGCAGCACCATTTTTCTCCCTTAATTTCAGGTTTACTTTGTGCGAATCGGAGCGCAAACTTCTTCGCGTCTGCGCGTATTTGCAGGCGTGTAAAAATGGAGGGGTCCAATGAAATCTATCAATCCACTGATCGCCGAAAGTCTCGGCACGTTCTGGCTCGTATTTGGTGGGTGCGGCAGCGCCGTTTTGGCTGCTGCTTTTCCCGATGTCGGTATTGGCCTGTTGGGTGTCAGTCTGGCCTTTGGTTTGACCGTGGTCACGATGGCCTATGCCGTTGGCCATATCTCAGGGGGGCATTTTAATCCCGCTGTAACCATTGGCCTTTGGGCCGGCGGTCGTTTTGATGCCAAAAACATCTTGCCTTATATTGTTGCGCAGGTTTTGGGCGGGGCGCTTGCCGCCGCCGCTCTTTACATGATCGCTACCGGAAAACCCGGCTATGATATTGTGACAAACGGGCTTGCTTCAAACGGCGTTGGCGATCATTCGCCAGGAAAATATAGCATGGGTGCGGGCTTTATGATCGAAGTGATCTTAACTGCATTTTTCCTGTTCATCATCATGGGAGCAACCGATGGCCGGGCGCCTGCGGGTTTTGCACCGATTGCGATTGGCCTTGCGCTGACGTTGATCCATTTGATCTCCATCCCCGTCACCAACACGTCAGTTAATCCGGCGCGCAGCACGGGTCCAGCGTTGATGGAAGGCGGTATTGCGCTGCATCAGCTTTGGATTTTCTGGGTTGCGCCGATTCTGGGCGGGATCATTGGCGGTAGCCTGTATAAATGGCTGAACGCTGATCCAATCATCATCGACTAAGAACGACGCCGCCCTTTTATGAATAATGAAGGGGCGGCGTTGACCTGCGCTGTATTGCTCCGCATGGAAAGACATGCGATTTTTCTCCGACAATGCCGCCCCCGCTCACCCCTTGGTCATTGAGGCAATGGCCAAAGCCGCGCGTGTTGACACGGCTTATGAAGGGGATGCGCTCACGGCTTCTCTCGATACCGCTTTTTCAAAGCTGTTCGAAACATCTGTCAAAGCAATATGGGTTTCGACAGGCACTGCGGCGAATGCATTGGCACTGGCCACGCTCTGCCCGCCCTACCGCGGGATTGTGTGCCACAGCGACGCCCATATTGAAAATGATGAAGCCGGAGCACCGGAGTTTTACACGCACGGCGCAAAGCTTTTGCTTGCTGAAGGCGTGGCAGCAAAGCTGACCCCGGCAACAATCACATCCAGACTTGGTGCCATCTCCAACGATGTTCACCGCGTCCAGCCCGCCGCCATTTCAATCACAAATGCGACGGAATATGGGCAATGTTATTCAGCCGCAGAAGTGTCAGAAATTGGCGCGCTCGCGCACGCACGCGGTCTTCGGCTGCATATGGATGGCGCACGCTTTGCCAATGCGGTTGTGCACAGCGGCGCATCTCCAGCGGATCTGACGTGGCGTGCGGGTGTTGATGTTTTAAGTTTCGGCTTTGTCAAAAATGGCGGTCTTTCAGCAGAGGCGCTGATTTTTTTCGATAAAGGACTCGCTGCCGAAGCGCTTATTCGACAAAAACGTGCCGGGCATTTATTGTCAAAAGGTCGCTATCTGGCAGCACAGATTTTGGCGTTACTTCAGGATGATCTTTGGCTTGCCAATGCGCGCGCTTCAAATACGGGGGCGCAGCTTTTGGCACAAGCTGCAGGGGATCGTTTGATCCATGCCGTAGAAGCCAATGAAGTCTTCGTGCGGATGTCGCCCGACGAAGCTGCAAAATTGCGCAGTCAGGGCTATGATTTCTATGATTGGGCTGAAGGGGAAGTCCGTTTTGTGACCAGTTGGGATCAGACCGCGGCACAAATCGCGCCGTTCGCTGCCGCTCTAGCCGCTTTATGAACGAAACAGTCGCACCTGGGATGACCAGCCCGCGCATCCTTATCCCGTTTGCCATCATCACCTTGATTTGGGGATCAACGTGGCTGGTTATCACCGGTCAAATCGGGACCGTCAGCCCAAGCTGGTCGGTGACGTACCGGTTTTTAATCGGCGGGGTGATCATGCTTGGCTATGCGCGGCTGATGGGGCAATCCTTGCGCCTGGGTTCTTCTGGACATGCTTTCGCCGTCATCTTTGGCGTTGCCCAATTTGTCTTCAATTTCAACTTTGTTTACCGCGCCGAATTGCATGTCACGTCTGGCTTGGTCGCTGTTATTTTCGCATTATTGGTGGTGCCCAATGCCATTTTGGGACGCGTTTTTTTGGGTACGAAAGTCAGCCGGCGCTTCATTATCGGGTCGCTTGTCGCGTTTTTTGGGGTCGCTATTTTATTCGCCAATGAACTGCGCAATGATATGGCAAACAATGAAGCAACCCTTTTGGGTGTCGCGCTGACCCTCGCTGGGGTGATGAGCGCATCAATCGCCAATATCATGCAGGCCAGCACACGCGCCAAAGCCATGCCTATGGCGTCGCTGCTTGGATGGGGGATGCTTTGGGGAACAGCCATAAATGCTTGTTTTTCATGGGTTACAACGGGTGGCCCCACGATGGAATATAGCCCCACATATATTGCCGGTCTGCTCTATTTAGGGGTGATGGCCAGTGCGGTTGCCTTTACCTTATACTTCGGCGTGATCCGAGCGATTGGTCCGGCCAGAGCCGCTTATTCAAGCGTCCTGATTCCGATCATCGCGATGGGATTGTCGACTATCTTTGAAGGGTATACCTGGTCAGTATTTGCGGCCAGCGGCGGCATCATAACGTTGATCGGCATGTTTATCGCACTCAGTTCAAACCGCGCAAATGCTGTCATCAAGGACTCGCAACCATCAGAAATTTAGGTTAGCTTTGTTCCCAACAAAAATGACAGGGGAAAATTATGGAACAACTCAGCGGTCAAGATGCGAGTTTCGTATATTTTGAAACAGCTGCGACGCCAATGCATATTGGATCCGTTGCTATCTATGACCCCTCAACCGCGCCAGATGGGTTTGTTCGATTCAAAGATATTTTGCGCCACATTGAAAGCCGTCTCGACGGTGCGCGCAGTTTTCGTCAAAAATTAGTGCGTGTGCCGCTTGATCTCGACCATCCCTACTGGATCGAGGATGAAGCGTTCGACATTGAATATCATGTCCGCCACATTGCCTTGCCCGCACCGGGCGATTGGCGTCAGCTGTGTATTCAAGTCGCGCGGTTGCATTCGCGGCCAATGGATTTATCAAAACCGCTATGGGAATTCATCATTGTCGAAGGTCTCGACAATATTCAAGGGATTCCAAAGGGCTGTTTCGCGTTGGTTTCAAAGGTCCATCACGCCGCGATTGACGGCATGTCCGGGGTTGAAATGTCAGCCGCTGTCCACGATCTCGAACCCTTACCGTTCAAGACGCCGCCAAAATCAGATTGGCAGCCCGAAAATAATCCGCCGATGGGGGAATTATTGTTCCGCACGTGGGTCAATTCCATTCGTCAGCCCTTGCGATTTGCGCAAACCATGTGGAACACTGTGCCCGGTGTCGCGCGCCTCACACGCGAAATTGCGGGTGGTGATGTGTCGCTTAAAGGCGCGCGGATGGCACCAAAGACGCTTTTTAACGCAAAAGTATCCCCACACCGTGTGTTTGACGGTGTTGCCTTCCCACTCGCCGATGTCCGCGCGATTAAAGAATCTCTCCCCGGAGCGACAGTGAATGATGCCATTCTTGCCATTATTGGCGGTGGGCTGCGTGATTATTTGTTGGGACGAAAGGGCCTGCCCAAGGAAAGCATGAGCGCAATGGCCCCCATTTCCGTGCGCGATGACAAGGAAAAATCTGCACTTGGCAACCTCGTATCAGCAATGGTTATCAACCTTGGTACGCACATAGCTGACCCAATAGAGCGCCTCGCCTATATTCATAAGGAAGCAAAGAATTCTAAGGCCATGACCAATGCGGTCGGCGCGCGCACGTTGACGGATTATAGCCAGCTCATTCCGTCTGGCCTCGCTGGGCTTGGCGCGCGGCTTTACACACGGCTGGGGATTGCCAATGCCCACGCGCCGGTGTTCAACTGCGTTGCAACCAACGTTCCGGGATCGCGGGTGCCGCTCTATTTCGCCGGTGCAAAGATGGTCAAGATGATGGGCTTAGGCCCGATTTTTGACGGCATGGGGCTCATCAACACAATCTATTCCTATGAAAAGGACATTGCGATTTCTTTCACCAGCGACCGTGAGATGGTTCCAGATCCGGCCGTTTATGCAGCCAGTTTACAGCGCTCCTTTGACGCCTTGAAGGCAGCAACGCTAACACCGCTGCCAAAAGCTGCGCCTGTACCTGTCGCCAAACCCAAAGTGGTAAAGCCAGTGAAGGTTACAAAAATGGTTCCAACTAAAGCGCCGAAAATCGCGGGTAAGCCTGCAAAAAGTAAGAAACCAAACACCAAGAAAATGGAGAAAGCATGATGGCAAAGAAAACAGCAGAAAAGCCCAAAAAAGCCAAAACGACGACCGCTGAAAAAATTGCGGAACCCATAAAAAAGGCCACAAAAACGATCCGTGAAACGGCATCAAAGGCGGTTGAAAACACCGTCGCGATCAACACCAAAGTGATTGATCACGCCGAAACAAATGCACATGAAGCCTTTGCCGCCATGCGCAAAGTCGCCGGAGCAAAGACCGTTCAGGATGTTGTCAAAGTGCAAAGCGCGTTCGTCAAAGCACAAAGCGCACGGTCAACGGCCCAAGTTCGTGAAGTCGGTGAAATGATCGCATCCTTTGGACGCGATGCACTTGCGATGATGCGCGGAAAATAAAAACACTGCCGCTCCGGTAAAAAATACCGGAGCGGCGCGCACGCATATATTTAGTGGATATGCCCTGATGAGGGGTAGAACCAGTGTTTCATGCCAGAACGTTCAAACGGTTTCCATGCTCCGTCGGCTTGCGCCAGCCGGTCCGCAATCGCGAACAAGACAACGGGGTTGACGCCAAGGCCGCAGTGGCTGCCTTTGACTTCAATATTATCCGTGGTGTCGGATGCGGGTTCCATGCAATTCTGCCATGCTACAACGCCGTCATCGCGCGTGTAAATTGCAGTCGAAGGTACCGGGGGCACTTCATGACTTTCATCCAGCTGGGCTTGTGCGCCGGGATCGTTCAGTTTGTGACCTGTCAGCCGCTGATAAGCGCGCCACGCATTGGTTGAACGGGGATCACCAACAATGGGGGACCCAAGGGTAATCACTTGCCGGACGAGATCGGGCCGACGGCGCGATAATTGCCGCGCCATCATGCCGCCAAGCGACCAGCCAACAAGGCTAACGCGTTGGCCGGTTTCAGCATGAATTTCTTCCAGACGCTCAATGAGTTTTTCACCTTCATGGCCAATGGCTTTTGGCCCAAGATTACGGCCCAGTTCCCAAGCGCGTGCATCATATCCGATGCGACCAAGAAAGCGGCGCAGCAAACGGGTTGAGGTGTCGGTGGTGACAAAGCCAGGCAAGACCAAAACCGGATGCCCGTCACCGCGCGGCGCGTTCATCAGCACAGGCGCAGCCCAAGGCAGCGTGCCCATTTCAAACAATGCTCGTGGCAATTCAGTCAATGCAAGAAACAGCGACGGTGGCGGCACATGGCCAGCAGTTTGCATACTCAAATAACGATCCTCCAAAACGGAACCATGACCGATCTGATGTCGGCTAAGGAGAGAAGGTTAGGCGTTAATTTCCGTTTACGTCAATTGTCTTTTGCAACTGAGCCGTAATATATTGCGCGCAATCCGCTATGAAGGTCGCGAAACTGTGGTTTCCAGCCTAACAATCGTTTCGCTTTTCCGTTCGAAATGCGGCGATTTTCAGCATAAAAATCGCGCGCCATAGGCGATAATGCTATTTTTTCTATCGACTGCAGCCTTGGATAGGGTGTTCCCAATATGTCACACGCAGCCTCAATCACAAGGTTCTGGCTGCACGGCACATCATCCGCCAAGTTATAAACACCGACGGGCCCTGCCATCCCAGCAATGACGCCGGAAACAATATCATCAACATGAATGCGACTGAACACTTGTGTTGGCATATCAATACGGTGCGCTTTGCCCGCGGCGACACGGTCCAATGCCGATCGTTCCGGACCGTAAATGCCGGGCAGTCGAAACACATGGGCGCCCAGCACCTGCCAATCGCGATCAGCCTGATTTCGGGCGGCACGTCGTCCTTTTAATATCGCGCGCTCATCAACCCATGCGCCGACGGTGTCCCCGTAAACGCCGGTGGAGGACAGATAGCCCCTCCACTGCGCAGGCGACGCGCGCACTGCATCACCGTAAAGGTTCAATACAGGGTCACCGTCCACAACGGGCGGAACAGACGACAATATATGCGTCGCTTGTGCCAGTGCGAGCAGGACGGACGCCTGATCATCAAACGCAAAACTACCGTTGCTGCCGGTTGATACGACTTGCCATCCCTGCGCACGCAGCGCCGCCGCGATACGCGCTGCTGTATAACCAAGGCCAAAGATCAGGATATGAGACATCACACTGCAATGCCGACATTTGCCTTTCGCTTCAAGCCAAGCGGATTGATCAAGCCAGCACGGCGGACTAGGAAAGCTTATGCTTGATACCATCTCCGCCCCAACCGCCCCCAACGTCATACACCGCGAAAAATATCGTGCGCCCGATTGGTTGATCCCAGAAATCAGCCTGACTTTTATGCTTGGCGCTGAAGAGACCCGGGTTCACGCGCGCCTGACAGTCACCCGTAACGGAGATCACGCCCGCCCGCTTCGGCTGGACGGTGATGGTTTAACACCCCTTACTGTGCGTGTTGACGGCGCGGAAACCACCCGTTGGTCGTGTGACGACAGCATCCTCACGATACCCCTCACAAACGAAAACGCCGTGATCGAAACCGAAGTCATGATCAATCCAGCGGCCAACACACAATTGATGGGGCTTTATGCCAGCGCTGGTTTGCTGTGCACCCAGTGCGAAGCGGAAGGGTTCCGCCGGATCACATTCTTCTCTGACCGCCCAGACGTCCTTTCGCGCTACTCCGTGCGGATGGAAGCAGGCAAGGCGTCCTCTCCTGTGCTCCTTTCCAACGGTGATTGTACCGAAGTTGGCGATCTTCCTGGTGGGCGACATTTTGCAATTTGGACAGATCCCTTCCCCAAACCCTGTTATCTTTTCGCCTTAGTGGCGGGAGATTTGAAAGCCAATCATGACAGTTTCACGACCATGTCCGGCAAGAACGTCGATCTCGCAATATGGGTTGCGGAAGCCGATCTCCCCAAAACCAAACATGCCATGCAGGCGTTGAAAGACGCCATGTCATGGGACGAGCGTGTCTATGGCCGCGAATATGATCTGGGACAGTTCAACATCGTCGCGGTGGCCGATTTTAATTTCGGGGCGATGGAGAATAAATCTCTCAATATCTTCAATTCACGTTACATTTTGGCAGATGCCGACACTGCGACCGACATTGATTATGATAATGTCGCAGGTGTTGTCGCGCATGAATATTTCCACAATTGGTCGGGCAACCGTGTCACCTGCCGCGACTGGTTTCAACTGTCGCTCAAAGAAGGCTTTACGGTCTTTCGCGATCAAAATTTTTCAGCAGATTACGGATCAGCAGCGGTTAAACGGATCGAGGATGTGCGGATGCTGCGCGCGGCCCAATTCCCTGAAGATTCCGGACCACTTGCGCATCCAATCCGCCCCGAATCCTACATGGAAATCTCAAATTTCTACACTGCAACCATCTATAACAAGGGTGCTGAAATTGTCCGGATGATCCACACGCTGGTTGGCGCAGACGCATTCCGCAAAGGCAGTGATCTTTATTTTGACCAACATGACGGCAGCGCAGCCACATGTGAAGATTTTGTCAAAGCCATGGAGGACAGTTCAGGCGTTGATCTGACGCAGTTTCGCCTTTGGTATAGCACAGCAGGCACACCCGTAGTCCGCACGCACATCACGCATGATCAGGCGCGCGGCGAAGCGGTGCTGATCCTTGAACAGTCAACCCCCGATACCCCGGGACAGATTGATAAAGCCGCGCTGGCAATCCCGCTCAAAATTGCCTTGTTTGACCCTGAAAGCGGGGCGCACAGTGGGGAACAGCTTTTGCTGCTCACTGACGCTGAAACCGAAATTCGGGTTTCAGGTTATACCTGCCCACCGATCCTGTCGATCAACCGCGGCTTTTCAGCGCCTGTGAGTATTGAAAGCAACCGGAGTGCCCAAGAATTGGCCTTTCTGGCGGCCCATGATGACGATCCATTCGGCCGCTATGAAGCATTGCAGCAGTTGATGGTGGATACGTTGGTCAGCACGATCGCCAATGGGAAGCATGATCACAGCCCTGTCATTGATGCGGTGCGCGCAACGCTCAACAATAATGCTCTTGAGCCTGCACTGGTTGCCGAAATGATAGTGTTGCCCAGCGAAGCTTATCTTGGCGACCAAATGCTGGTGGTTGATCCAGATGCCATCCACAGTGCACGAGAAGCGCTGCGGAGAGATTTGGGGTCATCGCTTTTAGATCAATGGCGAACCGCCTTTGCGCAATATCAGCAGAATGTTTTCACTTATTCGCCCGCCGCGAAAGGCGCGCGGCGGATGAAGGCGATTGCGCTAGGTTATATTGCCGCTGCCGATGACGGTACTGGTGCGGCGCATGCCTTTGCGCAGTTCGAATCGACAGATAATATGACGGACCGGCAATCAGCGCTGGCCACGCTTGCCAATGGAAACGCGCCGCAACGGGTCGCTGCACTTGATATTTTCTACAATCGTTACAGAGACAATCCTTTGGTCCTCGACAAATGGTTTTCAGTCCAAGCATTTTCGACCCGCGCTGATACGGTAAGCGCAGTGGCGGATTTGCTGACGCACAATGATTTCACACTGAACAACCCGAACCGTGTCCGTTCCTTAATCGGGGCCTTTGGCGGCAATCAACGCGCGTTTCACCATTCAGACGGCAGCGGTTACCGGCTCTATGCCAATACGATCATCGCACTCGACCCGATCAATCCGCAAACCGCAGCGAAGCTCGTGCCACCGCTCGGTCGCTGGAAACGTTTTGATGATGCGCGTCAGGCGCTTATACGCAGCGAACTTGAGCGTATCTTGGCGGTCGCGGGCCTATCAAAAGACGTGTTCGAACAGGCGTCGAAAAGCCTGTTATAGCTTGTTTAACTTAGGAAGCATTTTGCCCAGATAGGCAAGTCTGCCAGTCGGTTTGATGTCACGGGGCTTAGCCGGTGTACGTTCATTTTCGATTGCAGTCGTATAATGGAGTTTTGCAGGTAAAGCGCTCTTCTGTTGTGGCAAAGTCATTGGTGCCTTGCCCTCTGGGTAGATAAAGCCGTGCACAGGCCAAGCAGTGGCGCCTAAATTTTGACTCGGCGCAAACCATACGCGGACCGCGCTCCAATCGCCGGCTTCTGAAACATCTATAACCTTTACGTCGCGTTCAATCTGTCCGCGTCGTCCATTGATTGGCGACCAGTTGGAATGGGTGACTAGGATGGTGCGATCATCAACGATTTTGCTGACAGCCGCGACATGGCCCAAACGCATCCCCCCGTGCGGGATAAACGCTAAAACAGCGCCCTTTTTGGGTTCATTGCCGCGCCCATAATGGCCCTCCGCCTGACCCCACCACGTGTGGGCATCACCGCGAATTTGAATGCCCGACAGGGACCGTGCAATAGGAACACACTGCCAATAGGGAAGTGTATCGGTCGATTCCAGCGGCATCGCGTGCACCGCCGCGACCGACAAGACCGGCAGCACAGTCAATATTTGAAGTATCAGACGAAACCGCACGTAAACCCTTGCATCGAAAATGAATCAGAAAAACTGTGATAACAAATCATGGTTTTCAAACACTTAACAAAGCCCCGACTCTGCTTGAATATGTCGCAAAAACGCGTCAAATAGAGGGATATTGCTGACAAAAGGATGCCCGCTTGAACTCAAATGATCTGCTGACAAGCGACTTTGCCCTTCTTTCCGACATTATTGCAGCGCACGGTGTTGAACGCCCTGATGCCATTGCGGTCGCAGATGAGGATCGCCGCCTGACGTGGGCAGAACTCAACGATATGGCCAACCGGATCGCCGCGCGGTTACAACGTGAGGGTATCGGCATTGGCAGCGCAACGGCAATTGTCGGGTTAAACAGCGTTGAGCAGGTTGCCGTTTTCGTCGCGACCTTGCGCACAGGCGCTGTCGCGGGCCTCCTTACCAATTCCGCTACTGGCGATTCGATTGCTGCCATGTTTGCCGATACCGGCGCGCAGCATCTGTTTCTTGACGCGCAAGCAGCCTGCACGTTGGACGGTCATGATACCGGCAAAGCGCAGCGGATTGCGATGGATGACACTGATGTCGGAACTCCCCTTTCGGTATGGATGGACCCCGCCGGAACCCTTCCTCAGCCTGTTTCCCCTGTCCCATCCGACCCCTTCAACATCATCTATTCATCAGGGACCACCGGGGTGCCGAAGGGCATCGTGCACAGCCATGCGATGCGGTGGCAACATATTCATCGCGGCCTTCCAGCCTACGGTCTTGATGCCGTGTCGATCCTATCGACGCCACTTTATTCAAACACGACCATGGCGACATTCCTTCCGACAATCGCATCAGGGGCCATATCAGTCTTTATGAAAAAATTCGATGCGCGCCGTTTTCTGCAATTGGCGGCGCGTGAACGTGCCACCAATTGCATGTTGGTGCCCGTCCAATACCGGAGAATCATGGCAGTTTCAGATTTTGACAGTTTTGATCTGTCTGCTTTCGTGATGAAATATTGCACCAGTGCACCCTTTTCCGCTGCGCTAAAGGCGGATGTTGTCAAACGCTGGCCGGGTGGTTTGGTGGAAATATATGGCCTGACCGAAGGCGGCGGCGTGTGCTTGCTGATGGCGCACCTATTTCCGGACAAGCTCCATACCGTGGGGCAGCCCTCCCCCGGGCATGATATGCGCGTGATTGATGCGGACGGGACCGAATTGCCGGTTGGCAGCGTAGGCGAAATTGTCGGTCGCTCCCCGGCAATGATGACCGGTTACAACAACCGCTCCGATGCGACCAAAGCCATGCATTGGCACGATGCCAGCGGGAACCTTTTTTACCGCCACGGTGACATTGGCCGTTTTGATGAAGACGGGTTCCTCATCCTGATGGACCGTGCCAAGGATATGATTATTTCGGGGGGATTTAACATATATCCAAGCGATCTGGAGGCCAAACTTCTGATGCATGATGATGTGGTGGAGGCTGCCGTTGTCGGCGCGCCTAGCGATGATTGGGGCGAAACGCCGGTCGGGTTTGTGGTGTTAAAGACAAGCGGAAACGCCGATGCCGTGCTGACCCAAACCAATGCACTATTGGGCAAAACGCAACGGGTTAGCCGATTGATTGTTGTGGAAGAACTGCCACGCAGTATGATTGGAAAAGTGTTGAAACGCGAATTGCGCGACCAGTTTTTAACGGCTTCTGCTTAACGGAGAAGGGCTGTACCACCAGCATTTTGGCTGGTCATTTCTAGGCTGGCCATTTGCAAAACATCGCTGCCCAGTTGAAAACGGTTACGAGGTTGTAGCTTGTCAGCATAAATAAAGCCTGAAGCAGGATAGCTGCTTGTGCCAAGATCACCATTGCCAGCAAACCAAATTTTGACCCGGCTCCAATCGCCATTGGCCGAAACATCAATGGCTCGCACATTGCGTTCTACCTGACCGCGGCGTGACCAATTGGCATGAGTCAAAAGGATTTCACGGTCACCGATCACTTTACTGACCATCGCAACATGGCCCATCGACATTTTGCCGTAGCCTGGCATGGCGAGAACCGAACCTTCGCGCGGGGTATGGCCGCGGTCGTAGCGGCCAGCAGCCTGACCCCACCATGTTTCAGCATTACCGCGAATTTGAATGCCAGAAATTTCCCGCGCATATGTGACACATTGCCAAAATTTTCCGGTTGAAGCAGAAGCCAACGCAGGCGCAAAAAGTGTCAGGGCAAAGATGATGAAACTGGCAATGGAAACTGACTTTTTCACAAAAAATAACCCCAGCGCGACCCTGTATGTTTTACATCTGCATGTGACGGGGATCACAACCAAGCGGTGAGCGGTCAACAGAAGGGCGTTTGGGACGAGTTGATGGAACAAAATTTAGCGGGCTCACCCTGCCGCCAGAGAGGCTCAATTCACCGCTGAAGCTTGCAGTTCATGCCAACGAATCACAGCGCCCCGCTGTCATACAGGGTTTTTGGCGATGCTTTCTGCCATAAGCGCCAATTGTTCAGGACTTACCGTTTGCTGATGCAGTGCTTTCCAATCAACGTAAGACATTCCGTAGATAAAAGCGCGGCCATCTTCTTTGGACATCGCGCCCGCCTCACTCACCCAATCACCCAGACAGTTGCGACAAAAACCGGCCAATCCCATCAAATCGACGTTCTGGGCATCGGTGCGGTGCTGCAAATGCCGGACCAGGCGACGAAAGGCGGCTGCCGCTACGGCATCGTCGAGTGAATCAATTGTCATATTCATATGCACCTTTATTTGATCTGTCGTCATTAGCGGTTATGGCGGGGTGAGAATAGAGGAGCTTTGATTGTCAACTTACCTTCCAGCACGCGCGCGTAAAGTCCGCATCGTCGCAACCCTTGGTCCGGCCAGCAACACACCAGCCATGATCCGTGCTCTTGTAGAAGCAGGGGCCGACGCCTTTCGCATCAATATGAGCCACGGCAGTCAGGCCGAAAAAGCAGCGGTGATCGCATCTATCCGCGCGTTGGAAAAGGATTTGGGGCGGCCGACAACCATCCTCGTTGATCTACAGGGTCCAAAACTCCGGGTTGGCAGTTTTGCCAATGGCCCGGTTATGCTCGTCACGGGCGAAACATTTCAGCTCGACCTGGATACCGTTCCGGGAGATGTCGCGCGTGTATGTTTGCCCCACCGTGAAGTGTTCAACGCACTTGTCGTGGGATCACGGCTCTTGCTTGATGACGGTAAGCTGGTGTTGCGCGTGACGCATACGGACGGCAAAATCATCACCACACACATTGAGGTCGGCGGCCTGTTGTCGGACAATAAGGGATTAAATGTTCCTGATGTCGTTGTGCCTTTGGCGGCTCTGACCGATAAGGATCGGTCTGACATGGCGTTCGCCCTTGATCAGGGTGTCGACTGGATCGCGCTCAGTTTTGTTCAGCGCCCAGAAGATTTGGCGGAGGCGCGCCGTTTGATTGGAGGGCGCGCCGCCTTGCTGGCGAAGATTGAAAAGCCTGCGGCACTTGAATGTCTAGACGGCATTTTGGAAATGGCCGATGCCGTCATGGTGGCGCGCGGCGATTTGGGGGTCGAATTGCCGCCAGAAGCGGTGCCACCAGCACAGAAGAAGATCGTTGAAGCGGCGCGGCGCTTGGGTCGTCCAGTGGTTGTCGCAACCCAAATGCTTGAATCCATGATCAAGGCTCCGACGCCAACCCGCGCTGAAGTGTCTGACGTCGCCACCGCCATATATGACGGAGCCGATGCCATCATGTTGTCAGCAGAATCCGCTGCTGGAGATTGGCCTGTCGAATCTGTGGCAATGATGAACCGGATCGCGATTAGCGTGGAAAGCGACCCAAGCTATGCCGCGCGCGTGCATTTTACCGAAACGCGCCCAGACCCAACCACGGCAGACGCACTGTCCGAAGCCGCATTTGATATTGCCAAAACCGTCGCCGCTGCGGCGATCATCTGTTACACAAGTTCGGGCTCAACCGCGCGCAGGATCGCACGTGAACGTCCTTCTGTGCCCTTACTAATGCTGACCCCACAGCTTTCAACCGCGCGGCAAATGGGCCTGACATGGGGCGTGCACGGCGTTCGCACTCAGGATGTCGCTTCCTTTGAAGAAATGGTGGCCAAGGCCAAACGCATGGCCCTGCGTCACGGTCTGGCCAAAGCGGGCAACCGCGTGATCGTGATGGCGGGTGTGCCCTTTGGGACGCCGGGATCAACGAATGTCTTGCATGTTGTGCGCCTGACAGGCGATGAACTGAAAGGCTATAAAGACTAG
Organism: Sphingomonadales bacterium; assembly: GCA_043760405.1. Lineage (GTDB taxonomy): Bacteria > Pseudomonadota > Alphaproteobacteria > Sphingomonadales > Sphingomonadaceae > Aquisediminimonas. The sequence continues at coordinate 55,041 of JAYUPB010000056.1, forward strand.
TCACGACTCAGCAATAGAGTGAGCGTGGCATTTATCAGGAGGATGCCATGCACACAGCACGTTCCGTTCGCACCTTTACCTTTGCCATGCTGCTGGGCACATCGGTTTCTGCCTATGCCGCAGACCGTGTCCCGCCCACAGGCGTCGCCACCAAAGCCACCGCAGACGCCAATACGCGCGTAGGGCAAATCCTGCCCTTGGACGATCAGGCGGATTTTACTGATGCTGCGCGGGGGCGTCTGGCCCAGATCGAAGGCGGGATCATTCGCAATGCAAAGGGTGAAACGGTCTGGGATGCGGGCAGTTATGCCTTTATCAAAGGCGATGCCCCAGCGACCGTCAACCCGTCACTCTGGCGGCAATCCAAACTGAACAGCGAACACGGCTTGTTCGAAGTGATGCCGGGGATTTATCAATTTCGCGGCTATGATATTTCGGTGATGACCATCATTCGCGGCAAAACTGGGTGGATCATCGTCGATCCTCTAAGCGCCGTTGAAAGCGCCACTGCAGGTCTGGCCTTGGTCAACAAGACACTTGGGGCCCGCCCTGTGAGCGGGATCATCTTCACCCACAGCCACGGCGATCATTTTGGCGGGGTCAATGCCCTTGCAAAAGCCGAAGTCCTCGCATCGGGCAGCATTCCCATTGTCGCGCCGCACGGGTTCATTGTTGAGGCGGTGAGCGAAAATGTGATTGCGGGCAATTATATGAGCCACCGAGCCGTCTTCCAATTCGGCAATGCCCTACCGCGCAGTGCGACTGCGCAAGTCGGTACAGGATTGGGTCAGGCGCTTCCTGCCAATGGAACAACTTCACTGGCCAAACCAACGCTAGAGGTCTCAGCAGGGGCTGCGCCCATTGTCATTGACGGCATCACGTTTGAATTTATCGACGCAGCCAACAGCGAAGCACCCGCGGAATTCATGTTTTATCTGCCTGAATTTAGGGCGCTGTGTTCCTCTGAAGTCGCCACCGGCACATTTCACAATGTCCTGACCCAGCGCGGTGCCAAGGTCCGCGATACGCTGGGCTGGTCAAAATCGATTGACGGCGCGCTGCGGCAGTACGGTGACAAAAGTGACGTCGTCTTTGGATCACATAACTGGCCGACATGGGGCGGGGACAATGTTCGCACCTTCCTGACCCATCACCGTGACACATACCGCTTCATCCATGATCAGACGATGCGCCGCGCCAACAACGGCGAAACCGCCACTGAAATAGCCGAAAATATTGGTGAACCCAGCTTTTCCAAAAGCGATTTTTCAACGCGCGGCTATTACGGAACGATTAATCACAATGCCAAAGCTGTGTTCCAAAGCTATTTTGGCTGGTGGGACGGTGTTCCGGCCAATTATAATGCGCACACGCCCGTTGAGGCGGCCAAGCGCTATGTCTCGGCAATGGGGGGGGCAAAAAAAGCCTTAAAATCTGGCATCACTGCCTTTGATGCAGGCGATTACCGTTGGTCGAGCACTATTTTCAACCATCTGGTTTTCGCTGATCCGGAAAATAAGCCTGCGCGCACTTGGTTGGCTTCAAGCTATGAACAGCAAGGATTTCAGGCAGAAGCCGGCAGCTGGCGCAATTATTTTCTGCAAGCGGCGCTTGAATTGCGTGATGGCTCTGTCAAGCCTTCCATAAATGTTAAGGGCCTCGGTGTGCTGCGCGCGGTGCCAACAGCGAACCTGATGGATGCACTGGCCGCCCGCTATAACCCTGCCAAATCAACGCGCGTTGGAACGACGGTGCAATTCATTTTCACAGACCGTAATGAAGCCATCGGATTTCATGTGGGCAAAGACGTATTATTCCCGCGCGTAGGTGAAACACTTGCAAACCCGACAGCGACATTGACCACAACGCGCAAAGTTTTTGACACGTTGATGGTCGGTCTTGTCAAAATCCCAGACGCTATGGCGGCAGGCGATCTCAAAGTGTCGGGAGATGCTGGTGCGGTGTTGGCGATGATGCAATCTCTTGAAACACCATCACCGGGTTTCAACATCGTGACGCCTTAGCGGACACTCAAATCAGGGGATACAGCGCCAAACGCAACGTCGCTGCATCCACAAAATGATGCCCGACAAAACCGTTTGCCTGCGCCGCTGCAACATTGTCGGCGCGGTCGTCGACAAACAAAGCCTCATCAGGCTGTAATCCGAATCGTTTTAGCGCCAGCGCGTATATGGCCGCGTCCGGCTTTACCAAACGCTCAACACCCGAAACGACAATATCCCGGAAACGGTCAAAAATTTCGGTATGCTGCGCACGAAAGGGCGGAAAGAATTCATGGCTGAAATTGGTGATGCCAAACAACGGGACACCGGCGTCATCAAGTGCGCGCACAACATCGAGCGATCCAGGAATGGCGGCGCGAATGGTTTCGTTGAAACGCGGCGCAAAGAGACGAATCAGATCCGCCTGTTCGGGAAATTGCGCGATGCGCTCTGCTGAAGTTTCAGCGAAATCGCGCCCTGCATCATGCTGGAAATGCCAGTCGTGCGTCACGACATGGTTCAGAAACCAGTCTAGCGCGCGCGGATCGTCGATCAGCTTCTTATAGAGAAACCGAGGACTCCAGTCATAGAGGACATTGCCGACGTCAAAAACGACGGCCCTTACCACGCTCTTGCTCAGCCCTGACGGGCTTTGAACCGGCGGTTGGTCTTGTTGATGACATATGTGCGTCCACGACGACGAATCACGCGGTTATCGCGGTGACGGCCCTTCAATGACTTTAATGAATTGCGGATCTTCATGATCGCTTGCCTGTTCTTATATTAATCTAGAAAATGAAAGCTGCCGACTAAGGGTCGATCTGTGTAAAGTCAAGGCATGACACGTCAGGAGTGAAGCATATGCGTATTTTTCCCGTTACCCTTGTTGCCCTATCGTTTGGGGGCTGCGCTGCCAGTATTCCGCCAGTTGAGGTGACGCGCTTCCATCTTGGCACTGCGATTCCTGCAGGAGCAGTGCGTGTTGAAACCCCGCCGTCGCTTGAAGGTGCGACCTATGCTGCTGCTGTTGGCCGGGCAATGGCGCGAATCGGATATGCTGACGCAGTCGGAGCTGCTGAATCACTTTACACTGCTAAAACGAGCTTTACCCGCCTGACCCGCGAGGAAGCCAAAAAATCACCCTTCTCTATTGGAATAGGCGGAGGCAGTTTTGGCGGTAATGTTGGAGTCGGGCTAGGAGCAAGCATCCCCATCGGCGGTAAAACCCGTCAAATCATCGTGACGCGCCTGTCAGTCCAACTGATCCGCAAAGCGGATGCGACGATGGTATGGGAAGGAAAGGCAGAAACTTCGGCACCGTCTACGGCCCCCGCCGCCCAACCAGGGCTGGCCGCTGAAAAGCTTGCGAACGCGCTGTTTAAAGACTTCCCGGGGACTTCTGGTCAAACGGTGGTGGTCCCATGAGCATTACAATTTCAAGCGGTTTTGACAGTGGCAACATCACCGTCACTGACATCAACGGCGACAGCGCACGTCTTGAAATCCGCAAAGATAAGGATTCTGATTTTTACCAATGGTTCCATTTTCGCGTTGCGGGCGCAAAGGGACGTCCCGTTACGCTCACCATCACCAATTGTGGCGACAGTGCCTATCCCGGCGGTTGGATCAATTACAGCGCACGGTACAGTGATGACCGGCAAGATTGGCGCTGTGCCAATACATCTTACAAAGACGGCGTCCTGACAATCACGCATGCGCCCGCGCAAGACGCTGTGTGGTTTGCCTATTTCGCGCCATTTTCAATGGAGCGTCATCATGATCTGATCGCGCGGATTGCGGCACAGGAAGGGGTTACCCACCGCGAGCTCGGGCAAACGCTTGATGGACAACCGATTGACTGCCTGATTATGGGAACAGGCCCCAAACAGGTCTGGCTTTATGCGCGCCAGCATCCCGGCGAAAGCATGGCCGAACATTGGATGGAAGGCGCTTTGGAGATGTTGACGGATACCGCTGACCCCGCCGCCGTTCATCTGCGCAAGGCGTGTACGTTCCACGTCGTCCCCAATATGAACCCTGACGGGTCATGCCGAGGGCATTTGCGGACCAACGCAGTCGGTGTAAACCTTAACCGTGAATGGGCGACCCCCAGCGCTGAAAAGAGCCCAGAAGTGCTGTGTGTGCGCAATGAAATGGACAAAAGCGGCGTTGATTTCGCCATGGACATTCACGGCGATGAAGCGATCCCGGCCAATTTTATTGCAGGGTTTGAAGGTATTCCCAACTGGACGGATGATCAGGGTGCCCGCTTCTATGCCTTCCGCACAGCACTCACCGCGCGCACGCCGGATTTTCAGGACAAATTGGGGTATCCGGCATCAGCACCGGGCAAAGCCAATCTGACCATGTCGACCAACCAAGTCGCCAATCGCTTTGGTGCGGTCGCAATGACACTGGAAATGCCGTTCAAGGATCATGATATGAACCCTGATGTAGAACGGGCTTGGTCGCCGGCGCGTTGCAAAACATTGGCACGCGATTGTCTGGTGGTTTTGGCGGATCAGATCGGTGCCTAGGGTCAGGGCCCTAGACAGTTGTTGTGCGGGTTGTCCGCCGCTAAACGCGTGACGACTCATCGTTCTGGAGATTTTCATGCCCACGCTCGTCCTTATCCGTCACGGTCAATCGACATGGAATCTTGAAAACCGGTTCACAGGTTGGTGGGACGTTGATGTAACCGAAAAGGGGGCGAGCGAAGCACGTGCCGCAGGCGTGTTGATGCGCGACAAAGGCCTGGATTTCGACACTTGTTTCACCTCACTTCAAACCCGCGCGATCAAAACACTCAACCTAGCGCTTGAAGAAATGGGCCGCCTATGGTTGCCGGTGGAAAAGGACTGGCATCTGAATGAACGCCATTACGGCGGCCTCACTGGTCTTGATAAGGCTGAAACAGCGGCTAAACACGGCGCAGGTCAGGTCCATATTTGGCGCCGCAGTTTTGATATTCCGCCGCCGCCTCTTGAAGCGGACAGCGCGTTCAACCTCTCGCAGGACAGACGCTATGCGGGGATCAAAATTCCTGATACCGAGAGCTTGAAAGACACAATTGCGCGCGTTCTTCCTTATTGGGAACGCCGGATTGCACCCGAACTCAAGGCTGGCAAACGCGTGCTTATTTCAGCGCACGGCAATTCACTGCGCGCGCTGGTGAAGCATTTGTCAAATATTCCAGATGATGAAATTACAACGTTGGAAATTCCGACAGGTCAGCCTATTGTCTATGAATTGGACGACGCGTTAAATGCGACGGACCGCTATTATCTCTCAGAACGCTGAGCCGCTTTGGTCGCATACATCGCAGCATCGGCGCGGGCAATCGCATCCTCGACACTGTCCCCATCGCAAACCATCGTCATGCCCCATGATACCCGTACATAAATGGTCGCTGCGCCGTAAACGATAGGTGTGGCATTGATGCCACTGATAATTGACGCCGCCTTGGTTCGGACATCGGCTTCTGAAAGATAGTCCAGAATAAGGCCAAATTCATCACCCCCCAAGCGCGCTACCATGTCCGTCGCGCGAAGCCTTTTTGGCAATTCGGTGGCGACATGGATCAAAATCGCGTCGCCAGCGCGGTGACCATAGGCATCATTAACCGCCTTTAATCCGTCAACATCAACAAACAGCACGGCGGCATGCGTCCCATGACGTTCCGTTTTTCTGATCATCTTGTCCAATTCACGCACAAAACTGCGGCGGTTGGCGACTGGGGTTAATGTATCTGTATCAGCAAGGGCTTCAATCGCAGAGAGTTTTTCTGTCAAGACCTCAATTTTATTGAGTAACTCTTTGTTTTCTTTGATTAAATTATCAAATGAAACAGTGTCTTTCTCTGATCCTGTAATGAAGTTGAGCGCTGCCATAGGTTATTTACCAGGTCTTTTATAATTGAACGGTGCTTTGCACATAGAAAAACAAATCGCCCTATGCAAGTTTACAATAATTTAGATAATTTCTACAGAAGAGTGAATGAACTCTATATTTTCATTCTGCAAAACGGCCTGTAAAATGAAAAAATGGTCATAGTATCTTGGGTAACCGTAAGATATTTGCCAAAATCGCGCGGCTTAGCTATGAGCTGAGCGTCTTAAGAATATTGTTAAAGGGTATTTTTCATCGTGAGTAAGCCAGCGTGAATGAGAGTGTCCCCCGTGTCGGCATCATCATGGGCAGCACATCGGATTGGCACACCATGAGCCACACAGCTGAGATTTTGACCGCACTGTGCATTCCCCATGAAACAAAGGTTGTTTCAGCACATCGCACCCCTGAACGACTTGTTACCTATGCCACCTCTGCTGCTGCACGAGGACTGCAGATCATCATCGCCGGCGCAGGCGGAGCCGCACATTTGCCAGGCATGGCCGCTGCCATGACCGCGTTGCCGGTGCTGGGCGTGCCGGTTGAATCCAAGGCGCTGAGCGGCATGGACAGTTTGCTCTCGATTGTGCAGATGCCCGGTGGGATTCCGGTGGGTACGCTCGCCATTGGCAAGGCGGGGGCGATAAATGCCGGACTGCTGGCCGCTGCCATACTTGCTTTATCTGATCCGGCGGTCGGCGGTCGATTGGCAGCGTGGCGAGCAGCGCAAACCGAAGGCGTGGCGACCGATCCGGTATGACAGATACAATGATTACTCCCCTTCCTGCGGGTTCAACCATTGGCATTATTGGCGGCGGGCAATTGGGCCGTATGCTCAGCATGGCAGCAGCCCAACTTGGTTACCGCGTCCATATTTTTGCGCCCGACGCCGACAGCTGCGCTGCTGAAGTCAGCGCAGCCTTTACCTGTGCAGCTTATGATGACCGTGCAGCGTTGATCGCATTTGCCTGCACCGTTGACGTTGCAACCTTCGAGTTTGAAAATATTGACGCAGAGCCTCTGGGTGAAGTCAGTACGCGGGTGCCAACGTGGCCACCTTTGCGCGCCTTGGAAATTGGCCAGGACCGCATCGCTGAAAAAACATTTGCAGCGTCCTGCGGAGGACGCACGGCAGAATGGGCGGCGGTCAACAGTCGCGCGGATCTGGATGTCGCTATCGCCAAGATCGGCGTTCCCGCTATATTAAAAACCGTGCGTTTTGGCTATGATGGCAAGGGGCAAGCACGCCTTTCAAATTCCGGCGATGCCGATGCGGCATGGGCTGAACTGAATGGCCATCCCGCGATCCTCGAATCGCTGGTGAAGTTTGACCATGAATTTTCGTTGTTGGTTGCGCGCGATCAAAGCGGACGCGTTGCTTTTTGGGACGCGCCCGAAAATATCCACCGCGACGGTATTTTAGCAACATCGACTGTGCCCGCTTCAGAGATTGTCCGCGAACAAATGCCAGCCGCGCGCGCCTTGGCCCGTAAAATCGCCGACACGCTGGACTATGTCGGCAGTTTCGCCATCGAATTCTTCGCAAGTGCAGAGGGTCCCGTCTTTAACGAAATGGCCCCGCGTGTTCACAATAGTGGCCATTGGACCCTTGAGGGCGCTGTAACATCGCAATTTGAAAACCATATTCGTGCCGTCTGCGGATTGCCTCTGGGCGCAACCACGCTTGCTGCCAAAGGTGTTGAGATGCGCAATCTGATCGGGCCAGAGGCCAATAATATCGCGGCACTTTCTGCAGAACCCGGAACGCATCTGCATCTCTATAATAAAGGTGAGGCGCGCGAAGGTCGCAAAATGGGGCACATCACCCGGCTCATCCTCTGAACTCAGGCATCTTGACTCTCCTTTCATATGATATAATGATGATATCATAATTTACAGGAGGTTGATATGACAGATACGGCCAATCGGGGTGATTTGAACGCGAGCTGCGAACACCAAGCGCGCACATTTAGCGGTTATCTTATGCTCGTCTTGGCGCTTGTTCTGCTTGCGATAACAATAATGTCGTTTCTGTATGCCGTTTCGGTGAAGGGCGGGCTTGCTCCTGTTGTCAGCGTAATCGCATGGTTTATTGGTTTCACGATTGCGTCGAGCGGCTTTTACATGCTGCAACCAAATCAAGCGGCCGTGATCACCTTGTTCGGCGCTTACCGTGGCACTTGCCGCAAAGAAGGGTTGCGCTGGGTTTGGCCATGGATGATCAAGTCAAAGATTTCTGCGCGGTCCAACAATGTCATTTCTGACAAGATCAAGGTCAACGATCTGCGCGGAAACCCTGTTGAAATTGCCGCCCAAGTCGTGTGGCGCGTGACCGATACCGCACAGGCGCTGTTCGACGTTGATGATTATAAAGCATTCGTGATGGCGCAGATTGAGGCTGCGGTCCGCACCATCGGGGCCCGTTATCCTTATGATGACATTGAACATAAGGAACTTACTTTGCGCGGAAATCACGATGAGATTGGCGCTGAATTGCGTATTGCCCTCACCGAACGGCTGAAGGTTGCCGGGATTAGCGTCGATGAATGCGGCTTCACCCATCTCGCCTACGCCCCCGAAATTGCTGGGGCGATGTTACGGCGTCAGCAAGCACAAGCGGTGGTTGCGGCGCGCACGACGTTGGTCGAAGGCGCTGTTGGCATGGTTGAACTGGCGCTGGCAAAATTGTCGGAGAAGAATGTGGTTCATCTTGATGATGAGCGTAAAGCCGCCATGGTTTCAAACCTGATGGTGGTGCTGTGCGGAGAACGCGACACCCAACCTGTGGTGAACACTGGTTCACTTTACTAGCGCGAACGGACGTGGCGCTCCCAACGAAAAAGGCGTTTGCCTTGCGGCTTGATCCGGCACTTTATGCCGCGATCGAACGCGCGGCGGCAGATGATTTCAGGAGCGCCAATGCCCAAGTTGAAGTGCTGTTGCGTGAAGCCTTGGCAAGGCGCGGTATTAAGGTTGGGGTAAGCGAAGCGGCGCGGCGGGGGCGTCCTCCACGGGACTAAGCGCCGCGTCCAGCAATCGTGCCAATCGCAGTCCGCCTTTGAGCATCTGCCCGCGCACCTCAGGTATAAGCCGCTCAATCTTTTCATTATCAATCTGCGCCCGGACTGGCACAGTTCCACAAGGATCACCGTCCAGCGCCGTTGCATAGACAACATCTTTTGCAAGCGCCCAGCTTTCGCGGCTCCAGTCCTCGGTTGTGCCAGCTGACAACTGATCGCGTTTCTCTGCTGTCAGCCCTTCTGCAATCCCCACTGGCCCAGACGGCGGAGACGTAATTGCGCGTTCGGCGAGATACCCATCCCAAAGCAAGTGCAGGTTGATCCGCCCCTCAACCATACCGTACGCCGCCTTAACATCGTTGCCGCCACGGTCGGTCCGGTCGCCTGCATGAAGTGGCATATGCAAATCGCCAACAAAGTGGGATAGGAATGCGAGTGCGACAAGGCGCTCGCGCAGCGGCACACCTTTGTCGCCAAGCAATTTTGCATTACGGTCAATCTGGCGCGATACGCACTGGCCATCCTTACATGCAGCCTTCAGATCAAAAGGTTTGCAGACATCGACATTTTGAAAATGCCACGAAAATGCGTAATCGAACCGGGCGCCCAACCCCTTGATACAATCAGGCCAATAGCTGGCATCTTCTAAGGTTTTGAGGGGGCATGTGGGAGTTTCAACCGCGCGTTCATGACGCAACAATTCAACAATCGCCGCACGGGTTTGTGGCTTCACATGGTCCCACGCAATCGTCGCAGTGGTTTTGTGGCCAAAATCCCACCATCCAAGGGCAGGGGTACAAAAGGTAATGGCAATCAGAAACGCAATGAAACGCTTATTCATCTCCGTAAATCGCAATCCGTTCGCGCCCGGTTGAATCTCTGCCGCCGCGGTACATGCCCGGCGTGTTGAAACTCCACCCGATTTGGCCATCAGGGGCGATCACGATGACGCCGCCTGTTCCCCCCAATTCCTTAACCTCTGCCATGACCGCACTCGCAGCAGGCACGATCCGCTCCCCCTTCATCCTGACACGCGCGCAAATTTCATGGGCAACACCCACGCGGATAAAAAACTCACCCGCGCCCGTCGCTGAAACCGCGCACGCGCGGTCATCAGCATAAGTGCCAGCCCCAATCAGAGGAGAATCCCCGATACGCCCCCAACGTTTCCCCGTCAGCCCGCCGGTTGAGGTCGCAGCGGCGACATGGCCTTGCATATCAAGCGCGACGGCCCCGACGGTTCCGTATTTCAGATCGACATCATACCAGCCAACTTTTTTCGTTTTCATCTCATCAAGCTGACGACGGCGTTCTGGAGTTTCAAAATAATCCTGCGTTTCAGTTGCTAGTCCCTTTTCAGCAACAAAACTGTCCGCACCAGCGCCTGAAAGCAACACATGCGGGCTATCCTCCATCACGCGCCGCGCTGCTGTTACGGGATTACGCGCGCTGCTTGTCCCCGCAATCGCCCCGGCCGCCCTTGTTCGCCCGTCCATGATTGCCGCATCCAGCGAGACTGTGCCATCATATGTTAACACCGCGCCTTTGCCTGCGTTGAAGTGGGGATCATCTTCCAACACACGGACAGCCGCCTCGACCGCGTCAAGTGACGATCCACCATCCTCAAGTACTTTAGATCCTGCGGAAAGTGCGGAGGCAAGGGCCGCGCGTATGTCTGCGTCCTGTTCCGGCGTCAACTTGTCGCGCGTCATGCTGCCAGCGCCACCGTGAATGACGAGTGCCCATTTGGGTTTATCGGGGGGAGAAACTGCGGCTATGGTCATAAAAGCAGCTCCTAACAGGATCAAATGACGAAACAAAGGGCCTCTCCTTTTCAAAAACGCAGCGCCATACTGATGCCACCGCTTTTGGTATCACCCCAAGGGATCACCGCGACCTTTGCGCTGGGTTTATTGGTGATGAGGAACCCAGCCCCTGCGCCAATCCCTGCGCCCACGACAACATCATACCAATGATGCTTGTCCGCCTTTACCCGCGCAATTCCGACAAAGGTGGCGACTGCCAAGGCCGGCAATCCGACCGACTGACCGTGCCGATTAAACAGGCTCGAAGCGGCAGAGAACGCCATGCTGGTATGACCTGAAGGAAAGCTTTTCCGGTCACTGCCATCGGGGCGCAATTCAGGAAAGGCTTCCTTTAGGCCAGTCGTGATGAGCGAGGCTGCAGCAACGGAGCCCCCTGCCTGAAGAGCACCCTGCATGTCCCCTTTGATCAACGGCAACCCAAGCGCCACAGCAGTAAGCCCGTATGCGCCAACATCACTTGCCGTTGCCCATGCCTTTTCGCTCGCCTGCGCCGGCGCGGTGGGCAGCATGAAGGCTGACAGCAATATAAGTTTCAAACCAATGCGCATGTCATGCTCCAAACAATAAGGATGCCAAGCCGGATTGTTACACTGTGTCCTGTTCAAAAGGAAACCATCTGATTATGGCGCGGGCCGTGATCATACGCGCACCGCATTTTGGTCAAATGACTTGGCGGCGTTGGGGCCTGATCCTGATGGCGGTGAGCGGATTTGTCATGTGGCGCATGTGTAAGCCTCAGGCGGGTCTGGGTGCGCCGCTGGTGAGCCACACGCCTGCAAAACTACGCGGGATCGTTCTCATTATAGGATTTCTAGCGCTTTTCCTCTCCTTGTTGGCGGCGTCAATGAGAATTGAGAGGGCTCAATTATTGATTGGACCAAAGCGGAAACCCTTATTAGAGAGATTTCCGGCCTAGCTCCTACAGTATTTTTTTGCAGATAGCCCTTCTAAGAATGTTTATATGTTAAGCTATAACATCATCGTTGCTTGCATCATTTGCGCAATTGCGACTATTTTTCTTGGAAAATTTGCTAAACCAATCTGCGTAAAATTCGGATTGATAGACGTTCCTGACGAGCGCAAACATCACAAAAAAGCGACGCCACTTGCAGGCGGTTTGGTTCTCAGTTTTATCATCCTTCCACTTGCAGCTCTCTTCATTTTATTTTCAACACCCACGTCAATGCAGCCTACACTCATGGTTTGGCTGGGTGCAACTGCAGCTATGGCCATTCTGGGAATGGCCGACGACCGGCACACGCTTGCCGCACGAGATCGGCTCTTCATCTCCTTACTTATTTTCGGTTCCGCAGCGCTTGTGGACCCCATGTTTAATGTTCGCGTTCTGTCTTTTGAATATCTTCAGTTTGAACTTGGTCTTGGGACGGGCTTTCTTGCCGTTATATTCACAACAATTTGCGGGGTTGGACTGGTGAATGCAGTCAATATGGCCGATGGGAAAAATGGGTTGGTCATTGGATTGTGCATCGGTTGGCTATCATTGCTCGCACTGCGTGCGCCCGCAACATTGTATCCAATTATTGCTTTGTTGATCTCTGCCCTAATCATTTTGTGGTTCTTCAATCTCACAGGCCGCCTCTTCCTAGGTGATGGCGGCGCCTATGGATTTGCGACCGCAATTGGCCTTTTAGCGATCATCTCGTACAATTCTAAAGGCGGCCAAGCTGGACGGGCAATATCAGCGGATGAATTGGTTTTTCTGTTCGCTGTACCGGTCATTGATTCATTCCGACTAACCATCGCACGCGTTTTACGGGGGCGTTCCCCAATGACGGCAGACCGCGATCATTTGCATCATCACTTGCTTAATCTTTTTGGTTGGCCGCGCGGACTCATTGTTTATTTACTGTTAGCTATCGCTCCGCCCGCTATGCTGCTTTACTAGCCCGATATACCAACGAATTGATATTTTTTTAGAGATGAGAATCATGGCAGACGAACACAGACCTATCATTGCCATTGTTGGGTTGGGATATGTCGGATTACCTCTTGCAGTCGAATTCGGGAAGATCCGCCCCGTATTGGGCTTTGACATCGATGATAAACGTGTGAAATCTCTAAATGAGGGAATCGATCACACATTGGAAGTAAGTCCTGAAGAGCTTAAGCTTGCGCAGCACTTGACGCTCACATCAAATGTATCAGATTTGGAACATGTCAGTATTTATATCGTTACGGTTCCGACGCCGGTTGACGATGCAAAGCGTCCTGACGTTAAAGCGCTTATCAGAGCAAGCGAAACAATCGGCAAATACCTAAATCCGGGTAATATTGTCATTTATGAATCAACAGTCTTCCCAGGATGTACAGAGGAAGTGTGCGTTCCTGTGCTCGAAAAGATATCTGGGTTGAAGTTCAACGTTGATTTTTTCTGCGGATATAGCCCCGAACGGATCAACCCCGGAGATAAAGTACATCGTCTCCCAACGATCCGCAAAGTGACCAGCGGGAGTACTGCAGAAATTGCAGACCAAATTGACACGCTTTACGGGGAAATCATTACAGCGGGCACCTATCGCGCAAGTTCGATCAAAGTTGCAGAAGCTGCCAAGGTGATTGAAAACACCCAGCGAGACGTTAACATCGCCTTGATGAATGAGTTAAGTCTCATCTTCAACAGGCTTGGGATAGACACCATAGAAGTGCTCGAAGCTGCTGGCACAAAATGGAACTTTTTACCTTTCCGACCGGGGCTGGTTGGCGGCCATTGTATCGGTGTTGACCCCTATTATTTAACGCACAAGGCGCAACAGCTTGGTTATCATCCTGAAGTCATATTGTCCGGACGCCGGATCAATGATCAGATGGGTGCATTTGTTGCTGAAAACGTCATAAAGCTAATGCTTAGCCGTCACATTCAGTTGCTCGGTAGCAAGGTCTTGATGATGGGACTCGCATTTAAAGAGAATTGCCCAGACATTCGCAATACGCGCGCTGTTGATATTGTCAGCGCCTTACAAGAGTACTCGATCAACGTCGATGTCTATGACCCTTGGGTTAACACAGATGAGGTTCGTAACGAACACAATCTCGAATGTTCTACAAGCCAACCCGCATCCGGGCAATATGATGCCATAATTGTCGCTGTTGGGCATTCGCAGTTCATTGAAATGGGCATCGAAGGCATTCGCCAATTAGGAAAGGATCATACCGTGATCTATGACGTTAAAGCGGTGTTTCCAATCCAAGCAACGGATGGGAGGTTGTAACGATGCGTATCCTAATTACCGGTGCCGCTGGCTTTATTGGGATGCATACCACCCTCAAACTTCTCGCACGCGGCGATGAAGTCATTGGCGTGGATAATCTGAATGATTATTATGAGGTCAGCCTTAAAGAATCGCGACTGGCTAGGCTTTCCGCACACCCCAATTTTGAGTTCAAAAACATCGACATAGCTGACCGTGATGCAATGACATTACTTTTTAGCAATAGTCGGCCTTCTAGGGTTATCAATCTCGCCGCCCAAGCAGGCGTGCGTTATTCGCTGACCAACCCACACGCTTATATTGATGCTAATATTCAAGGCTTCATCAATGTCCTTGAGGGGTGTCGCCACAACGGCGTTGAACATTTGGTCTATGCCAGTAGCTCCAGTGTTTATGGCGGGAATACGCAACTACCCTTTTCAGAGCATCAAAATATTGATCACCCGGTCAGCCTTTATGCTGCCACGAAAAAAGCAAATGAGCTGATGGCGCACACATACAGCCATCTTTTTGATCTACCGACAACTGGCCTTCGTTTTTTTACGGTATATGGCCCTTGGGGGCGGCCAGATATGGCATTGTTCCTCTTTACAAAGGCGATCCTCAACAACAAGCCAATCGATATTTTTAACAATGGCGATATGGTTCGCGACTTCACCTATGTCGACGATATTGTTGAAGGCGTGGTGCGCTTGCTTGACCGCCCAGCAGAACCTGATCCGCATTTCAATTCAGACAACCCTGATCCTGCGACAAGCAACGTGCCATACCGCGTTTTCAATATCGGCAACAATCAGCCAACGAAACTAATGGACTATATATCTGCGATTGAGAAATCGCTCGGCACAGAAGCAAAAAAGAATTTTCTACCCATGCAGCCCGGAGACGTAAAAAGTACAGCGGCTGATACGAGCAACTTGGAATCTTGGGTTCAATTCCGCCCCAATACACCTGTCGTTGCAGGTGTGTCTCGTTTTATCGACTGGTATTTAGAATATTATAAAATCAACAGTCAATCCTAAGCCAAGCGAGGACAGATTTACCCAACGACTGGATTGATCATTCCCGGATTGCAAAAGCACTCAAATGAGCTTCCGGCTGGTTTGTAAATTTTGATCGGCCACCAGACGCAATCACAACATATTGCCTTCGAGTTTCGGAAGACGTGTAGCTCATTGGCGTTGCCCTGCCTGGCGCGGGCAGTTTCGCCTGCCAAAGAAGCTTTCCGGTTTGTGTTTCGAACGCCCGGAACGTACTTTCAAATGCTGCGCCAATAAATGTAAGGCCGGTTGCTGTTGTCATGGCACCGCCTTGTGTCATGATCCCCGTTGGCAGGGCAATGCCAAACGGTGCTACTTCACTTGTCGTTCCGAGCGGCTGGGTCCACAATAATTTTCTTGTGTCCAGATCAATTGCTGACAATCTTCCCCAAGGCGGGGCATTGCAAGGAAATCCAAGGAATGACGTGAATACGGGAACAGTCACTGCGTAAGGGGTTCCTACTTGAGCGTACATTTCCTTGTTTGATGTCTCACTGTGAATCCCAGCCTTTGATACATCTTCCCGATACGGCACTATTCCCAATTTATCAGCATCTCTTCGCTTGATAAGGCGGACAACGCTGGCTAAATTATTTGTATTTACCACCATTATGCGCTGGTTTGTGTCCACCGAAACGCCACCCCAATTTATGACACCTGGCGTTGAAGGGTAGACAATAGTCCCTTGTGTCGAAGGCGGCGTAAATTCACCCTGATATTTATATTGTCGAAACTTAATCCGGCAATAGAGCAGATCAATAGGAGTTGCCCCCCACATAGAGGATTCCGTTAAGTGATTTGGCGCCAGAGAGGGAAATCCGGCTGAGTATGGCTGTGTCGGTGATAGAGTCTCCCCGCTGACGGCGCCCGTTGGTACAGAGCGTTCTGCCACAGGAAATATGGCGCGACCATCACGGCGGTCTAGAACAAAAATCTCTCCTCGTTTTGTTGCCACTATGATCGAAGCAATTTTGGCTCCGGCGACATGGAAATCTGTCAACACTGGTTGAGCGGCAATATCGTAATCCCAAACGTCGTGGTGCACAGTTTGAAAATTCCAGCGCACATTTCCGGTTTTGACATCAAGTGCCACGATTGAAGCAGCATACCGATCCTGCTCTGTCGTCCGCTGGCCTCCATAATGATCAGGAGTTGTGCTCCCGGTTGGAATATACACGAGACCCAACTGTTGATCACCACTGAAAGTCGACCAAGCGTTAGGTGTAGAACGAGGGTAATCTTTCTGTCGTGTTGCAGAGGGATGTAGCATATCCCACGCCCATAAAAGGCGACCAGATTTAGCGTCGAATCCGCGGATGACGCCAGACGGCATATCTGTCGATTGATTATCCAAAACCCGCGCTCCGACGACAGCGACATTGTTAATTATTGTCGGCGGGGAGGTCACATAGTGGTAGCCTGGCACGACTGTTCCCAGACCTTCTTTAAGGTCTACAAAACCGGCCAACCCAAAATTCGGGCATGGGAACCCTGTTTTGGCATCAACCGCAGCCAACCTATCGTCAACGGTGCCCATGATTAATCTGGTGTCACAAACCTTGCCGGTTTGTTGGGTAGCTTCGTGATAAGCAAGACCGCGGCATGTGAGCGACCAAGCTCCAGTCGCATCGATCTTCGGGTCGAACCTCCATAATTTTTTTCCGGTCTCAGAATCCAAAGCAATGACAACATTATTTCCCAGACAAAAAAACAGACTATCTCCGATATTCAATGGCGTAACCTGAAATGTAATTCTGGACCCAAAATCTGGAATGGACTGGACATCACCAAAATCTTCGGTTGTGGCCTGATAAGACCATTTCTTGCTAAGTCGCCCAACATTTTTCCTGTTAATTTGATCAGCTAGCGAGAACTTTGTACCATTCGAATTACCACCTACATGGCGCCATTCTTGGGACAAATTGTCTGACTTTTGCAAAATTTCTCCACTATATTCTGCAGGAATGAATGTATTCATCCAGTAAGAGTAAGTTAGTACCCCCACTGCAAAGGCGATTGCAAAAAAATTAGCACTCTGACTTTTCCGAGAAGTTTTAAGGCGCCTCTTTACACTGGGCAGCAAAAAATACAGGCTAAGAATTGTGGGGCCTGATACTCTTGGAATTAAATTATAAGTACTAAATCCAACCTCATAAAGCGCCCAAAAAATAGTGCCAAAAACAACAATTGTAAAAATACTTGCCGATGCAGAGATAGATTTATAGTTTAAATAACTAACAATTATTAATAAAAGCCCAGATATTAAAAAATATAGACTTCCGCCTAATAAGTACAATTGCAATCCACCGGCGATTATTATTAAGCCTAATAAAAATAAAATTAGCGAAAAAATAGGAGATCTATTCCAAATATTCAAAATTATTCCCATTTTATTCGATTTCCGCTTCCGGTAAAATTTAAATTGAGCTGGAATTGATTTTTTATTCAGCATGTAGAGGCGTATCTTCAAGGTATTTATTCTAAAGGTCAAGTGGATGGCTAAGAACGCATTGAAGAAGCTCTTTATGAGCTGCTACCCGAGCGTGGCTACATTGCCGACTGATTCCGAGTTCCAACATGGGGCCCAGCAGTTGCGAAAGACCGATAATTTTTTTGGCAATGTCAAAACTGGCGGCGCAATTCAAACTTGATATGGTTGGAGCACTCATTTCTCAATACTTGCCATTTTCTCGAGTAATCCATGGATCGACCACCGAGGTTTTCTGGTTGCGATTCTATTTGGCTCTGGGAGCATTAACATCTGCCGGGGGCGGAAATTTGATCTCACTGCGCGGAATGGCAATCCAATCGGGCTTTCGATTGAGCTTGAGATACAGGTTGGCAGCAAAAGTGAAAGGATCTTTTTCAGATGATGCCATCGAAGGTCCGTAGAGGTTATGAACCTCGGGCTGGGGATAACCCATCAAAAAAAGCAAGGTGGGGAAAATCCGAAAAGCACTCATCGTGTTCATGTTGTGTTTGGCCCAAGGTGCCAAGTGCATGGGGTCGCGCCTTTGTCCAAATATTGCAACCAAGGGCACAATCCCTTCCTCAATTTGGGGCGATGCTTGGCAGTGAGTCAAAAGACCGGAATCCCCCCGCTCGTGAAAGGTCTGGCCATGATCTGAAGTATATATGATGGTTGCGCCGCCAATCGGTCGTCTCAATAGGCGGTCAAAAAACGCGCCAACGCTCCAAGAAACAGAATTTCGATACGAATTCTTGTAAAGACGCCAATCAGATGGGTGGCGAATGACAGAAAGCCGGTCCACCAATGAAAGATCACCGATACGAAGTGAACGTTCGCGAGGCAATTCGGGTTTAAACGGTGCAAGACCCTTAGGATAAAGCTGGTGTGCCGGAAAATGACTTCCCATCTTGTTAATAAGGATGAACTCCTTCCGCCCGTTCACAAGCAATGAAGAAAGGACATCAGCAACTTTCTGATCGCGTTCCAAATCAGAGGAATTTTCAAACCTGAAAATGCGGTCAATTTCCTCTCTCTCAGAGTTAGTCATATAATTTTGCAGCGATTCTCCGCGCTGTGCATAGATATGCACTGTACCGTAACCAGCCTTCTGCGCGTAACTCCAAATTGACGGCATGGTTGCGATTTTGCGCTGGTAGTCGCCCCGCCTGCCACCATAGCGAAGGGTGACGTTGGCACCCATACTGCAATTCGTTATCGCTGCAGCCAGACCAAAATTAGCGATTAAATTCGGGGTCGCCGTAGCTGAACTTAGCCCAGAACGCCCGCCATAAACGGCATTTATATCGAGATAGTGGCCTGCAATGCTTTCATCGATAATAAGAACGATATCCTCGCTTCCGGGCAATGGCTTTGGGTTCAATGTTACCTTATTTCGCTTCCCGGCGGACCCATGAATTCTGTCAAAGGCGTATAGTGTTGCGAATGTAGTTCCAGACCATGTCGCCGGGAGGCCAGAAGCACCATCACCATTTCGCGCAAAAACGAGCAAGGCTAGCATGACGGCGAACACCCCAGGAAAAGCTAACAACGCCGACTGTGGCGCAAAAATTCTGGATCGAGGATGCAAAGAAATGCCGACGAAGAGCGCACCACCTGCCATAACCCCTTTGATAATCGCGGCGACGAACATACGCGACACGTCGACCGAGGCACTTCGGGCATCGACAAGTGTAATGAAGTCAAAATAAGTCCATTCAGCTTGCGCTGCACTGGCAAATGCTGTCCCCAGACCTGTGAAAGCAGCGAGTATGGCACCGATGAAATATCGTGTTGGTGAATTGGAAAGACATGCCAGCGCGAAGATGGCCAAGACCGACGAGCCCAACAGCGCAAGATACCCAAAGAGCGACGGCGTAAAGCCAAGGGCATGGATGCGTGTGATACTATATGTCGCGTTGGTCGCCAACGCGAACAGAATGAGAAGCAGCTTTAAGACAAGCTGCTTAGAAATCAAAGGAAGGCGCGTTGCGCTCGCTTTGTCAAAATCGAGCATTTGGCCTAAACGACAACATGGGCCTGCTTTTTCATTGCCCCATCAAAGCCAAAGGCCGCCATTATCCGATCAGGCAATTCTTGAAGTGGAAACTGTGGCGGCAGAGCCCCGCGCAATTCTCCGCTATCTGCAAAATAGCCAATGCTATTATGGCGACCATTCTTAATCGCAACAAACGCCACATCCTTTTCGAAGTCCGAGAACTTTTTCCCGTTTATCACAATATATTCTAATTGGTGGACGTCATCGGGATAGCTGAGCATCACAAAAAGATCGGCTCCACGGTTATCGACTTCGAAAATCGCTTGGCCATTGTCGGCTCGCGCGCTTTCGAGGACCTTCGCAACCTGCAAACCGTGGGCAGCGTCGCGACAAAATATTACAAAGTCCCTCGACATGCGCGGTTCTACGCGTTCGAACTGGATGCCAATCTTAGAAAGAAAAGCAGCATGATCCTTCAAGCGCCAATAGTAAGTCACTTCGGGATGTGGGTCTTGGTGCAATCCTGTTGCGAGCATGATTCGCGCTTCAGGAAAACGCCTCATTACCTTGCCCAAGATACGATCATAAGCTGTGTATACGTCCTGCAATGGATCCTTGCCTGCTTCAAGGTACCAGTCCGGATTGCGCATCTCTCCAGCATAAACAGACGATGAAAACATGTAATGGTGCTGGATATGCGCTGCGGCATTAAGGAACAATGTCGCAAACTGCGTTCCTCTTTTTGCTACCGATCTTATGAACAAATCGGCCAGCAACTGATCGAGAAAGATGGCTTTAAACCAAGGTTGGCGGATAGCCGAAAGGAAATAACTGGCATAAGTAGAATAATGCGAGGGAATTGCGGTAAACACGCTGCCAATGCCGAGGTGAACCAGAGATGATGGTGCAATGCGCTCTTGCGCATTATCGTTCACCATCTGGGCTATAGCATCATGCATCCGCCTTACCATTGGTTCGGCGACAATTTCTGTCTGTGTCCATGGGTCAGGAACAAAGAAATCCCATTTGCCACCACGGCATTTTGCATTCATCGGGCTGATAGCGCCAACAGACACCCCTTGGTTGGCTAGGCGCTCCCAGATTTGCTCAAGATCAGAATTAACGATGTCACCGAGCCGAAATACGCCGTGTTCGGCTAAAGTTAAGCCAGTGTGGGCAGTAACCCACTGAATCCATGGCTCGAGTTCTTCGTAATTGCGTTCGGATGTCGTTTGAACAAAGCCATGTTTCTCAAAAAAAGTGGAAAAATTTGGTAAAAGCCCCTTCCCAGCATATTGTTGTACAGCTTCGAAGTTTACTTCATTCAACTCAAGCACCAAGACTTTGGGTGCCATGCTTGCTTTCCTCCTCGGTGTGTGTTGTCGACATCCCGACCATTGCAATATACTCCGCTATCATGTCGCTGTTTCTCGTACAACCGACAATAAGAAAATGCAGAGTTCATTGTGAAAAATAAAAGATCGAGTGTTGATCTACTCATGCACTGCATCTAATTGTCAGCGTGGCAATGTCAGAATTTCGCTCTTACCAAGGCAATTGAAATGCGCGCGTCAAGCACCACTCGACGTCTTTTCATTTCTAGTCGGTGCGCACAAACCATTTTCAACCAACGAATGGCTTTGGCACAGTACGTCGCATCAAAGGGATGGGAAATTGAATTAGGCGGCGATATTTCATCAGGCAATTATACACAGCGGCTGAACGAGGCAGGATTTACATTTCATGCCTTGCCAGTAGATCAGAGGTCACTAAATCCATTTCGCTTAATTTGGTTGATAGCGGCTTATTTTCTCATCTTGAAACGAACGAAGCCTCATGTATTTCATGGTTTTACCATAAAACCTATAATCTGCGGTCTGATTGGGGCTCGTTTGGCCGGTGTTCCTGTCCGAATTGCTACTGTTCCAGGACTGGGACATGCTTTTCTATCTTCGTCCAAATGGGTCCGTTTTTCCGTCTCTTTGCTCTTTAAGATTGCGTTTTTGTTCGCAGACATTGTCATATTCTACAATCAAGCGGACCGTGACGAACTTCTGGGTCGAGGCTTGCTGACGCCTGAGAAAACACGTCTGATTCTTGGCAGCGGCCTCGACGTGTCACAATTCCGAGTTGCGTCCACCCCAGAAGTTGAAACAACACATTTCGTCTATGTTGGAAGGTTATTGCGCGAAAAGGGTGTGCCTGAACTGCTCGAAGCAATGAAAATAGTGCGTGAACGACATCCTAATGTTGAGCTGCATCTTGTAGGCGATTGCGATCCCAGCAACCCATCTACGTTGCCAAGAGAGGTAATTCATCAGGCTGTCACTGACGGTCTTGTCACATGGCACGGAATGGTCGCCGACGTAAGGCCAATAATCGCCGGCAGTCACATCGTGATCTTGCCCTCGCACCGTGAAGGCATACCACTCGCCCTTCTCGAAGGCGCCGCGATGGGTCGCGCGTTAATTGCGACCGACGTTCCGGGATGCCGCGACGTCGTCAAACATAACAAGACTGGACTGCTCGTGCCTGCAGGCGATCCGTCAGCGCTGGCAGAAGCGATTGTGGCACTCGCCTCCAATCCGGAACGCGTCCGCAATATGGGCCGCGCTGCTCGAGCAGATGTTGTTGCACGATTCGATACGAAGATTGTCAACGCACGTGTCATTGAAGTTTATGAAGAAGCGCTGCGCGCGCTCGGCATTTTAGATGTTACCCGGATGAACGCGCTTTGATATTCCGCAATATCGCCTCTAGCGCCGTTAGCAGCCTTTACACAATATTTTTGAGCCTTGCGGCCATCCCCATTTGGCTTAAATTGTTTGGCGATGCGCGGTACGGCCTGATCGGCATCTTTCTTTTGCTCATGCCTGTCATTGCATTGCTGGATCTCGGCTTTGGCGTTGCATCACTTCGGGAAGCATCGCGCGTTAAGGCCGGTGTTACCTCGCGCGAGGATTATGCGCATATCATGCGCGGGATGGAAGGAGTCTTTCTTCTTCTCCTCGCAACCATGCTGACATCAGCCATTGCGTTTGCTCCGCTATTTGTAAGGAAATGGCTGAACTTGCCCTCAGGAATGCATGCGGAAGCTGTGACGGCGACTGCGCTGATGTTTGCATCTCTATTACTGCGATGGCTGGCCATCATTTATCGATCAAAACTTGTCGGCTTTGAGGCGATCCAGTGGGTAGCCGGCTTCAATGTGCTGCTAGCAACATTTCGATTTGCTGGTGCCGCTCTTTTCACCCTATTGACAGGACCAGACCTTCGTACATTTTTTGCTTTCCAAGTGTTCATTTCACTGATCGAAGCGGGTGGGTTTATGCTCAAGTCGCGTTCAACATTTAGGGTTAGCGACATCGGGTTTTCAGTGCGTCGCTCTCTTTTAGGGCTTGGAACGGTAATTGGTTTCACTGGCGCAGCGAGCCTTGGCGGCCTCATCTGGGTTGCTGCCGCACAGCTTGACAAGATCTTGGTCATGCGACTGTTGTCTATCGCTGACTATGGGCATTATTCTATTGCAGTTATTGTAGCGGGTGGCATTTCGATGCTGGCTGGCCCACTCAACCTGTCGTTGCTTCCGGCTTTGTCGCGCGCGGCGGCACTGGACGACATATCTGAATTTCATAGTTTATTTCATCGTTTCGGGCAAATCAACGCAGTGATATTGTTCCCGCTCGCCGCAATGCTAGCATTTTTCCCTGCACAGATTCTTACTGTATGGACTGGTAGGCAGGACATTGGCCAAACTTGGGGGGGGGTGCTTGCGCTCTATGCAGTTGCAAACACGGTTCTCGCCTTCTCTATTTTTGGCCACTACGGAATGATAGCCACGGGGCGAATGAAGCTATATATTTTCGGAATAGCAGCTTTTTCCTTAGTTTTCGCGATGCTTCTGCGTACATTGATTGATAACCACGGTGTGCTTGGCGCTGCGTATGCGTGGCTTGCCGTCAATCTCGCCTACCTTTTCATTTGGAATTTGTTCGTTTTGCGTTGTTTGGCTCCGGGGTTGGCCGTTCCTTGGATTCTGAAGGATTTGGCAATCATTGCTGCCGCTTCCGGTTTATCTGCTTGGCTGATTGCGCGGCTGGCGCCATTCCCTGAAATGCGCTGGGCCGGCTTGGCAACGCTCATGCTCTATGGTTGTGTGGTTCTTGCAGCGGCGGTCACTGTGTCACCCTTTGTTCGTCAGACATTGATCTCAACGATCACGCGTAACCGCCAGCGCTCCTAAACTACACCATCAAAGCTTCAAAGTCCGCAACCGCAGAGGCAAGTCCAACCTCAAGCTCAATGCTTGGTTCCCAACCAAGTGACTTGAGTTTGCTAACATCAAGCAGCTTTCGCGGCGTGCCGTCAGGTTTTGACGTGTCGAACACAATTTCCCCTTGATACCCAACAATGTGGGCGATCAAATGGGCAAGATCCGCTATTGGTATATCCTCTCCAGACCCGACATTGATATGCCTCAGCATGGGTTGGGTCGCAGCATCATAAGCGTTTTGGTCAATCGACATGATATGCACACATGCCGCCGCAGCATCGTCAGCATGGAGAAATTCGCGTTTCGGAGTGCCACTGCCCCAAACAATCACCTTGTCCGATTTATTTTGGCGCGCTTCCCAAAACCGCCTAATGAGTGCGGGGATGACATGGCTGTTTTCAGGATGGTAATTGTCGCCTATCCCATAAAGATTGGTCGGCATCGCGCATCGGTAGTCGACACCGTATTGCCTATTGTAGCTTTCGCATAGTTTGATGCCAGCAATTTTGGCGATCGCATAAGGCTCATTCGTATGTTCCAAATGTCCGTCGAGCAAGCTGGACTCTGGAATTGGCTGGGGCGCCATCCGCGGGTAAATGCAGCTCGATCCCAAAAACATAAGGCGGCGTACGCCCGTGGCCCAAGCTTCATGAACGATGTTCGTCTCAATCATCAAATTCTGATATATAAACTCAGCTGGGTAGCTCAAATTTGCTTGAATGCCGCCGACTTTCGCGGCGCACAAATAGACCTCGTCAATATCTTCGTTCCTGAAAAAAGCGCGGACCCTAGACTGATCAGTCAGATCCAATTGCTCCTTTCCCGCAACAATAATAACTGTAGCGGTATCCTGTGCCAACCTTCGGCAGATCGCTTGTCCCATCATCCCGTTGTGGCCCGCCACAAAGATGCGATTGGCTCTGCTGTTTGAGGTGGTCATTTTAGAGTTCGAAACTAGCCGGTAAACCGAGTCCACTGTCGCGCAACAGTGCGGAGCGCCGTGCGTCCTGCAGGTCAGCTTCCATCATTTCAACCACCAATTGGTCAAAGCTGATTTCAGGCGCCCAGCCGAGTTCCTTATGTGCCTTACTTGCGTCGCCAAGAAGTGTTTCCACTTCGCAAGGGCGGAAATAGCGCGGATCAACACGAACGATGGTATCTCCTGGCTTGATGCAGGGCGTAAGATTCGATTGAACAGAGCGTGCGACGCCAAATTCGTCAATCCCAGTGCCTGACCATTCGATCTCAAGCCCAATTTGTGCGGCGGCCTTTTCAACAAAACTGCGCACGCTGTGCTGCTGGCCGGTTGCGATAACATAATCGACTGGCCGTTCTTGCTGTAACATTAACCACTGCATACGGACGTAGTCGCGCGCATGCCCCCAATCACGCAGAGCATCGAGATTGCCAAGATAAAGGGTTTTTTCCATTCCAATCGCAATCCGGCTCAAGGCACGGGTAATCTTACGCGTAACGAAAGTTTCTCCGCGACGCGGACTCTCGTGGTTAAACAAAATGCCGTTGCACGCATAAATGCCGTAAGCTTCACGGTAGTTAACACATATCCAATAGGCATAAAGTTTTGCAACAGCATAGGGGCTACGAGGGTAAAAGGGCGTTGCCTCAGTCTGCGGCGTTTCCATTACCTGGCCATAGAGCTCGCTGGTGCTTGCCTGATAAAAGCGGCATTTATCTTGCAGGCCAAGCAATCTAATCGCCTCGAGGATGCGCAGGGTGCCCAAAGCATCGACATCCGCAGTATATTCTGGGCTTTCAAAACTGACTGCAACATGACTCTGAGCGCCGAGATTGTAAATCTCATCAGGATTAACCTCGCCAATTATTCTGATCAGGTTGGTCGGGTCAGAAAGATCTCCATGATGCAAAATGAATGACCCGTCTCCGATATGAGGATCGGCATAGATATGGTCGACCCGTTGCGTGTTAAATAGGCTGGCCCGCCGTTTTATGCCATGAACGACATACCCCTTCTCGAGCAAAAATTCCGCAAGATAAGAGCCATCCTGCCCTGTTATGCCTGTGATAAGAGCCGTCTTCTTCGTCATAAATTGTTCTTTGCTGTATTATTTGTGCCAAATCGTGCCGATTTGCGCTTGGAGGACTGAAATTGCCTCTATTGTCTTTCACTTTAGCGCGCAACTGTTCAACGCTTCCTAACATAATTGCATTCTACTCCCAATCTGCTAACGCCTTAGCAGATTATCCTGAAAGCCGAATGTGCCCACCTCCCACCTTTCTTCGAATAGAGATGCTGACCCGTCTTGCCGCATGTGCGGATCAAGGGATGTCAGCGATTTAGGGCAATTGCCTGATATGGGACGGTTCGCAGGTGCAGTATTGCTTCAAAAACTTCCAGGCGGACGGCTTTATTCATGTAAACGATGCGAATCGAAGCAGCGGAGCCCAATCTTACCAGAAGAGCATTACGGTCGGCTCTATACATCTGGTTCGGACGAAGTTTGGGCAGGAGAAGCACGACGGCCCGACCATGATAGGGTCGCAGCATACATATTGAGTAAGAATCCGCCTATCTCGCTGCTCGATATTGGCTGCAATACTGGCCGATTTTTGGGGATGTTACCTAAGACAATCCTTAAATTCGGGGTGGAGCCCTCCCAGCAAGCTTCTGCTGTCGCGCGGGAAGCGGGCATTAACATTATCGCCGGAGATATAGCGGACGTCTCCAGTGAAATGCGTTTTGACTGCATTACATTAATCGATGTGATCGAACATGTGCCCGATCCAGGCAGACTAATAGACCGATTACTATCGTTGATCACCCCGGGTGGGAGGCTGGTGATAAGCACTGGCGATCCTGAATGCCCCGCTTGGCGGGGCAAATATCGAAACAAATTCTGGTACTGCTCATTCGCTGAGCATATCTCCTTTCCCAGCTTGGGATGGCTAACTGAAAGCGCAGATAAGAATGGCTGCATATTGGAATATGCTGAGCAGTTCCGCTATGGTCATTTTGGTACGTTACGAACAGCGATAAAGTGGGCATTCCAATTTACATACTGGGCGTTTCCTCCTCTCAGCTATATTGCGGGATGGGCACTATTGCGTGAACGTTCGAATCCTTTAGCACGAATAAATCTGTTCCTGCCTTGCGCAGGCGTGTACCGAGATCATCACATTATTAGTCTTCTATCACCCGAAAGTAAGTAAAAGATATGGGCTATCTGCTCGAAAAACTTCACACAATCATTGACGTTGCTGGGCAACCAAGCTTTTTCGGAAAATATCGCAATGGCATAATACCGACAACCTATTGCCGCCTGAACCAGCCTTGGTTGAAGCGTTATGATTTTCGAACGATTATCGACATCGGTGCCAATATTGGTCGGTTTTCAATCACTGCCAATGCTGTCTTTCCCACCGTTGCGATAGAAGCGTTTGAACCATTACCTGCCTGTTTTCAAACAGCAGCGCATGCGTTGAAATCCTGCCCGAATGTAAGGCTACATAACATGGCGCTGGGCGACAAAGACGACGAAATCGAGATGTTCGCCAACGATTTTTCGCCCTCATCGTCGATCCTACCCATGGCCGATGCTCACAAAGAGGCTTTTCCGTTCACCCAGCATGGAAAGAAGGTGCCGATCAAAGTTCGTCGGCTAGACGATGTCGCCGGCGCACTGAATTTGGAGGGCCCCATATTTGTGAAAATCGATGTTCAGGGCTTCGAGCGCCAAGTTCTGGCAGGCGGAACAGAGACAATCGGCAATGCGAGTGTCGTATTGCTCGAGCTATCGTTTGAAGAGCTTTACGAAGGACAGCCTCTGTTTGATGAACTCTTCGATACCATGCGCAGTCTGGGTTTCAAATTTCGGGGAACTATGGCGCAGATGAGTCACCCAAAGGATGGGCGAACGCTTGATGCGGATTGCTTCTTTGTGAAGGCCTAATAGGGGTGACCGATATTCGAATTTCGGTGATAACCGTAACCTATAATTGCGCTGATGTTATCGCAGCAACGTTGGAAAGCGTCGCACGTCAAAGCCATGCAAATATTGAACATGTGATCGTCGATGGAAGTTCTACTGACGATACTTACAGCATTATTGCAGGCCATCCTTCGCCTTTGATAAACGCAGTGTCCGAACCTGACAACGGACTATATGACGCCATGAACAAAGGTCTGGCTCGAGCAACGGGTGAATATTGCTTTTTCCTCAACGGGGGTGACGTTTTCTCCGCCGACGATACACTTGAGCGAATGCTAGCAGACGTCGAGGACTGTAATGCCATTCTGTTTGGCTATGTCCGAATCAAGACGAAACTCGGCTCCTGGTTTGCGCCCTATGAAGGACCCAACTACCAGATTGAGTCCACCTATCTGCCGCATCACCAATCAATCTTCTACCCAGCCGCTTACTTCCGCTCGCATCGCTTCGATCTCCGCTTTCCGACTCACGCTGATATCGTTTTCACGGCACAAGCGCGCAGAAGATGCCTCGCTATTTTCAAGCCAGTTCACATTGTTGATTCAACGATGGGAGGCTTTGCGACCAATTTATTTCGGAACCATGACCGGATTGAACCCCTGATCGAAGAGTTATCTTCCGTCGATGCCCTCCTGTCAGGCGACACTCCCCATATGCACCGAAAGCGCGTGACGCTAAACTCTTATGCAAAATATTTTGCGTGCAAATGTCTCGGTGACGTCGGTTTATATCAACTCTATCGGGTTAACGCATTCCTCGGGGCCATGAACCGGGAGAAGAAGCGCAAATATGCTAGGATCACTAAGTGATGACACGTAAAAACATTGATGTTGCAACAGTCGAAGGCTTCGGCGACGAGTGGGAGCGTTTTGACCAGAGCGCCTTGACCGGTGAAGAACATGAACGCTTGTTCCAAGCCTATTTTCACATCTTTCCGTGGGAAAAATTGCCCGACAAGGCCGAAGGTTTCGACTTGGGATGTGGTAGTGGACGTTGGGCAGTAAAGGTTGCCCCACGGGTAGGGAGGCTCCATTGCATTGATCCTAGCAGCGCCCTCGACGTCGCACGCCGCAACCTACAAGATTCGAAAAATTGCGATTTTTACAGCGCCGATGTTGAGTCTATCCCGCTTGACGATGGCTCAATGGACTTTGGATATACGCTCGGCGTACTTCACCACATCCCCGACACCTTTCAGGCGCTTTGTCGTTGTGTGGAAAAGCTGCGCCCAGGTGCACCTTTCTTGGTTTATCTTTATTATGCTTTCGACAATCGTCCTTGGTGGTTTCGCAGGATTTGGCAACTAAGCGAGCTGGGTCGGACCATCATTTCGAAATTGCCACACAGTTTACGTTATGCAGCGAGTCAACTCATAGCATTCATAGTCTACTGGCCTTTGGCTCGCGGAGCGTGGCTGCTTGAAAAATTGGGTTTGAACGTCAACAATTTTCCGTTGAGCATGTACCGGACATGCTCCTTTTATACGATGAAGACTGACGCACTGGATAGGTTTGGAACCCGTCTGGAGCAGCGCTTCACGCGGACACAGATTCAAGACATGATGGAACGTGCTGGCTTGCGTCACATCCGCTTTTCGGAAAATGAACCCTATTGGGGCGCAGTGGGTTTCAAGGATGATGGCTCGGACAGCCCGCGCTAATATGTGTGGCTTTGCTGGTATCCTCTCTTCCAATGCGGACTTAATTACATGGCCTGGCTTAGAGGCGATGGGAAATGCCATCGCGCATCGCGGCCCCGATGATCATGCCTGCTGGCTGTCCGACAGTGGTCAAATAGGTCTGTCCCATCGGCGCCTGTCGATTATCGATCTGTCTTCCGCCGGCCATCAACCGATGGCGTCACATTCCAAGCGCTATATGATGGCCTTTAATGGAGAGATCTACAATCATCGCGCCATACGGGACCACCTGGCTGCGTTGGGATTCAGTGTCGCCTGGCGCGGCTATTCGGATACAGAGACACTCTTGGCGGGTTTCGATAATATCGGCATTGAAGAAACGTTGCGCATGGCAGTTGGCATGTTTGCGATGTCGATCTGGGACCATGAAACGCGCATACTTGTGCTTGCGCGTGACCGGATTGGCGAAAAGCCACTCTATTATGGATGGCAACAGCGTGAAGGTAAACGCGCCTTTCTATTTGGATCAGATTTGGCAGCCCTACGCCGACATCCTGTCTTTGAGGGTGTAGAGGACCCTCAAGCTGTCATGTCGTTGCTGCAGCTTGGTTATGTGCCCACGCCGTTGAGCATCTTTAAGGGTATCTACAAACTGGAACCGGGCACCATTCTGCGCGTTTCGCTTAACGCGAAAGAGCCGCAATTAAACCAATATTGGAGTGCAGAGGACGTCACGCGACAGCACCAATTTTCTGGTTCTGCCCAACAGGCTGTAGATGTGTTGGAGGACGTCATTTCCAAAGCGGTTGCCCGGCAGATGATTTCCGATGTTCCGCTGGGCGTCTTCCTCTCGGGCGGGGTAGATTCGAGCACCATTGCTGCTTTGATGCAAGCGCAGTCTACGACACCCATTAAGACCTTTTCCATCGGCTTTGGTGACCCAGTACATAATGAAGCTATCCATGCAGCGTCCGTCGGGAGACATCTGGGCACTGACCACCATGAACTCTATGTCACGCCTGACATGGCGCTGGATGTTATTCCCAAGTTGCCTTCAATATATAGTGAGCCTTTTGCAGACAGCTCACAGATTCCGGTATTTTTGGTTAGTCAGCTTGCCCGACAGTCTGTCACAGTTGCTTTGTCAGGCGATGCTGGAGACGAGCTATTCGGGGGCTATAATCGCTATATTATGGCGGCGCGCTACTTTGAACGGCTGGAAGCAATACCATGGCCGATAAGGCATACACTTGCACGGGGAGCTAGCGCAATCTCCCCTGATGGATGGAATAGGTTGGGTCGGCTTTGGTCTGGTTCAAAGTCACTCGCAAGGCTCGCAGAAAAGGGCCCGAAAATAGCGCGTGCTTTTTCCGCCGCCGGGCCACAGGCGCTCTATCGCGACCTTGTAAGCCTCAATCCAAATGCTTTGTCGCTAATGCGATTTGATGAAAGCCTGCGGGATACGGAAAAAACTGCGCATGGAGACTGGGATAATGACTTTGTAAGCGCGATGATGCGTCAAGATCTGACAACGTATTTGCCAGATGACATATTATGCAAAGTTGACCGCGCTGCAATGGCTGT
This sequence comes from Sphingomonadales bacterium, assembly GCA_043760405.1. GTDB lineage: Bacteria > Pseudomonadota > Alphaproteobacteria > Sphingomonadales > Sphingomonadaceae > Aquisediminimonas. The sequence goes on from JAYUPB010000056.1 coordinate 85,978, forward strand.
CAGCCTCGAAACGCGTGTTCCCCTGCTTGATCATGAAGTGGTCGAATTTGCGTGGTCGTTACCGTTGTCGATCAAACTGAAGGACGGCATTGGGAAATGGCCACTGCGCCAATTGCTCTATCGTCACGTCCCGCGCGAGCTCATCGATCGGCCCAAGGTCGGATTTTCAATCCCATTGGACGATTGGCTCCGCGGGCCATTACGAGATTGGGCGCATACCCTTCTGATAGATGATAACCAAGACTTGCTGGACAATGAGGCCGTTACGAAATTATGGGAGGATCATCTATCTTTGAAAGTAAATCGAGGTAGCGCACTATGGCCAATTCTGATGTATCGGTCATGGCGTAACAACGACTAGGGGAAGTTTGTGGTCCGCTTTGTTCTATTTCTGGGATTAGCTGCCCACATTTCAGTTGCTGTGTGGAACGGTTTTTTTGGACCCAGTTTCGGTGCGGAAGGCGATGCTGTGAACTTTCACAATGAAGCTGTTTATTTAGCAAATCACTTGCGTGATTTCGAATATATCACTGGCTGGATATACAGTTATTTTTTGGGGGTATTGTACCGCATCTTCACAGACCATATCTTTTTTGGAAGTATGGTCTCTGTCACAGCTTGGTTTATATCTGCAATTATTTTTATTAAAACAATGAAAGCCCTAAATCAGCCAGACTCCCGAATTGCAATCGCAACACTGATATTTTCGTTTTGGCCTTCTGCTCTATTGAACACCTCCGTTACTTTACGTGAATCATTTCAGACCCTAGGAATTAGCTTTATAGTTTATGCATGCATCATGTTTATTTTAGAGAAAAAAAATAACTGGGCCCTATTAGTGTTTGGTTTGGTAATATCCTCCGTGCTTCATGGCGCACTTCTTGTATTTTCGACGGGGTGTGTTATTTATTTACTAAACTATATAGGAACATATCGCTACAAACTTGGTTGGCCAGCGAAAACAGTTTTCATGGCATTCGCTGGTTTAATTGTTGTTTCTGCCGGATTTTTTATTCTGAATAACACAGCGTATAGTTTGGAAAATGGCCTAATCGGTGCTGTTGAATCTTACAACGAAGGTGCCATTTCTATCAGTGCCCGAGCCGATTATCGAACCGATACTGATCTTTCCCAGCCGTTGAGTGTTCTATTGTTTTTTCCTTCGGCATTCTTACAGTATATGATCGAGCCAATACCCAGTCGCATTGGGAACATTCAAGATGCAAGCGTATTTTTAGAAAATATGTTCCGTTTGGGATTATTACTGATCGCATTGATTGTGAATCGCAGAATTCCATCAACGGAGCGGAAACCCCACTCGTTCATTCTTTTGGCATACATTGGTCTGAGTATCATTTGGTCAATTGGAACGGTAAACTGGGGAACAGCAAGTCGGCACCATGCGCCAGGATTGATGCTGGTTATTGTCGCAGCTATGTTTCGAGTGCACATACATTCAATCTCGAAAATGAAGCTCTGGAATAAGAAAAGTGTACTTGCTCGCATTTGAAAGTGAAGTGAACCCTTATCGTCATTCATATCTTGGCGGCATCAACCTGCTCGCATTCAAAACCAAGGTTTCATAATGGGAAGCTACCGGCATAAAATCGCTGCAAATCTAGGGTTTCTGCCGACTATTTGGATGTTATAGCCTGAGTTGTAATTTGCGATCCTCTGTCCCCGCTCGAGCAGCGCGCGTCCGATAACCGTTACAAGTTCAGATCTATCTCAGTTCGGAATCAAGTTGGAGTGCGCGTCAGTCAGGATGGAACTATTTGCACCTCTTCCACAACCACTTGCGACGTGCTGTCGTCTACCCCCCCCTTTGCGTTAGCAAATATGCGGACCGCTTCACATGTAGCGGAAACAGAAAATGGAGCTCCGAGCTTGTCCTTACCGGGACCATCGCGCGTTATCTCCACGCGAGCAATTTCTATTGCATTGTCGGCACTCAAGCATTGTACGATCCACTCTAACGTGCTTCCCGCTGTCATCTCCGCTGTTTTCGCGGAAACATGCAGTCGATACGCACCTGGCTTCAAATAGGCAATGCGATATGCAGCCATTTCGGGAACAACGCCCGTCGCCAACACGTTCAGTTCGAGCCCACCCCTTTTAGTCTCACTCGAGAAAAATCTCGATTCAACTTGCTCTCCTTCCTTCAGCTCCCAGGCGATAGGACGAAATTGGCCTTTACCACGCGACACCGAGAACCTGACATCACTAAGTAAGTTCGGTTCCGCTCCTGCCATGCGTCGATACAATCTATTGGCATCGTCATACAGATGTGACGCAATAAGATGCGCCAAGAAGCGTGATTGGAATTGGCGGGCATATTGATCGTCTGACAAGGTGCCAGACTGTTGTATGAGCTTCGCAGTCGTTGCCGTACTTTCCGGTCGAAACCCAGAAAAATACAGAAAGTCTACCATCCAGTTCGTCTTTAACTTCAAAAGTGGGACAAACGCGCCTCGCACATCTTCGTCGTCAAGAGCGCGAGCCAATATCGGGAAAAGAACTGTCCGCGCTGCGCCACTCGTTCGCAATGCTTCGTCATAAAGGGTAACGACTTTTTGCAAATCATCTCGGCTCGCGTACCACTCAATCAACAGAATTTGAGTGGCAACGTCACGCCGACTCGCTCTTCGCGCAAGAGACAACAAATCGAAGCCAACGCGGGAATTTCCCGATTGAAACTGTTCAACAGCTGCCAAACGGAGTGCAGTAGAATCGAAAGCGTTGCCAATTAGCAAATTTCTTATGACTGGATTAGTGCCTGATTGAGCGGTCTTCAATACTTGGCTAGCTTCATCGACACTACCATCCTTGGGCGCAGCCAAGACTTGTTTCTGCTTGATAACTTCAATATTTGTTAGAAAACTAGCAAATGAAACATAGGTTACAAAAAGAACCATCAATACAAAAAGCAGCCTTCCAGCTACTTGCCGTATGGAGACACTATTTGGTCTGGGCTTCGGTTTCTGGGCCATTGCAAAAAACTACTCGGTCGCATTACCATAGCCATAGCCATAGCCATAGCCATAGCCATAGCCTGACTGCCTCTGCTTCAACTTGGTCAGCACAACTCCCAGAACATGAGCATGAACCGATTGAAGTCGTCCGAGCGATGCCTTAATTCCACGCACCGCAACGCCTTCGGCTTCAACTACGAAAACACAGCCTTCGACAGCACGCGATAAGAGCGGCGCATCTGCCAGTCCGAGGATCGGCGGTGAGTCAACTACAATATGATCATATGTCTCTAGCAATTGCCGCACAAGCATCAGCATGCGGTCACTACTAAGTAATTCCGCTGCACTTGGAGGTGTTGGTCCTGCTGGCAAAAGGTTGAGGCCCTTCACGTCGGTGGGCACAATTAGCTGACGCCAATCATTTTCACCCGCAAGGAAATTACTGAGGCCCATTTTGTTACTGACACCAACAAACCCATGCATTGATGGCGACCGCATATCAGCATCAATGAGCAACACATTCTTGCCTGTTCGGCCCAATACAGTGGCCAATGCAAGACTGGACGTGCTCTTCCCCTCTGCTGGACGCGTGCTCGTCACCATAAAAGCCCGCGGTACGCCGTGATCGGTAGAAAAAGCAAGGTTTGACCTGATGCTCAAATAGGCTTCAGACATTACCGATTTAGCGTCACTGAGCATTGCCAGCGCATCTTCTGTCTCCACATCAGGCACGCTTCCGAGCAGCGGCACTCGCAAGATTCGATTAACTTGGCCCGGCTCGCGCAGACCTTCATCGACCTGATCAAGGGCGAATGTAGCAATGCCAGCAAAACCAAGACCCGCGAAAAGAGCAAGAGCCATGTTCAGCACTAGGTTGGGGGATGACGGCGAAGTCGGCACTTTTGCTGTGTCCACGATTGCAATGTTATTGGTGCCAACTCCTGCAACGCCAATTTCTTTATATCGCTGCAACAACGCATCATAAAGCTGACGGTTGGTGTCGGCCTCACGCTGATAAATATTATACTGGATGCTATCCTGCTGCTGGAGGTCAAGGCGCTGCTTTAAGCCATCAACTTTTAACGCCAACTCCCGTTCACGTTGAACGGCTGAGCGATAATCGCGCATGCGCGTGTTGAGGGAGCGACCGCTTAGACGTCTTTCTTCGCGCGCTATACCCGCATCTAGCGCACGAAGCTGCTCAACTAGGGCGCGCGCGGCCGGATAGCCCGGTTCAAACTGCACCATCATTTTCGCATATTCAGCATCGATCTCAGCGCGCTTCTGCCGCAACTGGGAAGTTGCTCCGCTCGCTATCAAAGGATCTACAGTCGTTTCCTTATCAGCGCCTGTGCGGGCTCGTGATTCAGCGGATATCCGGTCTGCGGAAGCTTCTGAGAGCGCTGTGTTGAGTGCCTCAAGATTCGCAGCTATCAACGTACGCTCAGACTGCGTCTTGCCATCCGCGCCAGTTGATCGAGCGAGTGAAATAATTCCCTTTCTCGAGGCGTATCTGACCAATTCGCGTTCAGACTGCTCAAGCCGTACTCGCAAATCTGCAAGACGTCCTTCAAGAAAGCTGCGGGCATCAGAAGTGGAGGCGAAGCGCCTATCCATGCTGGCCGCAATGAACTGCTGAGTCCAAGCATCTGCGATCTGGGCAGAAAGCTCAGGCGACGCGCTTGTGTAACTCACGTCAATCAGTGAGGATCCGCGAATCGGTGCAACACCTATATTTGCAAGCAAAAGAGCCACTGCCTGTCGCGTACGCTTATCACGACCAGATACTGATGCCGAACTTGAGTCGCTGTCAAACAGACCGCCTTTGTTTTTAATGCCATGCGCTTCGAAGAACGTGTCGTTGGTAGCGAGCCTCAACTGCCGTGTGACGCGCTCCGCCAGCGAGCGAGCCTCAAGTAACGAATATTGCGTTTGATAAAATTCTAGATCTCGTCCTGTGTCTGCTGAATCTAGGCCTTCGACCTTGGTCACATTTTTCTGTGCACGGCTGATTTCAATCCGCGCCTTGGCGGTATATTTTGGCGTCATCAACAATGTAGAGACTAAACCAAGGATCAGCGACGATGCGATAATACCTAGAATAACCCATTTCCATCGAAGAACTACTTGCCAATAGAGTAGCAGAGGTGGAGGAGCTAGGCCTTGCTGGTACTGCCCGCCATCTTCCGCATCAAACTCCTCCTGCTTTGAAGACCCGCCGACTGCTGATGTTGATTGAAGCATATTCAAATTTCCGAATTTTTGGTCACTACGAGATCAGTTTCTCGTCAAGATGTAAATGAGCGGTGTCGTCAAGAGCGGAACGATCTGGAGCGCATCTTTGAAAATACGTCTAGCCGATGAGTCGCCGACGACAACGACATCATTGGCAAAAACCTCAGGGTCATCATAAAAACCCCGTCGTATAGCCTTCAAATTGTAGAGCGCCGCCATCTTCTGACTCTTTACGGTCCGAAACACCACAACATCATCGAGCTTGGCAAATTCGGCGGTGCCCTTTGCAGTCGCAACGGCGCGCATCAGGGTCATACGCCCGATTACCGGATAAAGACCAGGCTCTTTGACCTGACCGTCAATTGTTATCACCTGGCTCACCGTTTCCTGAAGGTTGACTGTCACCTGAGGATTCCGGACAAAACGACCACGAAGCCGTTCAGACAGAACCTGTTCAAGCTCTGCTGGAGTCCGCCCAGCAGCTTCAATAATTCCAGCAAGCGGAAAGGAAATTCGCCCGCCGGCATCGGTCTGCACTTCCTTCTTGCTAAGTTCCTCGATTCCAAAGACATCAATAACAAGTTTGTCAAACGGGCCAATTAAATAGGGTCGATTGATTTCGAATAGGTCACTACGCTCGGGCGGGGGCAATTCTGAAACTTGAACTACCTGACCCTTTTTAAGTCCCTGCGCGGTTCCGGTAAGCCCTCCAATTGGCTTGGCGCCTGCGCAACTCACCAAGGTAAAAGTAAAAAAAAGTAGAAAAAAACGAATAAGCATCATTTACCCTCAAACACTATCGCTGCTTCCTAGCTCGCGGCGAGCGATACTGCCACTGCTTTTTGTCAAGTAGTCGTTACCACCCGCCAACCAGAGCGCAGAAATTACAAGGACACAAGATAGCGAAGGCGCACGCAACGGATAATCTACAATGCTACTCAATACAAAAATGAAAAGGATGATTGCCCCTAGCCGAACGAATGTGGCTGCCCTGCCCTCTCCCCCCGGTTTTTGCAGACTATTCATTCCTATCTTCATCCACGCAATCAACGCAAGCCCTAGCAGGAGCAACGCGGGTAGCCCTCCCGTTAAATAAACCTCCAACCAATCATTATGGGCGTGATTATAATATTCCGGACTTAAAAGTTCATATCGTTCGTCGATCTGATAGACTTCCGCGAAAGAGCCGATTCCTGATCCGACTGGGAAGTATTTCCAAGACATTTGTGCAATAGGTGCCCAAACTTTGAATCTTACATCACCCTCTTGCCCAGCTGCAAAAAGGCGTTGAAATGCCTCTGCACGAGACATTATTATGGTAAGAGCGCCGAGGCACAAGACCCCGAAAGCAGGGAGTGCGTAGTGCAAATTAAAATTTTTCACCTTACGCTTTTTCGATGAAAGAGACGGGGGTTTGCGATACACCCAGAAGACAGACAACATACCGACCACACCCAATACGAGCCCCGCGCGCGAGCCAGTCACCAGCAAAAGCGGCACTAAAACGATACCTGCACCAAAGGCCAACCATGACTTGAAGACGAATTGGTCCTCTGATCGCGCCGATGTGGTCGCGTAAACCGCAAGCATTGGAAAAAGCAAAGCCAGCAAAGTCGCCTGATGATTGCGGTTGGAAAAGAGACCGACGGCCGAGCCGTTGTTCGTAACGTTATATAGATAAAACGGCCCATCCTGTGAGCCCGCCACCTGCAATATCCCCCAAAATCCGCTGAGTAATCCCAAACCTAGCACCAGCGGTAGAAGCTTGAAACGCTCTTCTCGATCCAGTTGAACACCCAGCAAAAATACTGCTAGCGGCACAAATAGGCTGTAGAATGCATTCCACGTCGATGATGGCACCATTGAGATTGGCCGCCACACTTTACCCAACTCTGCCGCCTTATCGACTTCTGCGATGATCGCACGCCCAGGCAAGGATTCCCAGATCAATGGTGGCAGTGGAATCAAATGCGATCCGACTAGAACGAATATCGCCGCAACCATCCCAAATAGTAAGGGTTGAGCTCGAACATGGACCCATTTGAGGCTCCAAAGTCCGATGCCGCAGAAGATAACTGCGGCAGGTCGAAGGATAGCCAATGACGAGATATCTGGGCGTGATCCACCACCGGTAAAAAAAGCAAGAATGAGGAAGGTGACGAGTGCCCAGAAGGGAATAGCCTCCTTTTTGAAGAACTTTGCCTTACGAACCACGCAGTTTCAAATCCATGCTAACAGGTCAATGAGATGATCGCTCAATTGTTTTGACCTTCTTAAGATTGCTACTTAGCGTATAGTCGTGCTTAGTCAACATAGATGGTAGTAGGGTATCAGGTTGACATTTCATCATCGCTCTTTTTGTTAGGGCCTAAAAGATGATGCGGAGACGGAGAGAGTTTCACTATTTCCATCAATAACAATGACTTAGCCTTACAGGCCTACAACGATTTTGCCCTAAAAGTCTAACACTGAGGGAACCCTATACCGCAGATCTCCGGGCCAGTGTAGAGTAAGTGGTCTCGAGAAAACCGTTAAATGCAGTCCGGGCAATCTTTAGCGGGCTCCAACCAGCTAGCTTAAGTCTAAGCGGACCTTGGTCCCGCGGTTTTTGATGTCCTAAGTCAATCAAAAGGGTGGCGCGCCCGTTTCAATGGTTACGGCTGCTGGCGTTTTGTAAAAAAGCCGTGCAACCGGCTGGTCATCATGGCCACCCCCATGGCGTCTTTACGCCGCGCCCAGTCATGCGGCCATAATACACACTGTGCCACTTGAGACGTCAGACGCTCTGGTGCTTGAAATCGCCCTGCATAACCATGTGGCACGCGTGCAAGCTTGGAAATTCCGACAACCCGTCTAATGAACGTTGACGGGGGGCAGGTCACATTTGGCTACCGAAAACATCCCGCGCGTCGTTTGTTGGAAAATCTAATCCCAAATTTGCCTGACATCGCTTGCGCTTAGTCAATCAGCGGTCCAGCCACCATCAATGATCATACTTGTGCCGGTCATGAGCGCCGAAGCATCTGAAGCGAGGAACAGGATTGCGCCCATCAGGTCTTCTGCTTGTCCGATCCGCCCAAGTTTGATCTTCGAAAGCACATGCGCTTTGAAAGCCGGGTCGGCGAAATAGGGTTTTGTCATCGGCGTTTCGATGAAAGTTGGCGCAATGGTGTTGCTGCGGATGCCATCAGCAGCAAGGTCCAACGCAAATGCCTTATTCATCCCTTCCAATGCCCATTTGGAACCGCAGTAAAGCGATCGATTCGGTCCGCCGACATGACCCATCTGACTGCTCATATGGATCAAGCTTCCCTGTACGCCTTCCGCTCTCATCTTTTTCACACAGGCCTGCGCGACAAAGAAGGCAGATTTGACGTTCAGATCATAGACCGCTTCATAGTCTGCTTCGGTCACGTCCCACATTGGCTTGGGTCGGTTCGTGCCTGCATTGTTAACGAGGATATGGAAGGCGGGTCGTTGTGCGAAAAAGCTTTGAACGGCGGCTATGTCAGATACATTAAGCACAGCGGCGGATGCACCCGCGCCGATTTGTGCCGCCGCGGCCTCAACCTCTGATGCCGTTCGTGAAATTAGCGTTACCTGGGCTCCGGCATCGGCCAGGGCTTTTGCCGCAGCCAAGCCAATGCCCCGGCCAGCTCCAGTCACAATCGCGCGGCGGCCATCGAGACGAAAGGTTGGCGTAACCGGCAGGATCATGCCTCTGCTTTCCCCGCATAAGGCACAGTCTTCCCGCCATAACGCCGCACGCGGATATTGGCTTGTTCACCGTGACCAGCAAAACCTTCAAGAGCGCACAAACGGCTGCAATATTCGCCAATCATCGTTGACGCTTCATCCGTCAAAACCCGCTGATAGGTGCAGGTTTTCAGAAACTTTCCAACCCAAAGCCCGCCCGTATAGCGCGCCGCCTTTTTTGTTGGGAGTGTGTGGTTGGTACCAATCACCTTGTCGCCGTAACTGACATTGGTGCGGTTGACGAGGAACAGCGCACCATAATTGGTCATGTGCTGGAGGAAATAATCAGGATTAGCGGTCATGACCTGAACATGTTCCGATGCGATTTCGTCTGCGATGCGGACCATTTCAGCGTCATCTTTCGCAACAATAACTTCGCCAAAGCTCTCCCATGCGCGGCGCGCAATATCTGCGGTCGGCAGTATCGTGAGCAGCCGTTCCACTTCGCGCATGGTTTCCTCTGCTAATTTTCGCGATGTTGTTAGCAGGATGGCTGGCGAGTCCGGTCCATGTTCGGCCTGACCCAAAAGGTCGGTTGCTGCCAATTCGCCATCACAGCCGATTTCATCGCAAATGACCAACGTCTCCGTCGGGCCTGCAAACAGATCGATTCCGACGCGCCCGAACAGCTGACGCTTGGCCTCGGCGACATAGGCATTGCCGGGTCCGACGAGGATATCAACAGGTGCCATGCTCGCAGTGCCAATCGCCATCGCCCCAATCGCTTGAACACCGCCAAGCGCATAAATTTCGTCGGCTCCGGCCATGGCCTGTGCTGCAACAATGGCGGGCGCAAATTTTCCCTGAAATGGCGGCGCGCAGGTGGCAACGCGCTTTACGCCTGCTACCTTCGCGGTGATCACAGACATATGCGCCGATGCCAACAGCGGATATTTGCCGCCCGGCACATAACAGCCAGCAGCATTCACTGGCACATGGGTATGACCCAAGACAACACCGGGAAGGGTTTCAACCTCGACATTCTGCATGGAATCGCGCTGGATTTGGGCGAAGCGCCGCACCTGCGTTTGCGCGAATTCAATGTCTTTCAAATCCTGGCCCGAAAGCTGATCAATACAATCCTGAATTTCGGATTGGGTAAGCTGATACGACTCGCGGTCCCAGCCATCAAATTTGATCGACAGCTGGCGCACAGCCGCATCGCCGTGCGCTTCGATATCGGCAAGGATGCCTTCCACAACATCGCGCACTTGCCGGTCACTATTTGCCTTGGCTTCAGAAGTAGCGCCGCGTTTGAGCCATTCGGCCATCATCATTCTCCATTCAAGTGACTAAGATTATTTTTTGCGCACGACTGTTTCTGGCATTCGCAACCATATGACTGCTGCCGCCAGAAAGCTTATTGAGGCAAGACTCATGACCGGCGCACGCCCAAAGCTTTCCGCCAGAGGCGCCGTAATAAGCGGCGCTGTCATGCTGATCACGCGACCCCAGTTGAAGATTGAAGCAGCGGTTGACCGCAAATGCGGCGGGTAAAGTTCCGACAGCCATGGCCCCCAAATTGCACTGCATGAGAGCATAATGCCGTAAGTGAATCCGGTCATTTCGAGCAGCCCGATTGGCATCGGTACGAAGAGATAGACAGGAATTATTGCAGCAGCGGCGACAAAGCCCCATGCTGCGTTGCGACGGCCGAAACGGTCGCTGATAAAACCCCATATCAGTCCGCCAATGGCCGCGCCGATAAATTGCCAACCAAGCACATCGCCCACGACAGTATCAGGAATGCCGCGGTCTTCCTTCAGGTACGTCGTCGCCCAGCCGGTGAACGCCTGATACGCAAAGAAGTTGAGGCCAGTCATCGTCGCCAACAATATCGTTTGTTTGGCGACGCCGGGTTTGAACAATTCAGTGATAGGGAGCTTTGATTTGGCCACGGCCTCGCTATCGCTGACTCCATCCATGGGTATGAAATGGCGGTCATCAGGGATGACCAGAAACGCGAACAGCGCGATAGCGACAGGTACGCCACCGGCCCAAAGCAATATCTTCCAATCATAGCCGGCCTTGAATGCCGCTGCGGACATAAAACCCAATGCGGCGACCGCAAGGTTGTAAGTCCCCAAAACAAATCCGGCTATCACACCGCGCACATCGCGCGCAAACAGTCCGGAATAAATTCCCACCGCAATCGGGAACATCGATCCCATGAAAAATCCAAGTCCGATCCTCTGGATCATCAATCCTGTATAATCGGTGATCAGCAGTGCGCCGAGCAGGCCGAGACCATAGCCGATCATCGAAATCACCAGCGCGTTGCGTCTGCCGATCTTGTCCGCCACTTGTCCCATGACGACCGCGCCGACAATCGCACCAACCGATTGAAGCGTGTACGCCGAACCTGCTTGTAAATCAGTGAGGCCAAGACTTTCCTTGATATAGGGCCGCAGGATATCGACTGTGTTCCACGACCATGCATAGAAGAAGTAGGCCACAAGCAGAAAGGCGAGAGCGCCAGTGCGCCGCCCTCGCGTGAAATCTTGTGCGCGGATCATAGTGTGTCCCTTTTGTAATTGGGCAGCAAATCAATTCCGAACTGGCCGATCAAATCGACCATGTCGATGAACACCCAGTTTTCGACGAGCCTATCATCCTCGCGTCGCCAGAAATCCATGATCCGTTGCGTGATGCGCTTGCCTGTCGCGGGAATACCAATCCAGTCATCGCCGATATGCGTTGCATTGATGCTGGGCCATCCGGTGGAGGCAACATAAGTTCCTTCACCGATACGGCATTTGTGGTTGCCGCCTACTCGGTCTGGAAAAGCTTTCAGAAAGGGGCCTTGATGGGCACGCTCATAATCGACATGCCCGCGCGCGCTGCCGACCCCGCCCGGGCCATACCATTGAAACTGAGGCGTCCAGAAACGCTTCATCCCCATGCTGTCCAGGCTTTTACCATCATACGACATGAGGCCCGCGATCATCGCCTCAACCAGTTTAAGGCTCTTCTCGGATTCTGCACTGTCTGAAGTTCCCAATGAAACTCCGTCCTGCGTTGCCGGCGCGGGCGACCAGCCTTCGCCCAATTGCGGGCGCAGGGGCCATTGATTTGTTTCAATCATCAAACGTGTAAGATCGAGCAACACATAACTCTCAACCACATGATCGTCGACCACGCGGTCAAACCAGCCATAGCGCAAAAAATGCGGGCGTCCGCTGGCTTTTAGGCCGTAAAGATCATTCTGGAAATGCCCGACAAAATTGCCCGTCGTCGTAATCCAGTCTCCATCTTTAAAGCGCCCGCCCATCAAAATATCAGTGCGCCGTTCAAGATCGGGAAAGGCATGTATGAGCGGTTCCCAAAAACGCTGCGTTATTGCATCGCGCCCGGCACAGTGATTAACAGGAGCGCCCGCATTGAAATTACATTCGGCCGCATAAAGCCGCTCGGTTAAAGCCCGGTGTCGCGAGCCCAGATCGCTGTTGCACTCAACAATTTGCCAATAGCTGTTTTTATCGAGCGTCATGAAGATCTCCTAGAGACATCATATTGACTTCGAATGCAATCGCCGTAAACCATTATTTCAAAGAGAGACATTTGTCCCTTGGTTCTAGAAATGTTTGGGGAGTTGAATGGCTGAAACATTTACCAATATTGAAGCGTGGACATGCGCCGCGCTTTCCAAGCGGCTGGTGCGCTATGTTGATCTCAAGCCTTGTTTTAACGCCTTTATTGACTGCCGGACTCCTGGTTCCGAAGCCAAAGAGAATTTTACGATTATTGGCCCGGGCGTGTCTGAAAACCCCGCGCAATATGTTCACATCACTGAACCGCACGGCTACAATATTGGCGGCGCACGTCAACCGCCCGGCTGCATTAATTCTCAGCACAGCCATGAGACTGCCGAAGTGTTTGTTGCACACAGCGGCCATTGGCGTTTTGATCTGGGCGAGGATGGTAATGATGCCCAGGTCGAAATACACCCCGGTGATGTGATTTCGATCCCGACGCAGCTATTCCGTGGCTTTACGGCATTATCCCTCGGCGAAGATGGAAAGCCAGGTTTTTTGTGGGCCGTGCTGGGTGAGGACGATCCGGGACGGGTGACGTGGGCGCCGCAAGTTTTTGAGATGGCCAAGGATTACGGGCTGGTCTTGCTCCAAAATGGGTCATTGGTGGATACCGCAGCCGGCGAAACCGTTCCGAGTGACGCCAATCCCATGCCGCCCACCACGCCTGCTCTGGCCGCATCGCTGCAGCGTATGACCGATGCGGAAGTGATCATCTTTCGCAATAAGAAAACTGAAGGGAGTCATATCACCGCTGTGATCGGTGAAACAGGCGCGTTCGATTGGCATCATGGCTTTTGCATGGAGCGTTTTGATATTGCGCCGGGCGAAGACATTGAGTGGGAAGGTGACGACGGCGTCGATGTGCTATTTGTTCATCGCGGTACCGTAGCCATTCCCTGTAAAGATGGCGACTTAGAGATTGGAGAGGGCGACACGATAAGCCTTCCATCTGGTTTGCCGCGCAGGGTGCAATCCGACGCAGGAGCCGTCGCCTTTTTAGTCCACCGGGCGTGATGGTGATGCCGACCAACGCGATACCCAATGTCGGTGGGCGTGACATTACACACATTCTCTCTTCCCAAGGCGCGCCGCGACAGAATATCCCCGGTTTCGATCCTGACTATGCCGACATCGTCGATTATATCTTGCGGTGCACCCACCGCATTTGGGAGCAAAAGGATGTCGGCCTGATTGCCACACATTATGGCAGCGATATTATCGTTCATATGATGACTGGGCCAGCCTTTGGCATGGGTGATGTTATCGCGGGTACATCACGGACGTTATCCGCCTTCCCCGACAGGACATTGACGGGGGAAGCCGTAATCTGGTCAGATGAGGGAGACGGCGCCTATCTGTCTTCACACCGTATCACATCAACCGCGACCAACCTTGGCACATCTGAACTCGGCCCAGCGACGGGAAAGCGGATCACCTTCACAACGATTGCTGATTGCTTGTGCAAAGAAAACCTGATCATCGAAGAATGGCTGGTGCGCGATTATAGCCACATGGCACTGCAACTCGGTTTTCATCCGCGCACTGTGGCGCATAGTCATGCCGCAGCGGACAAGGCAAAGGGGCCGCGTTCCGAATGGCGGCTGACCGCGATGGCGCGGGTAAACGCATTGCCACTCAGCGCGTTTACGAACACTATGCTCCCAAATCCTGAGCAAGACCCTCGCGATTTTGCGCATGCTTTTTTCGATCAAATCACGGCGCACCGCCGCTTTGGCCGCATCCGCGAAGCTTATTCCCCCGCAGCGCATTGGGCTGGCCCGGGGGGCAGGCGACTGTTTGGGTGGGGCGAAATTACAGGCTGGTTTACAGCGCTCATCGGCAGCTTTGGCGATGCGCGCATCCACATCCAGCATGTCGCCGCTGTTGATGATATGATTGCGGTGCGGTGGGAATTGGCGGGCACGCATGATGGCCCAGCACTTTACGGCGCACCGACAGGGGAGCCAATTTACATCCTCGCGGTCACCCATTGGCGGATTGAAAACGCTGTGATTGTTGATGAGGTGACAGTTTTTGATGAAATCGCGCTGATGCGCCAGATGGAGGGCGGCCTGTGAGCCCTCTTGCCACCCTAGAAACCACCCTGCGCCGCGACCGCAATCTCGCCGCCCTTGCCGACAGCCATGTCCACCGCGCCACGCGTGAGGATAGCCTTGGCATCATCAAAGGCCGCGACGCCATCACCGCCGCATGGGTGAATGAAGACGCGAGTGACATCAGTATCACCGCCGATCTTGATGCTATGATCGCTTACAAAGTCAAAGGCTGGCACGGCCACCGCTGGATCTGGCGCGAAGAAGGCCGCACCGTGCGCGAGGTCGTGATCGAAGATCGCGGTGAGCCCAAAACGGCCCCGCCCACGCACCCCCCGCTCGGCGAACTGCGCAGTGGGCAAGGGCAATATGCTCCAAGCGATACCGCGACGCTGCCACCCGGTTTCCCAAAGGATGCCCGGAGCATTGCGGACTGGCTCCACCACGCGTGGAACGGCCGCGCGTTCAACCTTTATGACCGGGCGTGGCTCCCCACCCTCATCCGCCTCCTCCCAGATGCAACATTCTATTTCGAACATGGGGTGGTCGGGGAACAGCAAACCGCAATCCTCTGGCGCGTTATGGGGCATCACGGAGGCGGGCAGCGCGTAAGGCTTATCGGCAGCAGCGTGTTCACCGGCGACGCGGATGAAACGGTGATTGATCATACGGCAATGGCGGCACAACTGGAACGCGGCGTGATCGATTATGGAGGATAGCGGGTGACTGATCTAAAGCCGCAGAAAAGCGTGTAAGTGCACAGAATAATGCAAATTTGAGGAGGCACATTGCAGCAAGATTGCGCAGCGGACACAGCCCACGACATCACTGAAAGGTCACACTAAAGTCACACCTGAACCGTTTTCGCGCAGGCGGAGGACAAAGGGGCAGATGCGGGGCGCGTAAAGAGACGCTGAGTACAGGCCCATACAGCGATCGGGCGGTTAGCGATGTTGCGGATGTGATGGCAGCCGAAATCCTACATTGCAAGGGATGGGTGCGGTTAGGGTGGATGGTTTGTTGGGGGGAGCTGACGGGCGGGTTTTAGTACGCAAAGCAGGGAAAGCTGCCGTGCGGTAACTCCCATGTACGTCGGTCCGTTGTTTTCAAGGCAATGGAGAATCTATTTGGTCCTGACGCTACGGTGGTCTAGCAATCAATGATGTTCGCAGGGTGCGCCAAAGAAGAAGCCATTATTTACGGACTTACTATGTCCGGGTTAGTCATCCGAACGCCCGACGTGGCTTCGTTCTACATTGAGTCTTTCGCTCGGCACCCCAATGAGTTTGTCACATACAAAATGTTGAGAATGAGGGGTGACATCCTCACAAAAGGCCAGCTTCAACTTTTGGGCATACCCACCAACACTAAAATTTCGCGGCAGTTTTACGAAACGCTCAACGATGAAGGGTTGTTGGACCCTACCGAGGCCGCAGTCATTATCGCTACCAGCGTTTCCAATGCCCTTTGTAGTCGAAGAGACGTTCATAAGTTGCTGGCGGCCATGGGGCCCGACCAACCACTTCGGACATTGCCCTCCAACATGGCTGCTGGCCCGTGCGCGAACGCAATTCGGTTGAGCAGTTTGCCCGTAAGAGTCAGCGAGGCTGTTCTTTTCCCGCTTCCAGGCTGCGATAAAGTTGGGCAGTGCGGCTGTTTATGGACATTAGACCGTATGCTCCAAGGTGATGAAAACGGGGCTGCTCTGTCTGACAGGTTATCGTTAGAATAGAGGCTTTGTGCTCAACGCTTTGGGAATTTAGCGCGCTTTTGGTTCGGCATATGAAGTTCGGTGTGAACAGGGGCGTCTCCATCATGATAGCTCATCAAGACCGGAGAAATTTCGGAAAGTCTTAGATAACTGCCAAGTTGGCTCGGATTCATAACTCTGGTTGTTAAGGATCTTATTGCTGCATGCCCCTTTTGGCTTTCAATCGCACGCAACAATGGACGATCCATCGTTAAAAGACAAAATGCGCCGTATTTTTCGGCGGTGCGAATGTGCCACGCGTCTTGGCTATTGCGTTGCCCTAAGCAGTCTCGCAGTTGACTATAGCGATCATCTCCGATCCTTTCGATGTGATTTTGCATGGCATCGCGGCTGTAAGGCCATGACGATTGGCCGCCACCAAGTTCAGATGGCAACCAAGCGTCGATGGGTTCAGGTTCTATACGCCCCAGTAAGTTCAAATCTTCATAGCCGTAGCCCCTAAATCGCCCGCTCGGCTGATAGTCACGCTCGGCAAGCAAGTGAGCGGAAGTGCGCAGTTTCAGAGATCCAGTTTTGGCTAGGTGCGCAATTCCAGCAAGGTACTTCAGATCGCGATAGTCGTCGGCATCGTTCATCGGATCATGAACGGGGACGCGCGCGCTATAGCCGGTCGAAAGTACTGAATCGCTTAGTTGATCATCACCCGTCGTAATCCAGGCCGAATCGTGGGTGACCGCATGATCCAAGACCTCATTGTTAATGAGAATCGTCAGAGGTCGGCTGGGGCTACAAATTGATCGACTCCTCCTTGTTGACCATTTGACGCGTAAATCCACAAGCGCTGGAACGCAGCTGAATTTCAAGAAGTAGGAACAGCGGTTAATTTGCAAAAACCTCGGAATCGGAGTTTGCGGAGCTTAGACTGATGTCCGCTTTCAGGCCACATCGTTATGTCCCTGAACATCCCGAATCTTGTCGACAGCCGTTATTCACCCCGCACCGCATCCCCCAACCGCGCAGCGCCCTGCAACAGAAATTCCTGATCCGATCCGAGGATGAACAAGCTAGAACCCTTTTCTCGCCACATCGGAACATCACCAACCCGGCCAAGGAACATGCCGGTCACGCGCCCCGCCGCTTTGCCCGCTGCAACGATGCGGTCAACGGCGTGCACGACGACCGCGTCATCGGGCGTTTCAGCGCCGTAGGCAATCGTCAGGTCCGCCCGTCCAATGAACAGCGCGTCGACGCCCTCCACGCAGGCAATGGCATCAATATTATCTACGCCTTCGACATCCTCGATTTGCGCGATCACGATCACATCCATCGCAGCCGCGCGGTGTTTTGCCATGCCTTTGGTCGTGTAACCTGCGGCGCGCGTGCTCCCCGCATAGCCGCGCCCGCCACTGGTGTAGTGGCAGGCTTTGACCGCGTCGGCGGCCTCCTGCGCGGTGCGGATGTGGGGAAGGATCACGCCGTCTGCGCCGCAGTCTAGCGCGTTGAGGATTTGCTCATGCGCGGCGGAGGCGGGGCGGACAAGGACGGGCTTTCCGCCTGCGCGCGCGGCGAGAATGCAGGCGTCCAGGCTCCCCCGGTCAAACGGCGCATGTTCGGCGTCTAGAACCAGAAGGTCGAGGCTGGCGTGGCTCAGCACCTCCACCACATGGTGATGCGGGGTTTTCACCCAGGTTCCAGCCAGGAGGTCTCCCGCAAGGAGGCGTTCGCGCAAGGTCACCACAGTTTCTTGCTCGCCAATTCCGCACCTTCGGCGAGCGTTTTAAGCTTGGCCCAGACGATATCGGGATCAACCACCCCGAACCCGGCAAAGGTGGAAAAGCCGCAGTCCGTCCCCGCAATCACGCGTTCGCGGCCAATGATATTTGCATAGCGTTCAATCCGTTCAGCCACCACCCGCGGATGTTCGATGAAGTTGGTGGTGCTATCGATCACCCCGGGGATCAGCACTTTATTCTGTGGAATGCTGTCGGCCATTTCGACAAAATAGTTCCAATCGGCCTGATGGCGCGGGTTGCTCGTTTCGAACAGCAAAGCGGCTGGTTTGGCCGCCATCAGCGTCGGCAGGATCATGCCGAGTTCAACATCGCAGCAATGCGGACCTTCATAATTGCCCCAACACACATGCATCCTTACGCGGTCAGCAGGCACATTGCGCAGCGCGTGGTTGAGCGCCTCAACATGGCCGCCGATTAAAGTTAAATATTCAGCGTCACTGCGGTCCTTATACATCATGTGCCGCCCAAGCCCCAGATCGGGGCTATCAAGCTGCAAGAACAATCCTGCGGCGACAATCGCTTCATATTCAGGCCGCATCGCTTCTGCCAGCGCTTCGAGGTAGGCGTCCTGCGTTGGATAATATTCATTCGGCTGAAACAGCGCGATCACGCCGGGTGAGGCCGCATTCATGAAGCCACCTGTTGGCTTATGCGCGGTAAGCGCCGCCCTCATGTGCGAAACATCGTCCTCCAACGGTGCCATCGATTTGACCGCAACCGGCCCGACGCATTTGGGGCGGCGATACGTGGGCGTGCCGCCCCCCTTATCCTGCCGGTTCATGAAGTTGGGAAACATCTCCAAATCCTTCGGCGGGGTCCGCGCACTATCGCCCTCAAATCCAGTGATCCGGTCTTTAATATAGGTCGCGTAAGAGATTTTAGACATTTCGCCATCGGAGACGAGATCGACCCCGCTTGCGACCTGCCGCGCAACCGCATCATCCACCGCTGCGCCTATCGTGCGCGAAAACGCACCTGGGTCAATCGCCTCACCACGCTCTTGGGCGAAAACAAGATCGGTGACTGCGGCGGATCGCGGCAATGATCCGACATGCGTTGTCAAAATCCGGTTGGCCATCAGGCAAATTTCCCTTCGTTTTTGTTTAACCAGTGTTCGATTGCTTCCGTAAAGGCGTGGGAGGCTTCGAGCGGCAGCATGTGCCCAGCGCCCGCAATCTCGGTGAAATCCGCATCGTCCGATTGTGCCGCCCACTGACGGTGCCATAACGGCGGGCACAGCGTATCTTCGCTGCCACACATATAGAGAATGGGAACAGTGAGCGCGGCAATCGTCGAACGTCGATCATCGCGGAGCCGCAGCGCCTCACTTTGGCGTATAAAAACGTCTTCGCCTAAACCCATGCCCATTGCGAGCAGCACATCAAGCAGAGCATCATTCCCCCGATTTTGCACGGCGAGATAATTAGGTTTGAGTTCCTCAATGAGCACGCGTTTAAGCCCACCGTCGCGCACTTCGGCTTGCTGGACAGGGCGGTGGGCCGCGCGTTCGGGCAAGTCAGCCGTGGCATTATAGCCTGCAAGCACAAGTCCCGCGATCCGTTCGGGCGCTTGCGCCGCCATCTCAACTGCAACGATCGCGCCGAGTGAAAAACCGATGGGCAACACTTGGCCTGTGGTCGCCGCAAGCGCCCTTTTGGCCATCGCTTGGATAGTAGTATCCGTCGTCAAATCCGCATCAAAGACGGTCGCGAAACCGTGATATCCAAGCATAGTGGCGAGCGCGCCATCGCCGCCACGCCACAGCCGCGCATCACACATATTGCCAGGTATCAAAACCGGCCGCGGCGCCATCAGCCGAGCCGCGCTGAGCTGCCCGTGAGCAATTCACCGGCAAACAGCCGCTGCTCGGGTGATAATTCTGGTTTTTCAATCCGTTCAAGCAGCATGGCCACCGCAGCCTCTGTCATCCGCCGCACGGGTTGGCGTATTGTTGTCACTTGATAGGCCAGCCATGTTGCAGGGCCGACACCGTCAAAGCCAACGACTGATAAGTCCTGCGGCACGCCGATGCCGAAATTAATCCGCGCGCTGTCAATCGCGCCGATCGCCATCAGATCATTCGCACAGATCAGCGCATCCATTTTGCAGTCCGTCATGCGCATCAACTCTTTGAGCGCAGCGTCGCCACTGGCGTAATCAAAATTGCCGCGCACGATCAGGCAATCGCGCCCTAAGAGCTGCAACCGCCGCCGCGCCGCCTCGACCCGTTCCTCGCCCACATAGCTATCAGCAGGCCCCGCGATGATACCGAACACATGATGTTCGCCTTCAACCAAAGCATCAACCAACGCATGTTCCCCGCTGACCGAATCACAGCACACACTGGCAACGGGCACGCCTTCTCCTATGCGATTATACAGAATGACTGGAACCCCGCGATCAGCAAAGGCGGCAAGCTGTTCGGGATTAAGCCGCGCCGCCACAATCGCGCCGTCAACGCGGTAACGCCAAACTTGATCGAGCACCTCGTCAACGTCGGATTCTGCAGCCAGAGAGAAGAGCAAAACGCGAATACCCTGCGCCGACAATCTTTGCGTCAACTCTGCCAACACTTCTGGGTAATAAAGATTGGTCAGGTTTGAGATGATAATAGCGACCAGATTGGATCGGCGTGTAATCAAGCCTTGTGCAATGGCATTTGGATAATAGTTGAGCTCACGCGCAGCTGCCTGAATTTTCTCGCGGGTGCGCGGCGCAACCGATGCCCCTTGCTTGAAACAGCGCGAAACTGCGGATTGCGAAACCCCTGCCTTGCGCGCGACATCATAGGACGTCGCACCCCTTTGAAGTCTTTGGCCTTCACGTGTGTCCATGCCTAAAACCCCTTTAGAGCGAAAGTCGTTAGTGACCCATTTACAACAAGCTGTCCAGTTTTGCATTCGAAGTCATTTTTGCCTTGCATTCGCAGTCTTTTTGCGTTCCATCTGCACCCATGTTCATGTTTAATGATGATCAGGGGAAGGTTAGAACAATGAAAATCTCAAAAATGCGCCTTTTGGCTACGACTGCGCCGCTCGCAGCAATTCTGCTCAGCACACCATCATATGCGCAGGAAGAAACCAGCACCGACGCGGGCATCGAAGAAATTATTGTTACCGCACAGCGCCGCGAAGAAAATCTGCAGGACGTGCCGATTTCGGTTTCAGCCTTTACCGCCGAACAGCTGGCGCAACGCGGCACAACCGATCTGTCGCGACTCGAAGGGCAAGTCCCCGGCTTCACTTTTGGCCGCTCCGGCTCGGATGCACGTCCCGCGATGCGCGGCGTTCGCACTGAAAATGTCGGCGTCAATGGCGATACCACGATCGGCTTCTTTGTTGATGGCGTCTATCAATCGCGCGCAAGCCAAGCGACGGGTAGCTTTGTCGATATCGAACGCGTTGAAATTCAGCGCGGCCCGCAAGGAACGCTGTATGGCCGCAACACGTTTGGCGGCAATATTTCGATCACGTCGGCGCAGCCATCACTCGAAGGTTATTTCGGTCAGGCTGACGTCACCGTTGGCGAAAACGGACGGTTCCGCGGCGACCTGATCGTCAATGCGGCGCTGAGCGATGTCGTCGCATTCCGATTCGCGGGCTCATATGAAAAGTCCGATGGCTATGTCAAAAACGTCAATCCGCTGGGCAATAATCTGTTCGACGACGACAACCGCTATGTGCGCGGTTCGGTTCTGTTCAAACCCAGCGATGCGTTCAGCGCAGTTTTGAAATATGATTATGCGCGCCGCGTCGGTGCGGGTGGATCGGCATTTGGTTATAAATTAGCAGGTACATATTATGATATCGCAACGCGGCAGCAGTTTTATAACGCAACGCCGGTCTTTGGATTGAACACGCGAAGCGGCAACCGCGACGGCGTTAATGATGCTCTTCCCGGTTCAGCCGTAGCGACAAGCGATCTGGGCGTTCCGATTTTTGCGCCCGGCAATCCCTACGTGATCGACACCGATCAAAAAACCGAACTTGATCTGGAAAGCCAGGGCTTCTCGGCCAATCTGGCCTATGATTTTGGCGGCGTGACACTCAAGTCGATTACTGGCTATACTGACTTCGGCGCTATCCGCACATCTGACACCGACTTTTCCGGCAATGCGATCGGCGTGGATTTTCAAGACACTCAGGCTAAGACGTTCAGCCAAGAAATCCAGCTTTTGTCGAGCGATAGCGGCAGCCCGCTAACGTGGGTTTTGGGGGGGTATTATTTCAAGGATAAGCTGAAGGGTATTTTCATCAATCAGCAGACGCCACGGATAATCCGCAACGTGACGCCAAACCTGACTCTCGCACAGAATGGCGGCGGTTTCTATGATCAGCAGCGTGCGGAAACCGAATCCTACGCGGGCTATGCGCAAGCAAGCTTCGCCATTTCTGAAAAACTTAAGGCAACAGCCGGCATCCGCTATACCAGCGATAAAAAAGACTTTGCCTTTGCCAATGCCAATGCACTTTTGCCTCTCATTCCTGGCACTGGGATTAACACAGGCTTATTTGTTGCTAATGGTAACCTGATCACGCTTAGAACTGGTCCTATTCCGGCAAGCTCTTTTGGTGTTCAAGGCGCGCCCAGCATATGCACGTTTCAAAACAGGGTAGGTAATACAGATCCGGCACCAGTGGCTGGTACCCAATGTCGTACCGACGCTACTAACGTGGTTACAGGGGCTACGTATAACACTAAAAAATTCAACAAGACGACTTGGAAACTTGGCCTCGATTATCAGGTCAGCGACGAAAATTTATTATATGCTTCGGTTTCAACTGGATTCCGTTCTGGTGGCTTTAACTCGGGGCAAGGGCAGGCGGCTTTGACGCCGACATTTGATCCCGAAACTGTTACGGCCTTCGAAATCGGCTCAAAGAACCGATTTTTTGACAATAGAGTACAATTAAATCTCGCAGCTTTTTACAACCGATACAGCGCCTTGCAGGAACAGCGACAGATTGCGCAAGGCGCAACGACACTTTCTATTATTGAGAATAGCGGCAAATCTCGTGCTTATGGTGCCGAAGCTGAATTAATCTGGAAGCCAAGCAGGGCTTTGCAGATTGGGGCGAATATCGCTTATTTGAATGCTAAATATACCCAGTATGAAAATGTGCCGACACCCAATGGCGGCATCCCAATTTCGATTTTGGTGCCGGATATTCTAGCAACAGCACCGACGGTTGTTAATGGTGTGACCATAGCGCCGATTGGCTCGCGGCGCATTTTTGCACCAGGTTACAATTGTGGGCTCATCCCTGGCACCGGCGGCGCTGGTCAACCAGCTGCCAATTATGGTTGTGACTTGTCCGGCAAGGATATCCCATATTCTCCGGAACTTACGGGCGCAATCTTCGCTGGCTATGATATTGATCTGGGCAGTGCGGGCACATTAACGCCGTTTGCGATATTTAACTTTTCCAGTAGTTTTTTCGGGCAACCTTATAACTCGATCCTCGAAAAACAGGGTGCATTTTCTAAAATCGATCTTCGCCTGACGTGGGAGTTTAACGACAGCATTTCGGTCCAAGGCTTTGTCACGAACGTAACAAACAAGACAACCGCAACGCGGTTTGTCTGGGGCGGTGGCGGCGCCTTGCAAGCAAGCTATGCTGCACCGCGTCTGTGGGGTGCAAAAGCAAGCTTCAAATTCTAAACCGTTTGGGGCTGGCGATTGAAAAAGGGTGGAGCTTCGGCTCTGCCCTTTTTGTTCTCAGACTCTAGGGTCAGGACCAGTTAAATACGCGTTCGTGATGGCGTTCAGAAGGGATGAGATGCGAGGAGAGACTATGGAAGCGTGGCATCGCCACGGTGAATAGTCTTGACGATGCAGATCGCGCTTATGGAGGCCACCCTGCGGGCAAGGCCATATTTGACCCGTGGCTTCGTTACTCAATTGCGAAATAGTCAAGCTATTCCGCTGCATTCGCGCCTATCCACGGATCAAATCTGACCATGTCACGAACGTGTATTTAACTGGTCCTGACCCTAGGGTCAGGACCAGTTAAATATGCGCGTTCATCCTCGCCAGAGACGTAATCTCCGTTGCGGCAATCGTTGCGCCAAGATTTTGCCCTGAGGTCCAAGCACATTCCACGCGTGGCCCCAAAAGCCAATCGCCGCAAACGCCAAGTCGAATAATGCTGTTCCAATGTGAACCTTGCGCGGTTCCAGTAGACAGTGCGTAGCGCCACCGATGGGCGGCACTGTAAAGTAACTCAGGTAACGGCGCACCAACGGCATCTTCGAACAGGTCACGCAGCAACAGTTCGACCGTGGCGGGTGTTTCTTCCAAATGGCCTGTCGACCACGTCGCATTTGCATGGACAACCCAACATTCCAGATGCTCGCGCTCTGGTTTGGCATTGTTTCGCGCGGCCCAGGCAATGGGGCCCACATCCTTGAGGATGCTCCCCGCTGACAGAACGGGGCTTTTGAAGGCAAACATCGCCGCCCAGCAGGGTTGTGACCGCGCCAAAAGCGCCGCGCGCGCCATTTCAAAATCATGCAAAGACAAGAGAGAGGAAGCCTGCTCAGCTGGGGTTGCAACTACAACGGCATCGAAATGACCGCGCGTTTCATGCTCGCCGACAATTTGCCATTGCCCTTCGTCACGAACCAACCCTTTAACAATAAAATTACACTCTACATCATGCCGCGACCCCATGTCTTTGGCGATGGCGTTCATAGCGGGAACGCCGACCCAAGCGTCCTTACCTGCTTCTGGCCAACGGGCAGCAATGCCGCGTGCAGACCAATCACCCACCTGCCTGGCAAAGCTGGGATCGCGTACTGTGAAATATTGAGCGCCATGATCAAAGCATGCCCTTCCCGCGACGGTGTCGGTTCGCCGCGTGGACATGCGGCCCCCAATGCCCCGCCCTTTATCGAAAAGTGTTGCTCCATGACCTGCGGCTACCAACACATCGGCACAGGAAAGGCCAGCTAATCCGGCACCTATGATCGCTATATTCATTGACCAGAACTGACTTAACTGCGGCCCATCAGCGCAAGCACTTCCTTACGGCTGCTGGCGTCTTGTAAAAAACAGCCGAGCAACCGGCTGGTCACCATGCCCACCCCTGGCGTCTTTACGCCGCGCCCAGTCATGCAGCCATGTTGCGCTTCAATAACGACAGCGACCCCGTGCGGATGTAGATTTTCCCAGATACACTGTGCCACTTGAGACGTCAGGCGCTCTTGCACTTGAAATCGTCCCGCATAACCGTGGAGGACGCGCGCGAGCTTGGAAATGCCGACAACCCGATCCTTGGGCAAATAAGCGATCGATGCCTTGCCAATAATGGGTGCCATATGATGTTCACAGTGCGATTGAAAAGGAATGTCTTTGAGAAGAACAACCTCATCATAGCCGCCAACTTCTTCGAACGTGCGAGAAAGGTGGACCCCGGGATCTTCGTGATAGCCTTCGCAATAATCGCGCCAGGCGCGCCCTACACGCGCGGGTGTGTCACGCAATCCTTCTCGATCAGGATCATCACCAGACCAGCGTAAAAGAGTGCGCACAGCCTCTTGAATTTTATCTGGAACAATTAATTTACCATCTTCGCCGAACGCGTCAAAATCATGTGCCATGCGGTTCATGGTACCACCTCTCTTTTTGATTGTAGTCTAGGCCGCAACAGCGCCGAGCAGCGCAATGACGAAGATTGCCAGTCCTTGAAACATGACACGCTGCGCCATCATCCGGTTTTGCTGAACACCGCGCCGCAGATCGACATTCTCGTTCGAATTCTTGAGCGCTTCGCCATCAGCATAAAAAGCAAAAAGCCCGCGAGCGAGTGCTGTGGCAGTCGCAATGACGAAGCCGACAATGAGAATGAAAAATATAAATATCATGGTGCAAATTAGAGTGCCCACGCCCCGATTCACAACCTGCCCTAAGGTGCATTGTTAAACGTCTGAAAATCGCGCTAAGATACTGTATGGATCCTGCATCGATGATACTGGCCAGTCCCATAGCGGCGGTCATCAGCAATCCGCGATTGCCGGATAATCCCATTATCGCGTGCAACCAGGCATTTACGGATCTTACCGGGTATCAGCGCGAAGAGATTATCGGCCACAATTGCCGGTTCCTCGCCGGCGAAGATACGGAGCCTTGGCTGACTGAAGCACTGCGCGCGGGCATAAAAGCTGGTCAGCCCGTGATGACTGAAATTTTGAACTATAAAAAGAATGGCACGCCTTTTCGGAACGCGCTGATGATCGCTCCCATTTTTGACTCAGCGGGTGCACTCGAATATTTTCTGGGGTCCCAAGTCGAGATCGGCGAAGATGCTGCTCAGGCCAAGCTGGGGCGCCAAGGGGCTGCTTTGAAACGTGTGGATGCTCTGTCGCGGCGCCAAAGGCAAATCTTGCTGCAAATGGCGGCGGGCAAACTCAACAAGCAGATCGCCTACGAATTGGGCCTGAATGAGCGGACAGTGAAGTTGCACCGTTCAGCGGTCTTTCGCGCTTTGGGCGTTAGAACCAGCGCAGATGCGATACGGGTCGCCATTGAGGCAGGCTTTTAGAGCCTGACGCTTAAGACCTGCACCTTAGGGCATATATGCTCAATCATACAGCCGTGTCATAATATATATGACTGATTGTTTCTTTTTAAGCGTTGGTCGTGCACGCAACAAGATCAAGGCTAAATGACTATAAAATCTTGCCTTCTTTGGCTTCGTCAAGACCTGCGGTTGCATGACCATCCGGCGTTGGTAGCGGCGCTAGAAGCAGGCACAGTCATTCCGGTTTTCGTGCTTGATGATGATAGTCCTGCCGAAGCTCGAATGGGAGCAGCGCAGCGCTGGTGGTTGCATCACAGCCTTGAAGCACTGGATGAACAATATCGGAAACTGGGCAGTCAGCTTATCCTGCGGCGCGGTCGCGCTGAAGATGTTTTGCCACTTCTATTGGCGGAAACAAACGCAACGCACATACATGCGCTGCGACACTATGAGCCTTGGTGGCAAAGGGCAGAGGCGGAACTTGGCGCGCGCGTCGAGCTGGTGCTGCACGAAGGAAATCACTTAGCCAACCCACGCACTGTGCTGAATGGGTCTGGTGAACGATACCGCGTCTTTACACCCTGGTTCCGCAAACTGATGGACTGCATGCCTCCCCCTGCACCGTTGCCTGCACCAGAGTGTGTTCCAGCGCCAAGTTCATTTCCCCAAAGTGACAGGCTAGAGGATTGGGGCTTGCTGCCCACCAAGCCTGATTGGTCGGGCGGCTTTGATGTTTGGACACCCGGTGAAATAGGGGCGCGCACCGCGTTCCGCGCCTTTTTGCCAACTGTGACAACGTATCAGGATGAGCGTAACTTTCCTTCGAGAAGCGGCGTGTCCCGCCTGTCCCCTCACATCCATTTCGGCGAAATTTCTCCCGCGACTTTGTGGCATCACGCTGCAAGACAGGGCGGCGAAAAAGCACGGAGCTTTCTGAGTGAGATTGGCTGGCGCGAACATGGTTTGAACCTCGTCGATCAATTTCCCGATTATCAGACGGTCAACGGCCGCGCGGCCTTTGATAATTTTCCCTGGCGCACCGGCGCAGACGCAAATGCTGATTTCATCGCCTGGACCAAGGGCTGCACAGGTTATCCCGTGGTGGATGCAGGGATGCGCCAGCTTTGGCAGACCGGCTGGATGCATAACCGGTTGCGGATGATTACTGCTTCGTTTCTGGTCAAGCATTTGCTGATCGATTGGCGCCGGGGAGAGCAGTGGTTCTGGGATTGTCTGTTGGATGCTGATCTGGGTGCGAACGCAATGAATTGGCAATATGTTGCTGGATCAGGCGTCGATGCACCGGTATTTTCACGGATGATGGCACCCTTCATCCAGAGCCCGAAGTTTGAGATGGCGGATTATATCCGGACATATGTACCGGAACTGAGGCACCTGCGTGACGACGAGATACACTCTCCGCATGAAACCGAGGTTACCCCGCCCAACTATCCGCTGCCGCTTATCCCTCATGAAGCAGCGCGCGCCAGAGCGATGGACGCTTGGCAAAAGGTCTGTGCAAAATGACACCTCAAAAAAGCGAGGCAGAAGCGTTTGATCCGGCAAACACCCAGCGGCTCAAAACTCCACAATTCCTGACGCTCATTGCTATTCTGCCCCAGCTCTTTTTCCTGTGCGCGACCCTTTCCGACGGCGCGGCGTCATGGACTGCCCCCGTTGCAGCTTTCGCTTATGCTGCTTCTATTTTCAGCTTTTTGGGCGGATATTGGTGGGGTGTCGCGCTTATAACTCGGCCTCAGGAGTATGCACTGTTTATAGTAGCGGTAGTGCCTGCACTTCTTTCTTTCGTATTGTTTCTGCCATGGATATGGGGGTGGAGTTGGCCAGGGCCGCAGCTGATTGTGCTCGGAATTGCTATCATGGCCAGCGTGCTGGTTGATTGGAGCGTCTTTGCCACAACAGTCCCCGAACCCGCTTGGTTAAGGGCGAGAATTATAGCGTCGTTGGGCCTGGGTATCGCCACACTGTTGGTTGGCGCGGTCAATGTGAACACCAATGGTTGACGGATCACTCAAACGCGCGGTTGTTTTCGGGGCGACGGGCGGGATCGGTGAAGCCGTTTCATCTCAGTTGCACCAATCTGGCGATTACGAAGTGTTTACCGGCGCACGATCCGGAAAATCAGATTTTCATTTTGACCTGACAGATGAAGTCAGCATCGCGCATGCGGCAGACATGATTGGTAGTACCAAACCGATTGATTTTGTTTTCGTCGCAACAGGCCTGCTCCACCGCGCCGACAGCATTAGCCCGGAAAAAGGCTGGCGGACACTGGATGCCGCAACCATGTCTGATGTTCTGATGGTAAACGCGATCGGCCCCGCGCTGATTGCCAAGCATTTCTTGCCTTTGCTCCGAAAAGACAGGCGTGTGGTGTTCGCAGCACTTTCGGCCCGGGTTGGCTCCCTCTCTGACAATAGGCTGGGCGGTTGGCACAGCTATCGTGCATCGAAAGCGGCGCTCAATATGCTGATGAAGAACTTCGCTCTGGAGCTGTCCCTGCGCAATCCGCAGTCCATCGTCGCTTCATTGCATCCCGGAACTGTCGATACCCGCCTGTCAGAGCCTTTTCAGCGCAACGTTGCGGCTGCGAAATTATTTACCCCCGAATATTGCGCCGCCGCGTTGCTCAATGTCATTGACGGCCTTACGCCTGCAGATAGCGGCGGCTTGTTCGCGTGGGACGGGTCTCGGATACCGTTTTGATGGCGATTAATGTGGTCTGGTTCAAACGCGACTTGCGGCTTGATGATCACGCTATCCTATCGGCTGCAGCGCTGCGGGGGCCGGTGTTGCCGCTGGTTATTGTTGAGCCTGATTATTGGAAGCTGTCAGACACATCGGCGTGTCAATGGCAGTTCTGGCGGGGCTGCATCGAGGATTTACAAGCGGCCATCGTCGCGCGCGGCGGTGTGCTCACCGTCCGTGTTGGTGAAGCAGTGGACGTGCTCGATGCACTGTTGTCCGACGTTGGCCAATTCCGGCTTTGGGCGCATGAAGAAACAGGCAACCACTGGACCTTTGATCGGGATAATGCTGTTCGTCATTGGTGTAAGTCGAAGAACATCGCTTTTGAGGAAAGACGCCAATTTGGCGTGATACGTGGGCGAAAAGTGAATCGTGACCACTGGGCCGCGCGCTGGGATAAACTGATGGGGCTGCCGATCTTGCCCATTCCGTCGCCCTTGATTTGGCAGCGGGTGAGGAGCGATGCTTTGCCGTCGCCACAGGCACTTGGACTTGATGAGGACGCGCTGGCCAACATGCCAATGGCAGGCCGCGAGGCGGCACTGGACACTCTGGGCAGTTTCCTCCACCTGCGGGGCGAGCAGTATACGCGCTCTATGTCTTCGCCCCTTACGGCCCCTGATGCATGTTCGCGGCTCAGCTGGCATATCGCTTATGGATCGATCTCACTGCGGGAAGTGACGCAAGCAGCATGGGCGCATTACCGTACGCTGTCGCCGTCCGAAAAAGCATGGCGGCAAGCACTGCGAAGTTTCATCGCACGGCTGCACTGGCATTGCCACTTCATCCAAAAGCTTGAGAGTGAGCCTGAGGCAGAGTGGCGACCCTATGCCAAAATTTATGAAGGCCTGCGTACGCGCCCTGGTGACACCGAGCGGCTGACCGCGTGGAGTGAAGGGCGGACGGGTTATCCCTTCATTGACGCTGCGATGCGCTATCTTAACGCGAACGGCTGGATCAATTTTCGCATGCGCGCAATGCTGATGAGCTTCGCCAGCTATGATCTGTGGCTGCCCTGGCAGGAGAGCGGAGCAGCGTTGGCCCGTAAATTTATCGACTATGAGCCCGGCATTCACTGGTCACAGTGCCAGATGCAATCGGGCGAGACGGGAATCAATACAGTCCGCATTTATTCGCCGGTGAAGCAGGGATATGATCAAGACCCGGACGGTCGTTTCGTCCGGCAGTGGGTTCCGGAGCTGGCGGACGTGCCGGATGCCTATTTGCAAGAGCCTTGGAAACTCAGCACAGAAGACCGTAATCGCATATGCGCAGACTATCCTGAACGTATCGTCGACCATGCTGCTGCTGCAAAGGCAGCGAAAGAGACGATTTACGGGCTACGTCGCAAACCCGAAGCCCGTGCCGAGGCGCGAGAGGTGGTTCAAAAACATGGCAGCCGGAAACGCAGCGCTGACCCCAAGAGAAAGAGCGCAAAGATGAACCAACTCGAACTCGGCCTTTGAGTCATGCCTAAAATGCGGAAAAAATCTGATTTGCCGACCAAGCTATGCGCGACCTGCAGCTTGCCCTTCACCTGGCGGAAGAAATGGGAGCGCGATTGGGACAATGTCAGATTTTGTTCTGACCGGTGCCGTTCGGCAAAAGGAGCGGTCTAAATCCGTTTCGCGACCATATCCCTCAGTGGCAGTTTGGCATTCATCTTTATCGCCAGCAACGCTGTTCCGCTGACTTTGCGTTGAACGAACAAAGTATCAGCAGGTGGGATGTGCCAAGCAGCGCGATCAGCAACGATAGTTTCACCGTGGTGCCGCACCTCATTGATGAAGCTGCGGTCCGCGAAGTCGAACAGGCCTGGCTTGCCCAAATGCGCTACCAAAATCTCGATCATGCCATCCAGTGACGGTTGATGACGTTGCAAGGTGGTGGGCGATACGAAACCGACCTGGATCAACGTATCACGAAGGGCAACACTGTCGCCGTCAAGGCCTGCCCGCATCAGCCGACGATACGCCTCCACCGTTTGTGCAGGTACCGGGCGCGCGGCCCCGAAATCAAGCAGGACTATTTTGCCGCTCTCTGGCTGCCAGCGATAATTGGCGAAATTGGGGTCTGTCTGCATAAAGCCAAAGTCAAATAGCTCACGAAGCACAAGGTCCAACAGGGCAAACATGGCGACGTCCCGCACCTCCTGCGATTGACTCTCGAGTTTTTCGATCGCGTGGCCGGGGATGAAATCCATCGCCAAGATACGCTTTCCTGAAAGCGGCGCATAGGGAGCTGGCACCACGAAAATCGGATCATCTGCGAGTAATTTTTTGTAACAGAGCATCTGTTCTGCTTCGCGGATATAGTCGGCTTCTTCGTTCAGCTGCTTTTTGGCCTCTGCGAGCAGCGGCGCAATATCGAGTGTATTTGGCAACAGGTTGGATAGGCGCAAAAGGCTGGCAACATTGTCAACATCGGCATTGATGCTGTTGGCAACACCGGGATACTGCACTTTAATCGCCAGAAGAGTACCATCCTGTAACGTTGCCCGGTGCACTTGACCAATCGAGGCGGCGGCGATCGGTGTCGCTTCAAAATGGTTGAACTTGTGCCGCCAATCCGAACCCCATTCGGCGATCAATACCTTGTTGAGCTGGGCAGCCGGCATAGAGTGCGCGGAGTCGCGCAAGCGGGCGAGGATAGAAGTCAGTTCGGCAGGCAAGACATCCCCCGCATCCATCGAAATCATTTGCCCCAGCTTCATGGCTGCACCGCGCAGCTTCGAAAGTTGATTGGTCACGCGCGTGGCGTTCGCAGGCGTCAGCAAAAGGTCTGATAGCCGCGGGCGTTCTCCACCCGCTATCCTTCGCGCGCCCTCCACAAGAACACCACCAGCGATTCCGCCGGCCAGCTGCCCGAACGACGACAGGCGCGACAACCGTCCAGAAGGCACCTTGCGATAACGATCGTCGCTCATTCAAACACCCTTTGCAGGCGCGGCCTGACCTTCAGAAAATAGCCATAGGCCCAATTGAGCAGCCGCTCTGCGCCGGGGAGCCGCGCCGCCATGCCGAGCGGCCAAAGCAACGGAATGGCGCGCCACATCGCCGCAAAGGCTGCCGCACCTGACAGTAATTCTCCATTTTCCATGGCATGCAACCGGGCGAGCACGACGGTGCGGTCCAACGGGCAAGACGTGCCAGGGTCCGTCGCGTCAATTAACTGAATACGTCCACGCTGATCGAGCCGGCGCATCAACATGATCTCTCGTCTGCATAGAGGGCAGCCCTGATCATACCAGACGATAAGCTGGGTCATGTGCCTGAAAGCCCGCTCAGAAATTTCGTTGAATCGCTCTTGATTTCTGCCTGACGCTCATCGCTGAACTTGTCCCAAGTGCGCACCATTTGTGCCATCCGTGGGTTTCCTTTAATCCGTTCGCGGTGGCGGGCGATGAAATCCCAATAGAGATAGTTGAAGGGGCAAGCCTTGGACCCTGCTTTGGCCTTCACGTTATAAGCGCAGCCGCCACAATAGTCGGACATGCGGTCTATATAGGCCCCGCTTGCTGCATAGGGTTTTGATGCCAACAGGCCGCCATCGGCAAACTGACTCATGCCAATCGTATTGGGCAGTTCCACCCATTCATAAGCGTCTACGTAAACCGCCAGATACCATTCATGCAGTTCCTGCGGATTGACGCCCGCGAGCAACGCAAAGGTGCCTGTCACCATCAGCCTTTGGATATGATGAGCATAGCCCTCCTGCCGGGTTTGCGTCACGCATGCGCGGACACAAGCCATGTCAGTGTCAGCAGACCAATAGAAATCTGGCAAGGGCCGGGTCGCATTGAGAGCGTTCAAGCTGGCATAACCTGGCATTTTCAACCAGTAGATCCCCCGGATATATTCGCGCCAGCCTATGATCTGGCGGATGAACCCTTCCGCAGCGTTCAACGGGGCGCGGCCTGCACGATATTCGGCCTCAACTGCGCGGCAGGTTTCAAGTGGATCGAGCAGGCCACAATTGAGGTAGAGCGAGACCACGGCGTGAAAAAGAAATTTCTCACCCTTGAGCATTGCATCCTGATAATCGCCAAAATGCGGCAGCGCCGTTTTCAGGAAGTGGGCAAGCGCCGCTGCGGCATCCGCCCGCGTCGTGCCGAACCAAAATGGCGACAAATCCCCAAAATGATCGGGAAAGTGTGTTTCGACCAAAGTCAGTACATCTTGTGTTATTTGGTCAGGTTCAAAACGTAGCGGCTGTGGCATGTGCAAATTCTGTGATGCCGGCTTTCGATTGTCGTGATCGAAATTCCACTGACCGCCCTCAGGTTGATCACCGGCCATCAACAAACCAGTTTTGCGCCGCATGTCACGGTAGAAATACTCCATACGGAGTGCTTTTCGCCCCTCGGCCCAGACTTCAAACTCACCATGACCAGCTATGAAGCGATCATCGGAAATCATCGCCATATCAAAAACAGTGTCGAGTACACGAAATTCTTCGCGCAATCGCCATTCCCCGGGCTCCGTTATCTGGACGGCAGTCGCACCGCTTTGCGACGCTAATCGGAGCACTTCACCGGTCAACGATCCGCTATTGTCGGGATCATCGAGACGCGTGTAGTGAACTGTCCATCCTGCCGCGCGCAACTCCGCAGCGAAATGCCGCATCGCGCTGAACAAAAACGCTATCTTCTTTTTGTGATGCTTTACATAGGTCGCTTCGGTGGCCACCTCTGCCATCAAAATGACCGAGGCAGATTTGTCGGCCTGTGTCAGCGACGAAATGGAGGGTGACAATTGATCGCCAAGAATGACGATAATGTTTTTGATCATGCGTCACCCATTACATTCTTGCCGGTTTAAGCGCCCCAGACATCATCGTAACGTGCTGTGCTATCGGGCAAAGGAAAATCGCGGTACGTCCCCCCTTTACTTGAAGCCAAAGAAAAGGTCAGGCCTGTAACAAGCGTCCCAAACGCAAGCAGAAAATGGAAAACAACCAACGCGCCGTAATAGAGCCAAGCGCTCGTCCCGAGGCAAAATATGGTCGTCCACATTGTGCCTAAGATACACATGGCTTGAAAACGCTGTGCGGGCCTAAGATGGCGCAAGGGGCTAACGCGTGGGTCCATAACAGAACGGAACGCAGACACCGGAACTAAGATTGCTTTAGAAACCATTTCAAATCTCCTCTGATGTGATTTCTAAATTAACAGGACAAACCCACAACCTGCCCTTGTGGGCATCTCCAGGGCCGCATATGTTCAGCGGCTATCGTCCAAAGCCTCCTGTCAAAATCAATGATTTGGTGAAGCTGCTGCTCCGAATAGAAGAATCGTACATGGCAACACGTCTCGGTCTGAACACGGGATGCACCATCACTTGCCCTTATCGGCTGAAAATCGGCATTTCTGTTAGGGCGGTCATTCCACGATCCTAAACACTTCGCCATTGCCGGGGTTACGATACAGATCGACGCGTTCGCCATCCCAATGATAGTCGAGGTGGCGGCCTTGGAGGGCGTTGCTGGCAAGGTCCGGAAAGAACAGCCCAACACACTCCCCGCCTTCGCGACGGATGCTGGGATATACGATGCCGTTCGAGCCGCCGCCACGCAGCAGTGTTGCCAAAGTTTGGCTGGGTTCATAATCATCGGGGTCGAGGGCAGCAGCATGGGCTGGGTTTTGCCCACGCAAATCGTGCAGGCGCGCATCGACACTGAGGACGATTTCCCGGAACTGCGATGTCCAGCCCGGCACTTCATTGGTCCTAGCCATGAACTTGGCGTGATGATGCACCGTTTCGAGCAACGCGACCTCGAATATATTTCCCGCATAGAGAACGCCGTAAGAGCCATCGCTGAATCGGCTTTTCCGATCCGTGCTGACATGGGTGAACGGTGCCATCAAATAGGATGCGCCGTTGCCGCCAACGCGGCGTTCCTCTGGAACGAGATCGAGATTGCCGACGTTTTCCATAATCCGGGGGTTGGTTTTTTGCTCACCAGATATAAGCAGAGGCCAATCCGCGGGGTCGGCAATGTCTTCAAACAGGTCAATCGGCGGATAGATACTGCGGATGATCCGCACGGCACCATCCCACTTTACATCAGATATTGGGACCGTCGCAACGTCGATCACCAGCTGCCGCGCTCAGCATCCAGATAGCGGCGCACCCGCATCAAATCGGTGAGTTCGCCGCCCAGCATGATGTCGAGCGCGGAACTCCCTTGGAAGGCGGTGTTGGGAGCTTTGATCCAATCATAGGACCGCCCGGCTTCGCGGAAGAAGTACCTCAGCGCCTTGTGGATACCCATCAGGTTGGACAGGCGGGCCTTGCCGTCACGGTCGATCCTGCCTTGCTCACCAGCCTTCCAGCGGCGATACGACCGAACGGG
Organism: Sphingomonadales bacterium; assembly: GCA_043760405.1. Taxonomy (GTDB): domain Bacteria; phylum Pseudomonadota; class Alphaproteobacteria; order Sphingomonadales; family Sphingomonadaceae; genus Aquisediminimonas. The sequence goes on from JAYUPB010000056.1 coordinate 121,680, forward strand.
GAGGTCAAGCAGCGTTGCCGCTTGCTCGTCGGTGATGTCCCATTTGGCGAACATATTGACCGCCGCACGAAACATCGCCGCCGCTTCGGCATCGGTGATCGGATCAGGCCGAAACTGCGGGGCTATGGTATCAACGCGGAGCAATGCAGTCATATCGTTTCCTCAATATGGCATTATATGGCATATATTATGCCAAATGGCAACATAACAATATGTGGAGTAACCGGCCAATTTATGCGGCAAGGTTCGGCCTCCAAAGCGTATGCGCCAGCATGAGAGCGATGATCTTGCGGTCGCTGTCGTTGCCGTGGCGATCAGCCCACTCGTTCATGATTGTCGAAAAAGCCGAACGGAAACCGTGCGGCACATGCTGGCGGTGAAAGCCTGCCCGATTGAGCAAATAGCCAATGGCGTTCTCGCTCATGGGCCGGTGCGGATGGCGCGTGCTGGCCTGTCTTCAATCGCGCGCGTCGTCCCGCATCTGACGCGTCTCGGCCAACCCCACCGCACGGGTGCGAACCCGTGCGGTGGGTGGTCTGGCGGAGACGGCGAGATTCGAACTCGCGGTAAGGTATAAACCCTACGACGGTTTAGCAAACCGTTGGTTTCAGCCACTCACCCACGTCTCCGGCTTGGTGGCGAACGCGGGCTATAGCGGGGCGTTCGCACTTGGGCAACAGGTCAGTTTATCTCTTCTCATTCATCCTGAAACAGCCTTTTGGTGCGCTCTGGCGCGGGATCGACTCGGTTCACCGCGCCAATGATTGCCGACTCTCGTGCGAGCGCGTCTAGCATGGATCACCGAATTGATGCCGATGGAGGCCACCGTGACCCAAGCCATGACAAAACGATTCTGTAGTGCCGTTTCAGCATTATTTGCGGCTGTTCTGATCGGGACCAGCCCTGCGATTGCGCAAGTCCAATCTGTTGATCCCAACACTGCACTCTCCCGAGGGGAAAAAACGTCGCCCACTGGCCCCGTGGACACAGCCGATGCTGCATTACAATCTGATCTGGCTCCCGTTGATGGCCCTGCAAGCGGCACTGTACCGCCCATCACAGGTGCGGCGCCCCCCCCCACAGGCTACCCCAAGGATGATCTGATCGGTGCGGCCGAAGGCGTGTTTGGCAAGGGTGCAAAAGGACTGGGAGACATCATCGAAAAAATCCTGAAGGATCAGGGGCAGCCCAATGCTTACATTGCTGGACGTGAAGTCTCCGGCGCGCTTGTGGTTGGGCTGCGTTACGGATCGGGCAAACTCACGCATAATATCGAGGGACAGCGCACCGTATATTGGACGGGGCCATCGGTTGGGTTTGACATCGGTGGCGACGCGACCAACACATTCGTCCTGGTCTATAACCTTTATGACAGCCAAGATCTTTACCGCCGTTATCCCCAGATTGAAGGCCGTGCCTATTTTGTGGGCGGATTTTCAGCCACCTATTTGCGGCGCGGGAATATTGTCCTCATCCCCGTGCGGTTGGGGGTTGGTGTCCGTTTGGGCGCGAATATCGGATATATGAAGTTCAGTGAAAAATCGAAATGGCTGCCGTTCTGACCGCTTAGGCCAAATGCCAGCCGAGGTCTTCGCCCGCATGAAAGGGCACAATCACGGCGTCGCCCGCTGGCACCGTGTCTGGCACGCGCACGGTGATACGTTCCAATGTGATCGTACCTTCGTTGAGCGGCAGGCCATAAAAGCGTGGGCCATGTTCGGACGCAAAGCCTTCAAACCGATCAAGCGCGCCTTCTTCATCGAACACTGTCGCATAGCTTTCCAGCGCATAGGGCGCGTTGAAAATGCCTGCGCAGCCACAGGCAGATTCTTTGGTGTTGATACTGTGCGGCGCACTGTCCGTCCCCAGAAAATATTTTGCCGATCCTGATGTTGCAGCTTTACGCAGGGCAAGCCGGTGCCGTTCACGCTTGGCCACGGGCAAGCAATAAGCATGTGGGCGCAGACCGCCAGCAAACATCGCATTGCGGTTGATATGGAGGTGCTGCGGCGTGATCGTCGCCGCGACATTGGCATCCATGCCATTCACAAAATCTACTGCATCTGCCGTCGTAATATGTTCAAACACGATCTTAAGCGCAGGAAGATCACGAACCAAGCCTGATAATGTGCGTTCGATAAAAACGGCCTCACGGTCGAAAACATCAACGTCTGGATCGGTGACTTCGCCGTGGATGAGAAGCGGCATGCCAATGTCTTGCATCTTTTCAAGCGCGCTGCTTATGCGGGAAATATCCGTCACACCGTGCGCGGCCCCCGTTGTGGCATGTGCCGGATAGAGTTTGCACGCTGTAAAAGCGCCGCTTTCATAACCGCGCGCAATGTCGTCCGCATCGGCATCGTCGGTCAAATAACAGGTCATCAACGGCGTAAAGTCAGTTCCCATGGGCAATGCTGCCATGATCCGGCGACGATACGCCACGGCAGCATCCGCGCTTGTTACTGGCGATGGCAGGTTCGGCATCACAATCGCCCGGGCAAACTGACGCGCCGTATGCCCAACGATACCGCGCAGCATGTTTCCGTCTCGCAAATGGACATGCCAATCATCAGGGCGACGGATGGTCAGACGATCAGACATGGTTTCTCCTGTTTGGGTTTGCGGCAAAGCCGTATTAGAGGGGGTCTATGATGAAAACCACCCTCATTGACCGCGCGGTGATTCGATTGTCGGGGGATGACGTGCGCGGCTTCCTCCAAGGTTTGATCACCAACGATATGCAGGGGCCATTGCCCGTCTGGGCAGGGCTGCTCACCCCGCAGGGCAAGGCCTTGTTTGACTTCATTGTTTGGGAAGACGGTGATGATCTGTTGATTGATTGCGAGGATGCACAGGCTGATGCGCTGATTAAACGTCTGTCGCTCTACCGCTTGCGCCGTGCGATTGTGATGGGACGCGATCCTGCACTGGCCGTTCATTGGTCGCTTGGCGGCGAAGTGGGCGCACCCGACCCCCGTTTGCCAGCGCTTGGTCATCGTTGGCTCGCCCCGCCGACAGCGGCAGCAATTGGCTACCCTGAACACCGTCTTTCCCTCGGCGTTGCAGAGGGCAGTGCTGAGCTTGGCCAGGATAAGACACTTTGGCTTGAGGCCAACGCCGCAGAACTGAACGGCGTCAGTTTTACCAAAGGCTGTTATATCGGGCAGGAAAACACCGCGCGGATGAATTACCGCAGCAAAGTCAACCGGCGGCTGTTCGTTGTGCCCGGGGGGCTGGTCGAACGACGGTCGGTCAGCGATCCCGGCGACGCGTTGATCCCCGATTGGCTGGCACCCGCGCTTGGGTGAGGGGATTCTTTTCGTGCTGGGCATCGCACTGACCCCGACTGCCTTTGTAACACTCCTTGGGATTGTTGCAGTTTCAGCCGTAATCCGGGGTCTTACGGGTTTTGGATTTGCGATCCTCGCCGTGCCTTTGCTGGGTCTCGTCATGGCGCCAACACAGGCCGTATTACTCGCAATCTTGTTACAAATGTTGATCGGGCCGTTCGGCGTCCGCCATGCTCTTGGCATGATCGACAAACGCGCGGTGACCGGAATTGCGCTTGCCGCCTGTGTTTCGACACCGCTTGGGCTGTGGCTTCTTTCCGTCACATCCGCAGACACCGCGCGCCTGACCATCGCTGCAATTGCGCTTGGCTGTTTCAGTTTTTTCCTGATCCCGCGCGTGGCAGTGCCCAATCGATCCGCGCTGCATCTTGCCGTGACAGGGTTTGCGTCTGGCATTTTGAACGGGTTCGCAGCAATGCCAGGCCCGCCGGTGATCCTTTATTTCATCCGTGACGCTGTGCCCCCTGCAGTGGCGCGCGGGTCAATGATCACGGTGTTTTTTGCAACATCGACAATGGCCACGCTGGTCGCAGCACTGCGCGGGATGATCGACCAGGACCTGATGATGCTAACCGCGATCTGCCTTCCCCTGATGATTGCAGGCAACCACATTGGCGCAAAGTTTTTCGGTCGCATCCCTGACCACATCTGGCGCACTGTGGTGGTCGGGTTGCTGGCGGTGGCAGCAGCAGGGGCTGTGCTGCGGGTTTAGGTGTGAACCGACAAATTGAGGCCAAGCGACTTAAAAACGCCAAGCAGCGTTGAAAGCGTTGGGTTTCCACTCTCACCAAGTGATTTATAGAGTGCTTGTCGCCCAATCCCTGCGTCCTGCGCAATCTGAGTCATCCCGCGTGCACGCGCGACCGTATTGAGTGCATGGACAATATGTTTTTGATCGCCGTTCTCCATGACATCGGAGAGATAGGCGGCAATAGATTCGTCATTTTCAAGATGCTCAGCGGCGTCCCATTTTGTGATTTCTATGGTCATATTTGTCTCTCCAATGTCGATGCCATTTGTTTGGCGCGCGCAATGTCTCGCGATTGGCCACCCTTATCTCCACCGCAGAGGAGCAAGATGATCCGCTCTTCGCGTTGCATAAAATAAACGCGGTAGCCCGGGCCAAAGGTTAGACGGAGTTCGTGAACACCATCGCCGACTGATTTGACATCACCAAAATTGCCAAGCTGCACTCGCTCTATCCGCGCTGCAATCCGGCCTCGGATCACCTGATCCCTTATCGTCTGAAACCATTCCACATAGACAGTGGTTTGCTGCACCTCATACATTTGTCATCTTTAGATGACTTTGAGGAGGTGAGTCAACTGTGCCGATTATTGTACCGCTACAAACCGAGCCAAACGCATACCTTTCCTAAGCTCAGTTTTAGAGGAGTCAGGCATATCAGCGCGAGCAAGAAGGTCTGGCAACGACACTGATGAAAGCAGATTTGCGTTTGCGATACCAAAAAGGTGGATTTGTACCACTTTTTCATCTTGCTTAGCTGATCCATAGGCAGTGGATAGCTTTAGCGCGAGATCATCAACTATACTATATCAAACTCCTAAGCCGCCAGCTTCCTCAGCACATAGTGTAAAATCCCGCCGTTCATAAAATATTCGACCTCGTTGGCGGTATCGATGCGACATAGGGTAGGGAAGGTTTCGACAATGCCGTCGGCACGGGTCATGGTGACCTTCACTTCTTGGCGTGGTTTCAAGTCCGCCACACCCATGATCGTGAAGGTTTCCGACCCATCAAGCTTCAATGTTTTGCGGTCGGTGCCGTCGATGAATTGCAAAGGCAGTACGCCCATGCCGACCAGATTGCTGCGGTGGATCCGTTCGAACGACTCAACGATGACCGCGCGGACGCCCAGCAAATTGGTGCCCTTTGCCGCCCAATCGCGGCTGGAGCCGGTGCCATATTCCTTGCCCGCGATCACGACCAAAGGCGTGCCGTCGGCCTTGTGGCGCATCGCCGCGTCATAGATCGGCATGGTTTCACCGTCATAGGATGACATGCCGCCTTCGATACCGGGGACCATTTCATTTTTGATGCGGATGTTGGCGAAAGTGCCGCGCATCATGACGTCGTGGTGGCCGCGGCGCGCGCCGTAACTGTTGAAGTCTGCCTTGCTAACCTGATGTTCTAAAAGGAATTTTCCGGCCGGTGAGTCTTCTTTGATGCTGCCCGCTGGCGAGATGTGATCGGTGGTGATCGAATCGCCCAGGATCGCAAGCGGCTTTGCTTCGATGATGTCGGTCACGGGTGCCGGGGTCATGCTCATCCCGTCAAAGTAAGGCGGGTTGGCAACATATGTGCTGCCCGCGCGCCATTGATAGGTGTCAGACCCCTCAACCTGTATCTTTTGCCAATGCGCATCGCCCTTATAAACACTGGCATAGCGCGCGGTGAACATCGACCGGTCAATGTTGGCGGCCATTGTATCAGCGATTTCTGCGTTGGTTGGCCAAATATCGCGCAAATAGACGTCCGTGCCGTCGGTGGCCTGACCGATGGGAGTGGTCGTAAAGTCCTGTGTTACCGTGCCTTTAAGCGCATAAGCGACCACCAACGGCGGCGACGCGAGGAAGTTTGCACGCACATCAGGCGACACCCGCCCTTCAAAGTTGCGGTTGCCCGAAATGACTGAGGCGGCAACAATATCATTGCCATTGATCGCTTTGCTGATCGGTTCAGCCAGAGGCCCGCTGTTGCCAATGCAGGTCGTGCAGCCATAGCCGACCAGATTGAAGCCGATCGCGTCCAGATCCGCAGTCAGCCCCGCGCGGTCAAGATAGTCGGTGACCACCTGTGATCCCGGCGCGAGCGATGTTTTGACCCAAGGCTTTGGTTTGAGGCCGTAAGCATTGGCCTTGCGCGCGACCAAACCGGCCGCGACCAGCACGCTGGGGTTCGACGTATTGGTGCAGCTGGTGATTGCGGCAATCACCACGTCACCGTCACCAATGTCATGCGACGCACCCGCAACCGCAACGCGTTTCGCGCCGTCATGATTGTAAGTGTCGATCAAATCCTTGTTAAACACATCATCAACCTGGGTCAGGATGACCTTATCCTGCGGCCGTTTTGGCCCCGCGAGCGACGGCACAACTGACCCCATGTCAAGCGAGAGCGTATCGGTAAAGACGGGATCGGGCGCGTCGGCATAACGCCACAGACCCTGCGCCTTGGCATAGGCTTCGGTCAGGGCAATCTGGCTTTCATCACGCCCGGTCAACCGCATATAATCGAGCGTTTTTTCATCAATACCAAAGAAACCACAGGTCGCGCCGTATTCTGGCGCCATATTGGCAAGCGTCGCACGGTCTGCAAGGCTGAGCGCATCGAGGCCCGGCCCGTAATATTCAACAAAGCGCCCGACAACGCCCTTGGCGCGCAGCATCTGGGTTGCGGTCAACACCAGATCGGTTGCGGTAATCCCTTCGGCCATTGCGCCGGTGAGCTTAAACCCGACAACCTCTGGAATCAGCATCGACACGGGCTGACCGAGCATCGCTGCCTCTGCCTCAATCCCGCCAACGCCCCAGCCGAGCACACCCAGACCGTTGATCATTGTTGTGTGGCTGTCTGTTCCGACGCATGTATCGGGATAGGCAATGGTTTTGCCGTCGGGGGCAACGCTGGTCCACACCGCTTGAGCAATATGTTCCAGATTGACCTGATGGCAAATGCCGGTTCCCGGCGGGACCGCCTTAAAATTGGCAAGGCTCTTGCTGCCCCATTTGAGGAAATCATACCGTTCGCTGTTGCGTTGATATTCTATTTCAACATTTTGTTCAGCCGCCTTTGGGTGACCGAATTCGTCGACCATCACACTGTGATCGATCACCAGATGCACGGGCACCTGCGGGTTAATTTTCTGCGCGTCGCCGCCCAATTTCGTCATCGCATCGCGCATCGCGGCCAAATCAACCACGCACGGCACGCCGGTAAAATCCTGAAGCAAAACCCGCGCGGGGCGATATTGAATCTCGCTGGTGGATTTGGGGTCTTTCTGCCAATCAATCAGCGCCTGAATATCCCCGACCGACACGGTAAAACCGCCGTCTTCAAACCGCAGCAGATTTTCCAGCAACACCTTCATCGAAAAGGGCAGGCGCGACACATCCCCCAGCTGCGCCGCCGCCTTGGACAGTGCATAATAATCCACACTCTGGTCGCCGACAGTCAGGGTTGAACGGGTGGAAAGTGTATCGTGGCCAATGGCGGTCATAATCATGCCCTATCGCAATGTGGTTTTGCGCCGGTCGGGGGAAGAGGCAGCGTCACGCGTGCCCCGCAGTCCATCCGCAAAACGGGTTAATCGGTATGGGAAGCCGTTGCGACGATGGGGGGGCGGAGTCAAGGGCGGGGGTAAGGGAATGTGCGCAATACGACAGCTACAGCCCCCGATTTCGGGCTTGATCCGGACCGCATGGAAACACCGGCCCGCCTATGCCACCAAAGCCCGCGCCGCAACCTCCGGCTCCGCCGCAATCACTTTTAAATAAGCCCGCACCGCAGGCGGCGGCATATGCCGCCCGATTTCATATTGGCGGATATTGGCGAGCGGAATGCCATAAGTTGCGGCAAAGCCCTCCTGACTGAGACCCAGCGCGTTCCGTAACATCCGAATACGCCGCCCCATCAACCCCCGCTCAAGCCCCGCAACCGAAACGTCAAAATCCTCAGGATCATCCGGGTCCGCCGGAATGGCGATCATAATCTCTTTGTTCTGTCGCATTGCTTCGCCTCACTGAGATAAATCTGAACCCCCTGCCACGCTGATTATAAACCACCGTGTAGAATTTGCCTTCAATGAACCCAACTGCTTTGTAACGATCTTCTCCATCAATCGGGCGGAATGATGCCAAAATGATATGTGCAGGATCATCAAACACCTGCCGCCCAAACAGCAGAGATAGGCCATGCTTCGCCACATTCACTGTGTCTTTGGCAGGATCAAATTCAATGATCATTTATATGTGTTTCACATAGTTTTGTCAAGCCCGACAAACCTGGGCTGATTTTTATATGCATCAATATGATCATATTCTTTCTTCCACTTGCCCTATTTATTCCGCACTATACTATAGTAAATTCTGATTTTGAAAGTGATACTTAAATATGGCCACACGTCGCTGGACAGAAGAAGAAACGCGGTTGGCACTCTATTTATATTTCCAACTTCCATTTGGCCAATTGGATCAACGAAACCCTGAGATACAAAAGCTCGCGCATATCATTGGTCGTTCTAATTCTTCAGTTGCAATGAAGCTTTCCAATTTTGCTAGTATTGATCCAAAAATTGTTGAATCTGGTCGTAAGGGTTTGTCAGGAGCTTCTAACCTGGATCGTCAGATGTGGGCGCAGTTTTACAATGATTGGACATCCCTTGTCAGCGCCGCAGAGCGACATTGGGACCACGCAGAAGTGACCTTACCGACGCAGCGCGTAAAGGACGTGGCAACACCCTTTTCTTATGAGCCTTATCAAGGTGCTTCGACTATTCAGGCAACAATAGAAAGGCGTATCGGCCAAAAATTTTTCCGCCGCGCCGTCCTTGCAAATTTTGACGAACGTTGCTGCATAACTGGCATCGCAGACGTGCGACTTTTGAACGCCAGCCACATCAAGCCTTGGGGTGTAGACGAGATAAACCGCCATAACCCTGCAAACGGATTTGCGCTTTCTGCGACGTTTGACCGCGCCTTTGACCGAGGATTGATCACGATACAGTTTGACGGTGGCGTCAATATTTCACGGGCACTGCGCGAAAATCATAATGGCCCTACGCGTGACTATTTTTCGCGGTATCACCGAATGAAAATTTTTGATCCTGTGCGATTTGCGTTAGATAAAGATATTGTTGAATGGCATAATAATAATATTTATGTTGATAGATAGCATTTTACCTAAAGAGGGGTTTTACAATGGAAGACGTGGATTTAACTAAAATCGTTGCGTGTGATACTGTATTTATACGCCTACCCCATGGTCGGCTTCTGGAACTTGAGTGGCTGGAAGGTATAAATTATTCGATTAAGGTAACTGGATTTGAAAGTCAGAGTCGATATGAAGCAGATGAGGAATATCGCCTCGCTGGATTTGAACCACTGCTCCGTTCATTCTCCGCTTATATTCCAATGTCCGCAAATGAATAACGATGGGGCCAACCCTGTGCATTATCCCCTGTCCTACACATAACCAAATCGGTTAATCATCCTGCTCTGTCAACGGGAGTGATTCGCCATGCGCCCTTCAAAACCCAATCTCCGCCCTGCCAAACCTAGCACCAAAGCAAAGCCCACTGCCCGCCGTGATGGCTGGACCGCGCAGCGGGTGGTGCGGTTTTTAGACGTGTTGGCGGAAACCGGCTGTGTCCGCGATGCGTGCCGGACGGTGCACTTATCATCAACATCGGCCTATCGACGGCGCGGCGGCGATGCCCAATTTGCGCAGGATTGGGACGCGGCATTGGCGCGCGCGCAGACCAGCCTGATCGCAACCGCATACCGCCACGCCACACAAGGGGTGGATCAGACGATTTTCCGCGACGGCAAAATCGTTGAGGTGCGGCGCAAACCCGATACAGCGACGCTCCATCTGTTGATCAAGCGCGGTGATTTGGGGGCGGGGCGTGATCCCGTCACGGGGCAGTTCACATCTGCGTCAGAATTAGACCCTTTAGAGCAGGATGAAATCGTGGAAAAATTGCGGCAGCGCATTGATATGATACGCAAACGTCGCATCACCAAAGATGCGGCGGCCGGGATATGCAGCCACTGTCACCAGCCACTGCTGGCGCCGTTGGCGCAAATGGAGGTCCATGTGGATGATGCTGCTGGAGCGGGCGAAGGGATTCGAACCCTCGACCCCGACCTTGGCAAGGTCGTGCTCTACCCCTGAGCTACGCCCGCTCTGGCGCTGGCGCAAAGACGATGTCTTGCGCGGGAAGCGGGCTATTACAAGCGCGCATCTTGCATTGCAAGTCCCCTTTGCGTGAATTGAGACTTGTCACCGCCCCCCGCCTCCCCACATAAGGGGGATAAGGCAAAGGAGATGGTGTTTTGGCGACCCTGGGGATGAGCGCGGCAGAGAAAGACGCGATTGATGCGTTCAAGCGCGATGTGATCGAGCCATCGATGACGCAGTTGGTGATTCTGGACTTTTGGGCGGAATGGTGCGGGCCGTGCAAGGCCTTGACCCCGCTGCTTGAAAAGGTTGCGGCTGATTATGCCGATAAGGGCGTCATGCTCGCCAAGGTCAATGTTGACGACAACAAACTGATTGCCGAACAGTTTCGCGTGCAATCCATCCCCACTGTTTATGCCATGTTTCAGGGGAAATTGGTCGCAGACCTGACGCCCGCGCGCACCGAAAGCCAGTTGACCAAGATGATCGACCAGATCCTCAAACAATTGCCGGTGCAAGGGGAAGTTCAAGCTTTGGAGCAGGAAATTGAGCCGCTAATCGCGATGGGCGAAGAGGTGCTGACGGGCGGCGACAGCGAACGCGCGGCGAGCATCTTTATGCAGATCACCGACATGGCCCCCGACAATATGGTGGCTTTGGCAGGGCTGATCCGCGCGCTGATCGCTGCTGGTCGCATGGGGGAGGCAGAGGCCATTGTCGAAACGCTGACGCCCGAACAACAGGGTGATGTTGCGATGGCACGGGCACTGTCGGCGCTGACTCTTGCCAAGGATGCCAAGCCAGTGGCGGATTTGAGCGGGCTGATCGCATCGGTTGCGGCCCATCCGAACGATCACGCCGCGCGCTTTACGCTGGCAGGCGGCCTGATGGCGGCGGGCGACCGCGACGGGGCGGCGGACCATTTGCTGGCGATCATTGCCGCCGAACGCGATTGGAATGACGGGGCCGCACGCACGCAATTGCTGCGGCTGTTTGAAGTCGTCGGCGTGGGTGATCCGTGGGTCAGCGCGCAACGGCGGCGCTTGTCTGCGGTGCTGTTCACATGAGCGTTACCACCACCACGCGCCTGTCAATCTTTCCGTTGCCCGGCGCGCTCTTGTTCCCGCGCATGCATTTGCCGCTGCATATTTTTGAGCCGCGCTATCAATCTTTGGTCAAGGATGCGCTGGCCCGTGACCGCAAGATCGGGATGATCCAGCCGCGCAACGCCGGCATTCCGGGCCACCGTGAAACCCAGACCCTGTTTTCCATCGGCTGCGTCGGTAAAATTAGCCAAGTTGAGGCGCTGGACGAAGGGCGGTATAACATCGTGCTGGAGGGGTTATCGCGCTTCACGCTGGTCCGCGAACTCGATGTCACAACGTCGTTCCGGCAGATTGAAGCCGAATTGATCGCAGAGGGCGATGACACCCCCACCCTCGAACTTGTCGAACGCGCGAGTTTGGAGCGGGAGGCGCGGCGTTTTTCCGATGCGCAGGGCTATGCTGTCGATTGGGAAGCGGTGACGCGGCTTGATGATGAGGCTTTGGTCAACGGCATCGCCCAGATTGCACCGTTTGATGCGGCCGCCAAACAGGCGCTGCTGGAGGCCCCTGATTTGTCGACCCGCACCGATTTGATCATTCAGCTGATGCAGTTTTTTGGACGGCATGACGGTGATGAACGTGTGACGTTACAGTGAAATTTTTGTGATCACGGCGTGAACCAGACGGCACTTGATCCTGCTTTGCTGGCAATCCTTGTCTGCCCGATCACGCGCACCGCGCTGATTTATGACGCCGCCGCGCAGGAGCTGATTTCAGAGGCGGCGGGCGTCGCTTATCCCATCAGGGGCGGTGTGCCGGTCATGCTGATTGAGGAAGCGCGGGCGCTTCAGACCATTTCACCCTGAAGCAATTTGGGCAGGACCCCGGTTTCACCGCGCGCTTCGGCCATGAACCGTGCCTTGAGTGGCGGGGTGCGCTGCACCAGGTTCATCCCGAAACGCCGCACCTTTGACGCGGTTTTGCCGGGAATACCAAACAGCCGCGTCAGGCCGTCCGTGGCGAGCGCGACGGCAAATGTATCCAGACTGCGCCACCGCTGATAGCGCGCAAGCAGCTGTGCATCGCCCAGATCAAGCCCCAGCCGCGCGCCGTCCACCAGCACTTCAACCAAAGCGGCCACATCACGAAAACCCAGATTAAGCCCCTGACCAGCAATCGGGTGAATGCCGTGCGCCGCATCCCCGACCAACGCCAGCCGCTGCGCCGTAATCTGTGCGGCATGGTGAAAACCCAGCGGATAGGAGGAACGCGGCGTGGCCAGTGTGACATCGCCCACGACCCCGCCTGTGCGTTTCTGCACCTCTGCTGCAAAGGCCCGGTCGCTGAGCGCCAAAACGCCCGCCGCATCCTTTTCAGCGACTGTCCACACCAGTGCAGACCGGGTGCCGGGCAGCATCGGCAACAAAGCAAAGGGGCCGGCCGGATAAAAGATTTCATGCGCGACATTGTCGTGAGGCAGGGTGTGATCAAAGGCGGCGATGATCGCGCGGTGATTATACCGCCACTGCGCAATCGCAATCCCGGCCTTTGCCCGCGTTTCAGACCCGCGCCCTTCAACCACCAGCACCAACGGCGCGGTGAGTGTTTCACCCGTGGTCAACACTGCGCGCACCCCGTCAGCATTGCGGTCAAGCGTCACCGTGCGCGCGGGCATGTGGAGCGTGACGTGTTCAGCCGCGCGCGCCGCTTTACGCAGTGCCTGCCGCAAGACCCGGTTTTCAACCATCGTGCCAAGCGGCGCATCGCCTGCGTCGGGCGTAAAATCCAGACAGTCCCGCGACAGCCCGTCGCGTGCTTCAATCCGGCGGATCGCACAGCCATGCGGGGCAAGGTCCGCCGCCACGCCAATGGCATCCAGCATCCGCCAACTGGCAGAGGCAATCGCACTTGCCCGGCCATCAAATCCAGCCGCCAAGGTGGCGTCCGGATCGACCGGATCGACCACCGCCGATGAAAGGCCGTGCGCGTTCAGCGCCAATGCCAGCGTCTGCCCGATCAGGCCGCCACCCAGGATGATCACATCATGTCTGTTCATGCCTGTGGTTTAGCCGATATTGAGGGGAAGGTGAAGCCCAACCGGAACAGATCAACCCAAATTAGCTGCGTTTGGAAAGCGCCCGCAACAGGTCAACCTTGGTGTGGACCCCAAGTTTGCCGTAAGCCGCCGCAATCTGGTTGCGCACGGTCGCGGTGCTAAGGTCAAGCGCGCTGGCAATAGAGGGGGATGTCTTGCCTTCAGCAAAAAGTGTTGCCGTCCGGTGTTCAGCGGGGGTCAGCCAGGCATCATCGCCAAGATCAGACACTTTTACGATATGGCGGCCATCCCCGCGCATGAGTGTAAACCGGTGTGATCCGCACACCCAGCTGTCCGTATTCCCCGCAAACAATGCAAAAATTGGCGCGGGCAGCAATGGCCCGGACCAATCCGCAAACGCCGTGCGCATGTGCCGGCTGAAATCATCATCCGCGGCCTGTATGAACCCCATGTCATCCACCACCGCATGACCGCTGGCCAAGGATTCCAGATCAGCCTTTTGTCCCTTATCCCGTTCAAACAAATGCAGCATTTGCCGGTGACGCCACACCGCAACAAGATGCGGCAACAGCAATTCCAACCGCGCGCAGTCCTCGTCAGAAAAATGCGCCGCCGGATCAGACCGAAACAGGAATATCAGTTCACCAACCGTGGTGATGGGGTCTGCACTGGCCGCGCCCAACGCATGTTCAATCCCGCTTGGTCCTGAATAATGCCGGTAAATGTCTGTCTTGTGATAGGCGTCGATCGGCATCACATCTTCATTACGAAACGCCTTGCCGGGAGATTTTACCGCCGCATCACGCACAAAATCATGATCCTGCCAATTAAAGGCATATTCGATCATCCGTTCAGGGGGATAGTTGAAGGCAGCGACACTGAAAATCATGTTCGCATCGTGCACGCCCGACGCCCAAATGCCCGACGTGCAGGGAATGATGTCCGCTATGCTGGCCAGTGTCGCGTCCTTAAACGCGGTCAGCGGCAGGTGAAATGCGCTTTCATACATATGGGCGATAAAGTGGTTTGTTTCCGCTTCAATCCCCACGCTGCCCTCACTCTGTACTTGCCCTTCATCCCCTTTTGGAGGGCTGTGCCTTATAAGGCCATGATACAAATGTATCATGGCGCATGTGCGCGAAAAAGCCAACATACCCAAATGCCAGACAGGGATCGTCCCATTTCCAGACAGTGTGAATTATTTGTTAGCCATGATGCAAACGCACTATTCACGCACGCTGCGCCACACGCCAGATGTGCCAGTGGAAGTGCGCCGCATAGGACGGCCCTCCGCCGATCCGGGTCGCGCTGGGATCAATCGCTGCACACGCGCGGCGCATAATTTGGGGTGTATGATGAAAAAGATGCATAAAATGATACTGCGGGCGGGCCTTGCCGCAATGGCGCTGGGCATGGCGGGAAGTGCCAGCGCGGCTGTGACTTATACTTTCGACGCGACATCGTCCTATAGCGCACCTTTTGGTTCGTTTGTATACACAACGCCAACTTTCCTGACGGGTGACAACATCATTCCTCTCGCCAACTTGACGAGTTGCACGGTGACCTTCGCGCCCGGCGGCGAAACTTGTGGCGATCAGCGGATGGATACGAACTTTCATCCCAGTTACGAGACCGTTGGTTTTGGCACTGCCAGTTTGGCTGAAACATATTACTATTTCAATTTCGGTTCATTCGCGACGGTTGGCACCCATAGTTCACAAATTTTTGGCGCAGACCAATTCGCGACGCTGACTGTCTCTGGCTTCTCCGACACCGCCGCCGTCCCCGAACCCGCGACGTGGGCGATGATGATCTTTGGCTTTGGCCTTGTCGGTGGCGGCATGCGTAAAGCCAATGGGCGCAAAACCACTGGGCGCAAAACGAATAAGCGGCGGCAGGCGGCATTGGGCACGGCGCGTACCGCCTGAACCCGGTATCGCCTGAGCCGACGCCCGTGGGAAGGGCGATGCGAACCCGCCCTTCCCACTTTAGAGTGTATACCACGTTAATGTTCAAACGGGACTATATTTAGCCACCCACATCACCAATTTCAGCGAAATTGCTGATTTTCACAGAACCTTCTGGGAAGCGCGCGACGACATCGAGTTCGCCGCCCATCGCTTCGACAAAGCGGCGCAAATTTCCGACATACATGTCGGTGCGTTTTTCCATTTTGGCGACCGCCGCCTGCCCGACTTGCAGCGTGCCGCTCAACGTTTCCTGGGTAAGCTGGCGCGCTTGGCGCAGTTCGGCCAATGTCATGTCCGTGCGCAGCGCCTTAACCTTGCGCGCGACGGCCTTTTTCTGGGCGGGGGTCATCCCCGCACGCAGTGTATCGAAACTGTTCCGTCCGCTCATAATGCACCTTCCTTTTTCAATATTTCAAGATGCTGATCGTAAAGGTCATCCGCAATAGGCACGAAAACCTCATAAAATCGACCATCACCCGTTTTATCACCGCCAATCAACAATATGGCGGCACGGCGCGGATCAAAGGCATAGAAGATGCGGATGGGTTTTCCGCCGCTTTGAATCCGCAATTCGCGCATGTGGCTATGCCGTGAACCATTGATCCCCGACGATTGGGGAAAGCCAAGCCGCACATCGCGGGCCTCCAGCAGGTTGATCATTGCCGCAACATCAACCTGTTCCGCGTCGGTCAGATATGACCACCAATCGCCGAATTCATCGGTATATTCGACTTCACATGCCATGAATGGAATATGCCGTTGATGGCATGAATCGTCAAGCTGTTATTTACGCTAACCCGGCCCAAACCCTTGACGGCGAGTCACCCTGCGGCGCATTAAGCAGAGAGGGAGGCCGAACATGGCAACGCGCGCGCCGGGATGGCGGACATCGGTGAAACGCGGCGCGGTCCGCAGTGGGGCTTTGATCGGCGCGGTCGTGCTGAGTCTGGCGACGCTGCTGATCGTCCTTGCGCTGACCAGTTATCATCCCAGTGATCCGTCGATGAACACCGCAGCGGGTGGCCCCGCGCGCAATTTGTTAGGCAGTCCGGGTGCATGGGTGTCTGACGGCCTGTTGTGGACGATTGGCCCTGTCGTTGGCCTGTTGGTGCCGATGCTGTTGCTGATTGCCCGGCGATTGTGGCGCGCCATATCCGTGGCGGGGTGGGGCAGGCGGATGATGACCGCACTGTTGGGCATTTGTTTGATTGATACCGCGCTCTCGCTTGTCCATCCCGGTACCATTGACGGCCTGCCTGCGGGGCTTGGCGGCGCTTTGGGCTTTATGGGCGCAGGCGCAGTATCATGGCTGATCAGTTTTGTGCCTGTCACCCCCTATGCAGCGTGGACCCTGTGGGGGGTCGGCGCAGTGTTGGCGCTGAGCGGCATCATCATATGGGCCAAAAGCCTGGGTCTAGACGCCGATGAACGCGCCTGGTTCCAGCGCAAGCAGCGGTTGGACGCTGGAGAAGCGCCCGCACTCTCCGCAGCAGCTGCCGCTAAGCCCGCTCCGCGTGATGGTGGACGTGACGGCGCGCGCCCTGTGCCAGTGCCGGGTGCAGAACGGCCAAAGCCTGTCATCAATGATCGCAGCGCCGCCGCAGCGCCGCCGGTGCGCTCCGAAAAACCACGCCAATCACAGCTTGATCTGCGGGACCGCTATGTCCTGCCCCCGCTCAGCCTGCTCGCCCCGCCGCCGCCATCGACTGGCGGAACGCTTGATAAGGCCGCCCTGGAACGCAATGCCCGTTTGCTTGAAACCGTGCTTGATGATTTCCACGTCAAAGGATCAATTGTTGAGGTGCGCCCCGGCCCTGTGGTGACAATGTATGAACTCGAACCGGCGTCAGGGATCAAGGCAAGCCGCGTGATCCAGCTGGCCGATGATATTGCCCGCAACATGTCGGCCCTGTCCGCGCGTGTTGCGACCATTCCGGGCCGCACTGTCATTGGCATAGAACTGCCCAATGCCAAGCGCGAATCGGTGGTGCTGCACGAACTGGTCGCATCAAGCGCGTTTGAGGATCAAACCGCCCAGCTGCCGATCATCCTTGGCAAGAATATCGCCGGCGATCCGGTGATTGCAGATCTCGCCCCGATGCCGCATCTGTTGGTCGCGGGGACCACGGGGTCGGGTAAATCGGTCGGTCTGAACGCGATGATCGTGTCGCTGCTGTATAAGCTGACCCCTGAACAATGCCGGATGATCATGATCGATCCCAAAATGCTCGAACTGAGTATTTATGACGATATTCCCCATCTGCTGTCCCCCGTCGTCACCGAACCCGCCAAGGCGATCCGTGCGCTTAAATGGGCCGTCGAACAGATGGAGGACCGGTACCGGATGATGGCATCGGTCGGGGTGCGCAGCCTGTCGAGCTTTAATGAAAAGGTGCGCGCCGCCCGTGCCAAGGGGCAATCACTGGGGCGTCGCGTGCAGACCGGCTATGACGCTGACACTGGCCAGCCGCAATATGAGGAAGAAAAACTCGATTTCGAACCGCTGCCACAAATTGTGGTGATCGTCGATGAACTCGCCGACCTGATGATGACGGCGGGCAAGGAGGTTGAATTTCTGATCCAGCGGCTCGCCCAGAAAGCACGCGCGGCGGGCATCCATTTGATCATGGCGACACAGCGCCCCTCAGTCGATGTCATTACCGGCGTGATCAAGGCCAACCTGCCGACCCGCATCAGTTTTCAGGTTACGTCCAAGATCGATTCGCGCACCATCCTTGGCGAACAGGGTGCAGAACAGCTGCTCGGCAAGGGCGATATGCTCTACATGCCCGGCGGCAAGCAGATCGCTCGCGTCCACGGGCCGTTTGTGTCCGATGAAGAGGTGCGCGCAATTGCCGATCACTGGCGCGGTCAAGGGGTTCCCGAATATATCAAGGCGGTGACCGAAGAACCCGAAGAAGGCGGCTGGTCACTCGATGGCGCGCCTTCGGGTGAGGACAGCGCCGAAGATCAGCTTTACCGCCGCGCGGTGCAGGTCGTCGCCGAAAGCCAGAAAGCCTCCACCAGCTATGTTCAGCGCCAGCTGCGTGTCGGCTACAACAGCGCCGCCCGCCTTGTTGAACGAATGGAGGCCGACGGACTGGTCAGCCGCCCCGACCATGTCGGCCGGCGCGAAGTGATGATCGACACCGACGGCCACGCGATATGATAGCAACTGGACTCATCCATGACTCACCCTATCGCATTCTGCTTTTGCGTGACTTCTGATTGGATTAAAAATGCGGTCAAAGGGAGTGCCTTATCGTGGATGTGCTGAAATCAGAGGTCGATGCCAATTTCGACTATTTTGAACGCAACCTTTCGCAGTTTTTGCCTGACCATCTCGGCCAATATGCGCTCTTGCATCAGCGCACACTTGTTGATTTTTTTGATAAA